>NZ_JAAGNZ010000002.1:303491-606982 GCF_010747415.1 Spirosoma agri | reverse complement strand
TTAGAATGTCCAGCCCCACTTGAGACGCTTCGGGATGCGCTGAGGCAACCATGCCATTGCGCCCAATAAACCCCTGACGATCGGAGAAGAACGGTTTAACGGCTGCGTCTTCGTCACGGTATTGGTAAACACCCTGACTCTGTTCTACCTTCGTACTGGCAGTTGTTGATGGTGCCTGCGTTTTGCAGGAAGCAATAGCGAAGAAAGCGATCAGTAACGGATAATACGTACTATTTTTTTTCATGTAGCATTGCGGCTAGGCGGTTGTAAACCACTAAACTACAAAAAATGCGCATTCCGATAGCGTAGCCGTGGGGAACAACGGTCTCAAACGCAGGTCTATCGCGGACTGGCATCAACCATTTGTCCGGCAGAATGGTATGCTCGTCCAAAATGCCTGGATAAGAATCCGTTTTATTTCTTTCTTTGTTACGCTGAGTAGATCAGATCGGCCAGAATTATAAAAGCACCATGCAGTTTCTTCGTCAGGTATTTGAAAGTTTTCGGTTTGCGTGGCAGGCACTGCGGTCAAATCTCCTTCGGACGACGCTTTCGCTGCTGGGCGTAACAGTTGGTATCTTTGCGATTATTGCGGTATTTACCCTGGTCGACTCGCTGGAACGAAATATCAAGGAAAGTATAAATGTGCTGGGGAATAATTCGCTTTATGTTCAGAAGCTCCCCTGGACTTTCGATGGTCCCTATCAATGGTGGAAATACTTCCAGCGTCCTGAATTAACGTATTCCGATTTTCGCTACCTGAACGAACACCTCGAAAATGCCGATGCCGTGGCGGCTGCGGGCGGCAAGGGCGGTGTAACAGTCAAGAATGGTAACAACAGTATGCCCTGTCGGATATCGGGCGTGACGATGGACTATAACCGCGTTACCGATGTCGTTCTGGCAACTGGTCGCTATTTCACAGCACAGGAACAGGATGGCTCCCGCAACGCGGTCATTCTGGGGGCTGAAGTGGCCGAAAACCTGTTTCCGAATCAGATCGCGGTCGGGCAGACGATGAAAGTGGCCGGGCTTAATTTCATCGTGATCGGGGTTCAGGAGAAAAAGGGAGCGAGTATTCTGGAGGTTGGCGGTAACGTGGACCGACGCTGCCTGATTCCCTATACCACGTATGCCAAGCTGTTTCAATCCCTCAATCCAAGCATCAGCATCTTCGTCAAAGGCTACGACACCGATCCCGGCCTGGAAGACTTGGAAGGTGAAATACGGGGTATTATGCGCGCCCGTCGCAGCCTGAAACCGACCCAGACCGACAATTTTGCCATCAATCGGCCGGAAGCTCTTTTCAAATTCATTGGTGCCATTTTTGCCGTATTAACGACCGCCGGCTGGGTCATCGGCGGCTTTTCAATTCTGATCGGCGGTTTTGGGATCGCCAACATCATGTTCGTCAGTGTGAAAGAACGAACCAACATAATCGGTATTCAGAAATCGTTGGGCGCCAAGAATTACTTCATTCTCTTTCAGTTCTTATTCGAAGCCGTGCTGTTAAGCCTGGTAGGTGGTCTGGCGGGTATTGCGCTGGTGTATCTGCTGTCGTTCATTCAGCTGGGCACCCTGGAACTGCATCTGACCGCCGGAAACATTACGCTGGGCCTGGGCGTATCGAGTATCATCGGGATTTTATCAGGGATCATTCCGGCCTTTTCAGCGTCCCGTCTCGATCCGGTTATTGCGATACGGGCAAAGTGATTTGATCTGGTCACCAGGGTCGGTTCATTCGTTTCTATTTAGTACGAATAGCGTCTTTCGGAACAATTTCAGCCCGACTCCGTTCTGTTTTCTGAACTTGTTCAAAAAATTTGTCTATTTACACGGCACAAACTGCAACTTAACGAACCAAATCATGCGAGGGTTACTATACTTCCTGCTATTCTTATTAGTTGTTTTTGGGGTTCTCTATGCACTTACCGGCTGGAGCTTCAGTGATGGCGAACGAGCCGGAACAATTTCAAAGTTCAGCCGACGGGGCTACATGTTCAAAACGTACGAAGGCGTATTGAACGTTGGTGGTTTCTCCGGCGAAACGGGCTCGCTGACACCCCAGTATTTCGACTTTTCTGTTAAAGATGAAGCCGTGGCCAAACAGATTACGGATGCGGTAAAAACCGGTCAGCGCGTCACGCTTCACTACGAGGAAAAGATCCTGAGATTCCCGTGGAACGGTGAAACCAAATACTACATCACACACGTAGAATCGATCGGGGCTCCCCCAATGCCTTACGGTACAAATCCGGGCTATCCAGGTGGTCAGCCGCAGCAGACTACCCCGCAGCAGCAACCCCAGCAAACGCAGCCACAACAGCAACCTGCAACGGCTGACTCGTTGTTGTAATCGCCCTGTTGAGTGACCAGAAAAAGCGGACGCATCCATCGTGGATGCGTCCGCTTTTTTTATTCTTTGATCAGCTAGTAATCTGGCCGTTAACCATCCGTATGAATCCAAATCCGTCGAAGAAAAGCCAGTATTGCTAGCGATCAACCAAGTTAATTCGGAGTGGAAAATTGACCAATCTGCCAAAAGAAATAAGTAAACACTTTTTTGTTATTGGTTTTATTAATTATTTAGCTGCCATGACCAAAGCTGGTCTGTTTTCTGCGCTTTTACCCCCTCAATTATTTCAAAAAACCGTTTGGTAATCCGGCCCTTTTTGGTTAATTTTATCTGTTTAAAACAACCATCCCAACATGGCAAAATCAGATACGGCGCAAGCCACGGCATCTGCTAATGACAACAAGCTAAAGGCCCTTCAAACAACTATTGAGAAATTAGATAAAGCGTTCGGTAAGGGCACAGTGATGCGCTTGAGCGAAACCAAGGTCATCGATATTCCTGTCATTTCGACGGGTTCATTGGGTCTTGATTTAGCTTTAGGCACCGGTGGAATGCCCCGTGGCCGCGTCGTTGAAATCTATGGTCCGGAATCGTCAGGTAAAACGACCCTGACGCTGCACTGCATTGCTGAAGCGCAAAAAGCAGGTGGTCTGGCCGCATTTATCGATGCAGAACATGCGTTCGACCGCGTCTACGCTGAAAAGCTGGGTATCGATACAAAAAATCTTCTGATCTCGCAGCCTGACAACGGTGAGCAAGCGCTCGAAATTGCTGAGCATTTGATCAGCTCAGGCGCTATTGATATCATCGTTATTGACTCCGTTGCCGCTCTCGTTCCAAAAGCTGAAATTGAAGGCGAGATGGGCGAAAGCAAAATGGGTCTGCAAGCCCGGTTAATGTCGCAGGCGTTACGGAAATTGACCGGTACGATCAACAAGACGGGTTGCTGCTGTATTTTCATCAACCAGCTTCGTGAGAAGATCGGTGTGATGTTTGGTAACCCCGAAACAACGACGGGTGGTAACGCGCTGAAATTCTACGCTTCGGTGCGGATTGATATTCGTCGTATTGGCCAGATCAAAGAAGGTGCTGACAACATCGTTGGTAACCGCACGAAGGTGAAGGTCGTTAAAAACAAACTCGCAGCGCCGTTCAAAGTTGTTGAGTTTGACATCATGTATGGTCAGGGTATTTCTAAAGTTGGTGAAATACTTGATTTGGCCGTCGAAATGGAAATCGTTAAGAAATCGGGATCGTGGTTCTCATACGGAACCAGCCGGTTGGCGCAAGGACGCGACGCCGTTAAAGAGTTGTTGCTCGACAATCCTGAACTAATGGCTGAACTGGAAGGTAAAATCCGGGCCAAAATTTCGGAAGACGATGAAGCTCTGGTTGATCCTGTTCTGGCAGCCACTGCTGCTGACGATGAAGGTGAAATCGACGATTAATTCCTGTTATTTTATAGTGAAAGAGGTGGTTGGGTTTTCTCAGCCACCTCTTTTTTTATTTTTGCAGCGACACAACAGGGACGAACCGATTATCAGATAGCTGAACCTACCGCAAGATCAGTTCGTCCGCTCCCCACCCACCGATATATGGCCCGGCTGGTACACAACCCCAACCAAGCTACACAGCAACGTCCGATCATCATAACAAGCTTTCCGTCTGTCCAAACTGTGGAACAGATCTTGGCCCAAACGACAATTTCTGTCCAACCTGCGGGCAGGAGAACCACGAAGTCAAACTGCCCCTGGGCCATATTTTTTATGAGTTTGTCGAGAGCATCACTCACTTCGATAACAAACTGTGGAACTCGTTAAAAGCGATCTTCACCCGTCCGGGCAAGATGACCGCCGAATTTCTGGAAGGCAAACGAGCCCGTTATGTGCCACCGGCCCGATTGTACGTTTTTGTGAGCGTTATCTTTTTCTTTCTGGTTGGCAAGTTTGCTGATCACCAGTTGGAAGAGGGTATGAAAGCGATATACGGTACATCTGACAAGCGATCAGACGGTGATACAACTGACACGAATGGAATACTAAAGATCGATTTGAGTGATCTGATCAACAATAAAAGTCTGCTACGTAGCCGTGGCCTGTATAAACTGGGCAAAAAAATCAACCTGAATACGACATTTTCTAAAGAGGGGCTGGCACGGGTCGCCCGTCGTCTTAAACGTCTACAGCCACATCAACTGGACTCTTTGCTGACGCAAGATGACGTGCCGTTGGCGGACTCGAACCGAACCAAGCTTCGTGAGTTAATCGCTCTTGTGCCTAAGGACCCAATGGTATCGATCGTATCGACGGATTTTTCTTCTATGATGGGTAAAAACTTCAAAACCGAAGAAGAGAGAGAAAAATACGAGGAGAAATTGAGCCACATGTCCGATGCGCAGATCGATTCGCTTATTCGGGCAGATGGCAGTAAGCCAAACTGGTTCATGCGAAAATTCTATCAGCGACAGGGTAAGTTCTCACATCTGGGAAAGGGGGAAAATACGCATGAACTGATACACTCGATCACTAAGAATCTTTCCGTGGTGATGTTCGTACTGATGCCGTTCGTTGCCATTCTCCTGCTGCTTTTCTACTTCCGGCGCGGACGTTACTACTACGAACACTTGATTTTTTCGGTTCATATTCACATGGTCCTCTTTCTGCTGTTCTCAATGGCACTGCTGACTACCTACGTTACCAGCCCGAAGGTTACATCGTCTGTGCTGCTATGGACATTCTGGATCAGTTGGTTCTATTTTTTGCTATCGCTTAAACGGGTATATAACCAATCCTGGTCTAAAACCATTTTGAAGTGTCTTTTGCTCAGTATGATGTATGGCTTTAGCGCTGTTCTGTTTATGCTGGGTGCGTTGACGTCGGTTTATTAACGTTCTAAGAAATAAACCTCCCGTTGGTAATCACTTATGCCAGCTATTGTCCTTGTTCCGGCAATGACCCATTTGTGATTCGCACACCTTTCCCGCAACAACATGACAAAAGGCGTCTGGAAGCTTCCAGACGCCTTTTACAACTAGTTTATGATCCTGTAAATCAGCTCACCTTTCTTAGCGTTCGTCGATCGATTTGAATTCCCGCAGCGTAGCACCGGTATAAATCTGACGAGGACGACCGATCGGTTCCTTCTGTTCACGCATTTCTTTCCACTGCGCGATCCAGCCCGGTAACCGACCAATGGCGAACATAACGGTAAACATGTTCGTTGGAATGCCCAGTGCGCGGTAGATAATTCCCGAATAGAAATCGACGTTCGGATACAGTTTGCGCGATACGAAGTATTCGTCGTTCAGCGCAGCTTCTTCCAGACCTTTTGCAATTTCCAGAACCGGATCATTGACGCCCAGCTTGCTCAACACGTCGTCAGCCGCTTTCTTGATGATCTTGGCACGGGGATCGAAGTTTTTGTAGACGCGGTGACCAAAGCCAAACAGACGGAATCCCGTCGTTTTCGCATTTTTAGCCATCTCAACGTATTTGCTCACATCGCCCCCATCGGCTTTGATTGCTTCGAGCATTTCAATCACTTCCTGGTTGGCTCCACCATGCAGAGGACCCCACAAGGCGCTAACGCCCGCCGAGATAGACGAGTAAATATTGGCCTGCGATGAACCAACCAACCGAACAGTTGATGTGGAACAGTTCTGTTCGTGATCGGCGTGAAGAATGAGCAGAACGTTCAGGGCTTCGGCCACAACCGGATCTACCTTATAGTCTTCGACCGGCAGCGCGAACATCATATTCAGGAAGTTCGGAATGTAGTCAAGATTATTTTTGGGGTAATTGGTCGGATGCCCCAGCGAACGTTTATACGACCACGTAGCAATTGTCGGTAATTTAGCCAACAACCGAACGATGTGCCGATCAACATCGCCTTTTTCGTCCTGAGAATCGGGATAGAAAGCACTCATGGCGCTCACCAACGACGATAAGACAGCCATTGGATGGGCACTTACCGGAAAACCGTCGAAGATTTTCCGCATATCCTCATTGACTAAGGTATGCCGACGAATGGACGTTTCAAATTTAGCATACTGCTCTTTATCAGGCAGTTCACCATAAATGAGCAAGTACGCAACTTCCAGAAACGACGCTTTTGCAGCTAAGTCTTCGATTGAGTACCCCCGATATTGCAGGATACCTTCCTCACCGTCCAGAAAAGTGATGGCGCTCTTCGTGGCACCAGTATTTTTATAGCCCCGGTCTAAGGTAACGTAGCCGGTTTGGTCACGGAGGTTAGAGATATCGAAGGCTTTTTCGTGTTCCGTTCCTTCAAATGTCGGGAATTGGTACGATTTACCATCGACAGTAAGTTCAGCAGTGTTGGCCATACAAAAAATCAGGGTAGAGTAATTCAGAAATAACGGGTTAGCGGCTTGTCGAGCGTCGGGGCAAGTCCATGCCGGGTACCCCCATGCCGGGCGAAATTAACCCAAAAACCTAAACGGCGGATGAAATTATGTGAAAAAAGGCGTATTACGTTTGTATTAAAATGTAACAGGCAAAAAGCGCAATTAGTTTTTGTCTATCGCTTATAGAAAATTCCACCTTTCATCACGGTCTTAACACGGTGTAGATCGGCAATCGTTTTTGTTGGATCGCCTTCCACAGCTACCAGGTCGGCCAGCAGGCCAGCCTTTAGCCGCCCCCGGTTAGCGAGGTGAAACACATCGGCATTGACAGACGTAGCCGAGCGCAGCACATCAAGCGGCTTCATGCCATAATCGACCATCATAACCAGTTCACGGGCATTATCACCGTGACTGAAAACGCCTACATCACCACCGGCACAAATCGTGACACCCGCGTCGAGCGCCTGTTTGAAAGTTACCCGTTTTTGTTTGATCCGGTCGGGTTCCGGCTCCTGTCCTTTTTTCCAGCCCCGGTATTGACTGACGGCATCACCGGCTGCCAGCGTCGGGCAAAGCGCCGTACCGTGTTGTTTCATCAACGCAAAGATTTCAGGTGTCCCGGCGTCGCCATGTTCTACGGTTTCACAACCGCCCACAATAGCCCGTCGCATTCCCTCAGCCGTGCTGGCATGGGCAACCACCCCCCGACCGCTGCTTTTTGCCACTTCCACAATAAGCTTGATCTCGTCAACGGTGTACGTCGGACGCGCTTCGGCCATGAGCCCCCAGCGATAATCAGCGTAGATTTTTATGGCATCAGCCCCTTTTCCGATCTGCCGCCGAACGGCCTGAATCAACGCATCGTGTCCGTCCGCTTCTTCGGCACCCTGTGGCACATCGATGTCCGTACTGAACCCTTTCGGTCCGTAACTACCGGTAGCAATCAGCGCCCGCGTCACCACGATCATGCGTGGACCAGGAATAATGCCCTGATTGATGGCTTGCTTAAGGCCCACATCATCATAATCAGCGCCTTCTGTTCCAAGATCGCGCACGGTGGTGAAGCCCGCCAGCAACGTTTTTTCCGCGTGAACTGTCGCTCGGGCTACCCGCAATGAACGAGCTTCTTTCAGAACCTGATCGTCCCAGGGCGTTTCGTTATAAGGATGCAGCAGCAAATGCGAATGCCCCTCAATCAGACCCGGAACCAGGGTCTGGCCTTTCAGGTCAACAACTTCAGCCCCATCGGCGGCAACTGAATTAGCCGATCCAACCGCTTCGATTTTATCGCCTTTTACCCGTACGACCCACCCTTCGTGGGTGGTCTCTCCATCAAAAATACGATCGGGCCGAAGCAAATACGTCTGGGCCAAGCTCTGACTTGGCCTGCACAACAGCATCATAAAAAAACATGGGACAAACCAGAGCTTAGCCCAGACAGTAGTCAACGTCATTGTGTTCAGGTTTTATGTTCGTCCATACGCAATCCGGCCAGCGCGCGTAAGGCCTGACTTTGTCTATTTTCTACCGAATACGATCACGACCGCAACCGCCGAAGCAGGGCCTCGCCGAACACAAGGACAATCAACCCCGGCAGAAGGATCGCACCAGCCCGGAAGCCAGCACCCGTCAACTTATAAATACCCGTATTGTACTGGGTGAAGCTCTGAAATAGGTAGTATACCGATGCGGCCAGTAGCGCAACGGTAATACCGATGGCCACCGGCTGGCTCAAGCGCCCTATAAGCCAGGCAATGAGCAACGATACACCGACCACAATCGACACGGTTCCCAATGCCTTCGGGAATGTTTCGAGATAAGTATAATCAAAAAAGAACACCCCAGCCTGACCAATCAGATTGGGGTGTGACACCAGCCAGCCGTCGAGAACGACCAGCACAAGTAGTAAAATGTAAAAGAAGGGGTTACGCATAAATCTATTTCTCAGGCTGTTTTTATGAGCAGCGAAGATAACAGCTTTTACCGATCGTTACCCCGCCAGTTCCATCTTCAGAAACTTACCCGTATAGCTTCCTTTCACCTCTGCCACTTTCTCAGGGGTGCCTTCGGCGATAATATAACCACCTTTGTTACCACCCTCCGGGCCGAGGTCAATCAGGTGGTCGGATACCTTGATGACATCCAGGTTGTGTTCGATGATCAGCACCGTATTACCCTTATTGGCTAGTTTATTCAGTACGTCGAGCAGGTGAGCAATATCCTGGAAATGCAGACCCGTAGTCGGTTCATCGAGAATATACAGCGTCTTACCCGTGTCTTTCTTCGACAGTTCTTCGGCAAGTTTGACGCGTTGCGCTTCACCACCCGATAGCGTCGTCGCGTGCTGACCAAGCGTAATATAGCCTAAGCCAACGTCGTTCAGCGTTGTTACTTTACGCAGAATTTTGGGCTGGCTGGCAAAAAAGTCCAGCGCCTGTTCCACGGTCATGTCGAGCACATCGGCGATTGATTTACCCTTAAAGCGCACTTCCAGCGTTTCCCGGTTGAAGCGTTTGCCTTTGCAAGTCTCGCACATGACGTGTACATCGGGCAGAAACTCCATCTCGATTTTCTTCATGCCTGCGCCTTCACAATCCTCACAGCGTCCGCCTTTTACGTTGAACGAGAACCGGCCAGGTTTGTAACCCCTAATTTTAGCTTCGGCAAGTTCGGCAAAAAGCGTCCGGATTTCGGAGAACATGCCCGTGTACGTTGCTGGATTTGAGCGCGGTGTGCGACCAATCGGCGACTGATCGACCTCAATCACTTTATCCAGATGCTCCAGGCCATCCACCGTTTTGAACGGCAGCGGTTCGCGCTTGGACTTATAGAAATGGCGATTCAGAACCGGGAACAGCGTTTCGTGAATCAGCGATGATTTGCCGCTACCCGACACACCCGTAATGGTAACCATGCGACCAAGCGGCAACTTGAGCGTCACATTCTTGAGATTGTGGCCCGTTGCATTCTTGATAATCAGAAACTTACCATTACCCTTACGCCGTTCGGTTGGCACTTCAATAGCGCGTCGTCCGCTCAGATAGTCCGATGTGGTACTGCTGCCTGCCACACCACTGTACGTATTGTTCAGAAACTCGCCGGGCGTTCCCTGATTGACAACCTGACCGCCGTGTCGTCCTGCACCGGGACCAATGTCTAGAATAAAATCCGATTCGAGCATCATGTCCTTATCATGCTCAACGACCAGTACGGTGTTGCCCAGATCACGCAGATTCTTAAGTGAATCGATCAGCTTGACGTTATCGCGTTGGTGGAGTCCGATACTGGGTTCATCCATAATATACAGTACACCAACCAGTTGCGTCCCGATTTGCGTAGCTAGGCGAATGCGTTGCGCTTCGCCCCCCGATAAGGTGCGCAGCGACCGATCAAGCGTGAGGTAATCCAGTCCGATGTCTAGCAGGAAGCCAATACGCTTGCGAATTTCTTTCAGAATTTCTTTCCCGATTATATTCTGGCGATCGGTCAGGCGACTCTCTACGCCATCGAACCAGTTGGTCAATTCCGAAATGTCCATGCGGGCCAGTTCAGAGATATTTTTCTGGTCGATTTTAAAGAACAGCGATTCTTTTTTGAGTCGCGCACCGTCGCATTCGGGGCAGGTTTTCACGACCATAAAGTCCTTGAGCCACTCCTGAATCTTATCGGTGCTGTTTTCCTGCTGCCGCTTCAAAAAATTGACGATACCCTCGAATTTGAAATTATAGGGCTCATCCTTACCTGAATCTTTCTTTGGGATAACCGCTTCGTCTTCCGTTCCATACATCAGCGCGTGAAGCAGATCGTCCGGAAACTTGGCTACGGGTGTCGTCAGGTTAAGTTTATATTTTTTCAGGATCGCTTCGATTTCCTTAAAAATCCACAGCTCCCGGTACTCACCCAATGGTGCAATAGCACCGCGACTGATACTTAATGACTTGTCCGGAATCACCGACTCTTCGGTAATTTCCTCGACAACACCCAATCCATTACAAACCGGGCAGGCACCGTAAGGCGAGTTAAATGAGAATGAATTCGGCGACGGTTCGTCGTAGCTAATCCCCGATTCGGGGTCCATCAGATTCTGCGAGAAATAGACCAGCTGCCCTTCTCCGTCCAGCATCTGCATGGCACCCTTACCCTGCTTTATAGCCGTTTGCACTGACTGGCTCAACCGGTAGCGATCATCCGCTTTTGGCACGAGCCGATCGATCACGATTTCGATATCGTGAATCTTATACCGGTCCAGTTGCATTTTCGGCGTAATGTCCAGCACGACCCCATCGACCCGGACTTTGGTATAGCCTGTCTTGGCAATCTGAACGAAAAGTTCGCGATAGTGTCCTTTACGACTTTTGATGACCGGGGCCAGTAAGGTCAGCTTCTGTCCGGCATACTGCTCCAGAATCGTATCAATGATCTGATCCTGCGATTGCCGTTCCATTTTACGACCCGTCAGGTACGAATACGCTTCACCAGCGCGGGCGTAGAGCAGACGCAGAAAGTCGTAAATTTCGGTTGTTGTGCCGACCGTCGAGCGCGGATTTTTGGAGGTCGTTTTCTGTTCGATGGAGATCACCGGGCTTAGTCCGTTGATTTTATCCACGTCGGGCCGCTCCATATCGCCGATAAACGACCGGGCATAGGCCGAAAAACTCTCCATATAACGCCGTTGGCCTTCGGCGTAAATCGTATCAAACGCCAGCGACGATTTGCCGCTACCGCTGATGCCAGTCACGACCACCAGCTTGTTGCGGGGAATCGTAACGTCAATATTTTTCAGGTTGTGTTCGCGGGCGCCGAGGACTTCGATCTGGTCGTAACCCGTCAGGTCAATATCGGTAAGTCCGGAACGCCGGTCCGCTGTTTTTTCTTCAGTCACGTTGCCATTGGCTTATTCCAAAGAACAACGTAAAATGGACAGGTGTAGTTTCCGAAAAATGTAGAAACGCAATCGCACCGGCGGACTGGTTTTCGTGTCTCGTGACCGGATAGATTTTTTGCGTCTTACAGGCTGACGCATAGGAGACGCGAGGGATCGCGTCTCTACATAGGTTAATCAATAGAATCAAACAAGCCAGCCACCGCTCTTTAGCGATAGCTGGCTTTGTGTTTTCGAATTCAATAGTTTCTACTTCCCCTTGCTCGAGCCGCCTTCCTGGGCAATAGCCAGTTTGACCGCTTCGTAGAGATTGACGATACCACCCGTTTTTGATAGCGTGGCGAAATCAACGGTGTCGGTCGATTCGGGTCTACGAACCTTTGTTTTATACGGTGTCGCCGATTGTACGATGATCCGTTTGATATCGGCGTAAGTCAGTTTCGGGAAATACGACTTCAACACAGCAGCAACACCCGCAACAACCGGCGAAGCCATGCTTGTGCCGCTGTTGTTCTCATATTTGCTACCCGGAACCGTAGAGTAAATGTCTTTACCCGGCGCGAACACATCGACGTTCTGCTTGCCGTAGTTCGAGAAACTAGCCACCAGATCAGCCGTGTTCGGTTTGGCACTGGCGCCAACTGTGATCACATTCGGAATTGCCGAGCCATCCATAAACCGGGGTGATGGATAATTGGCAGCGGTGTCGATGTCCTTCCCGTCATTGCCTGCCGCATGAACCATCAACACGCCTTTCGACAGAGCATACCGCTCCGCATCTTCAACGGTTTTGCGTTGGGGCGAATAGTCTTTACCGAAGCTCATGTTAATGATCTGCGCGCCATTATCGACAGCGTAGCGAATGGCGTTGGCGATGTCTTTATCGCGCTCATCGCCGTCGGGAACGGCCCGGACACCCATGATCTGAACCGCGTCCGAGATACCCATGACGCCAAGCGTGTTGGTCCGGTCAGCGCCAATAATTCCCGCCACGTGCGTACCGTGATCAGGACGGGGACCAGCAATATCGGGATTGCCATAGTCACGCTGGTTCATGTCGTTCGGATTATCGCCAACGATGGCCCGACTGTCGAAGTCCGGATTGTAGTTGTATTCAGCCCGCGACTTTAGCTGCTCGTTTGCTTTTTCGAGTTCCTCCGTCACAACGTCGGCATCGGCAGCTCCCTGCTGGCGTAACAGGCGTAAAACACCCGTTATTGGCCGTTTGAGTGCTGCATCGGTGAGCGTATCAGCGGCTTTTCGTAGAGTCACCGTATCCAGTTTCGTTACGTTAAGCGCCTTTTTTAGCGCAGCAACCGCTGTCGAATACTGCTCGTAAAACTGGCTGATTCCCTGGTACTGCGCTTTGTACTGCGCCTGATTCTTTTCGACTTCCGCTTTTGTTTTCACATACAGATCATATTCTTTCTGCTGATCCGGTTTTAACGAAGAACGGGTCTTACCGTCGTATTTTGGCTTAAGTTGAGCATACAGCCGAGTTACTTCAGCCGTTTCGTAGCTTACGTTGCGGCCGTCTTTCCCGCCAATGAAGTTCCAGCCATGAACATCGTCCACGTATCCGTTTTTATCATCGTCTTTGCCATTGCCAGCCACTTCTTTGGGATTGACCCAAAGTACCCGTTTGAGGTCTTCGTGGGTGGTGTCGATACCGCCATCAATCACGGCAACGATAACAGGTGTGGCTTTGCGATCTTTGAGCAGTTCGCGGTACGTGCGATCGACGCTAATACCGGCTGTACTATCGGTTTTATCCCGCAGATACCACTGCGTTTCCTGCGCCATTGCTGCTCCGGAAAGCAGACAAACAGACGCGCTGATAAGGAGTTTCTTCATGAATTGGTAACAAATAATCTTCACAAATTACGACGAAACTGGTCGTCGCAAGACTTAAAAGTTGTTAAATGGTCTACTTATTTTCAGATGTCGACCGAAAAAGATGCCAGCCTACATACGTAGAACCGTTTATCTTCCTTATTTGATGCCTGAATGGTAAAATTCGTCAAACATGCTGGGATATAGGGGAAAAACAACGTCGGGTTCTTCCAGATCAGGATGCCACGTTTTCTCCCATTCGAAACTATAATAACCGGAATATCCGCCTTTTTTCAGCGCAGCAATAGCCTCGAAAATAGGCGACTCTCCCTGTCCAAGCGCGGTATAGCGGTATTTACCATCGATCAATTTTGCGTCTTTGACATGGACGTGCCGGATGTAGGGCCGCAGTTGTCCATATACGCCTGCCGGTGGTTCTTTAGTGACCGACCACATATTGAACACATCCCAGATCAGGCCAACGTTGGGTGAGCTGGCCCCCTGCATCAGGCGCATTAGTTCGTGCGTCTGAACCCCATCGCCATGTGTTTCGAGCAACACACTCACCTGACTTTTTTTTGCATAATCGGACAGTTCGATCAGGCCCTGCGTAATTCGGTCCAGTGTGGCATTACGACTCTGATCCCCAGGCAACGCGTCCGGAAATACCCGAACATAAGGACATTGCAACTGATCAGCCAGCGTAATAAACCGTTTTGCTTCATCCAAATGGCGCTGTCGAGTCGAAGGGTCAGCATGATGGAGCTGGGTAGACGTGCCCAAGTTGATGATTTTCAATCCTTTATCGGCTACAAGTCGACGGGTTTCGGCGATATGAGCTGGACTGTCAAATGCCGGGCTTTTCATCAAATTCATTTCTCCCTGCAACCCCCTGATTTCGAAGCCGTCGTATCCGTCTTTGACAGCCGCATCCAAAATAGTGGGCAATGACCATTTGGGACAACCAAGCGTCGAAAAGGCCAGTAACGGCTTTTCGTTGGCCGACCGGAAAGCCGTCACTGTACCAATGGTTGCCAGTAGGCCCAGGGTCGTCTGTAAAAAATCCCGACGGGTTAGATCATTCACAGGCTTATTGTCTTGGATAAATTTGGCACCGTCAACCTACAGATTTCCGGCTCTCAACTGCGTCAGTTCTTTCGCGGCCAAACCGGCTGAAATGCCTGAAACTGCGACAATAACGTCAGACGGGCGCGCGGCCATGCTATCGCCGATGATGTTCGCCATACGTCATAGAAACAAGTGGCTGATCAGGGCTTTCCGTGAGCAGTAGCCTTATAATGTTCTTTTAGCAGATCTTCACCGAAATCATTCGTCAGATCACGCACGACCGTGTGAATATGATTCGCATTCGTCTGTGAGTTGTCGTACTCGATAAGAATAGTCGGCCCATGAATCCGGTAATACCACCCCTTGCCTTCACCTAGTTCGGGCGTAAGATCGCCCGCCCAGCCAAAACGCAAACTGTCTAAACCTGATTTTTGCAGTTTGGCCAGTTGCTGATTCGCTAGTGTGATCCGGTAGTTGCTCATGTAGACCTGTAACAACTCCAGAAATAGTTTACGCTGATCGGCAGTCATGTCGGCTAGCATCAGGCCATCCATTTTTTCCAAAACGGCACTCCGGCGATTGCTGGTAACCATTTCGGGGTAAGCCACGGCTGCGAGCACAGCTTTTTTACGCTGGTCAGCGTTCAGGGTTTTCAGCAGTGCGAATGCACGTTCTGTTTCCTGTTTTAATATCTGACGGCCTTTTTGGGGCAGATCAGCGATGCGTGGGTTGGCCATGCGTTTATCGGCCATTGTCGAGTCTAGCCGCAGCACACCCGGATTACTGCCAAAAAACGTGGGCGTTTGGGCCAGCACCTTGCCGGTCAACGACATAAACTGAAGTGACAGATGATGGCCCTCAATGCGCCAGCTCCACGGGTTTTTCGTTTCCGGATCGCCGAAAATGGTGAACGAATAATTTTCCGGATCGCGGTAGGTATCGTTTGGTGGCCGCTTATCGATTACACGCAATACGTTTTCCATATCGATGATGGCCGTTGCTTTCTCGTAACCCTGATCGCTTAAACCCGTTTTGAGCATTGCCATAGCGGCCTGTCGCTGCTCGGGAGTCATTTGTTTGAGGGGCAGCCCTTTTCGCTCTCTGGGCACAAAATGCCAGTTAAACCGTTCCTCGTTATCGAACGGGAACATGGTCTTTTGCCGTTGCTCAGGCGTTAGGGTCTGGAGAAATGTCTGAACTGCTTCTCGCATCTCATCACGCACTTTCTGCGTTGCCGTCTTTTTTGGCGGAGCAACCGATTGAGCCAGAATCTGTCCCACGATCATACAGCAGAATAGAATACGAATCATGGTCAACATAAGTAGGAGTTTTTTTAACTAAAGCACCTTACCGGTTGAATTTACTGAGGGTAAAATTGGACGCTGGCTCTAATTATCACTGGGCCGATTGTTCTAAGTGTAGTGCGCTGATCTTTCGCGATTTCGGCCTTTTTACTAACAACCCGACCGCTTCCGTAGTTGTAGAAATAAATCCACTGTTACATCACGAGCATGTCAACCCGGCCACCGAACAACAGTTTTGGTCCCTTAGACCATCTGGCTATGCGTTATCTGAGGCAGGCGCTCGACACGTCGCATCCGACGGATGAGCCATATGTACTCAATCCGGTTGAAAGCCTCGTTATACGGCGCACTAAAGTACTGACCCTGAGCTTATCAGCTTTGCTTGGCGTTCTAGGTGTTGTCTTCCTATACCTTCCCCAATACCACTGGCCAGACCTGTTTCAGAATACGCCAATTGTCCTTTTCGGCACAACGTATAGTGTCCCGATCATCACCACACTTTACGGCCTGCTGTTGGTTTATATTGAAGTTAACCTGCTTGTTGGCCTAAATCTGCTGGGGGTAAAAGCCATCATGCAGGTGTGCCAGTTTCCACGCGCTCACGATGCGCAATACGACCGTCATCTACAGGCCCTTGCCGACGCAGCGCTTGAAAAAACCAATCGCGGTATATTACGCTTCGGCATTGACCCCTACCTGAATATGCCGCGCTGGGGCCTGACAATTTATTTCCTGCTCAATATCATAAAAGCAGCGTTGAGTACTCTTTTCCTGAAGTTCTTCCTTAAACGTTTCTTGGGACGGTTTGCGCTCCGGCAGGTGACAGATTTAGCTGGAATGCCCATCTACGCAGTTTGGAATGCCTATGCTTCGTGGCAGGTTTTACACGAAGCGCAGATCAGGGTAATGGCTCCCCTCACGATTCGCGAATTTGTTAATGAGCTGCACGACGAATGGGGCAATAACGAACAGTTTCGACCGCTTATCATGGAAGCGTTACAGTACGTGGCCATTCTGAAGCGTCAGTACAATTATGCGCATTTCCTGCTGACAGATACACTGGTTGACCGATTCAATCTACGAACTAGTACTCCCCTAACCGGTAATTTCGTTGAACAGGTGGCCAGTGCACCGATCGAAGTGCGAAAGAGTCTGGAACGGCTTATCGTGTTTGGTGTACTGGTTGATGGCCATTTGTCGTGGATCGAAAAGAAACGACTGCGCCAGCTTCGTGAAAATAAGTTCCTGACCTATTCAGCCGAGGACATACAACGTATTGGCAACGAGTACAACAAAGGGAAAGGCCTTTGGGTATAGCCTGCTGAACACTCTACGAGTTCACTTCAACCTGGTCATCTTTCGTTACCCGAACTTCATTGATGCGCTTGTCGTCGGCAGATAATACGTGAAACGTAAAGCCGCCGTAGGTCGTCTGATCACCGGATTTGGGTAACCGGCTAAACAACTCGAGCAGTAAACCGCCCAACGATTCGCTGTCGCCCTGCACAGCCTCGAACGTCGTTGCATCCACATTCAGAATCCGGCATACATCCGTGATTGGGACTTTACCTTCAACGATTACGGTTCGCTCATCTTCGCGCCGGTAGCCAGCGGGTGTCTCATCATCGAACTCGTCGTTGATATCCCCAAAAATTTCTTCGATAATATCTTCCAGTGTTACCAGGCCACGCGTTCCTCCGTACTCATCAACAACGATAGCCATGTGCACACGTCGTTTCTGGAAATCCTGCAACAGATCATCAACTTTCTTGTTCTCAGGGATGAAAAATGCAGGACGTACCAGTGACTGCCAGCGAAACAGGTCATCTTCGTGAATGTGGGGCAGCAGGTCTTTGATGTAAAGTATGCCCTCGATCTGGTCCAGTGACTCTTTGTGAACCGGCACCCGCGAATAGCCCGATGCGTTAATCTGGACCATCAGTTCCGAAAAGGTCAGATCGTCCTCCACTGCCGAAATATCGAGTCGGGCGCGCATCACTTGACGAGCAGTCAGATTACTAAAGTTAACAATTCCTTTCAGGATTTCCTTCTCCTCCGTCGTTGCGTCAGCACCGGTCAGTTCAACTGCCTGACTAAGCTCTTCAACGGATAATTTGTATCCCTTACGCTCAATTCGTTTATCGACCTGATTGCTCAAGTTGACCAACATCATAGCCAGCGGACGTAACACCGCTAACCCGATCTGAGCCAATGGAGCTGTTCGACGGGCAACCATCATGTTATTCTGACTGGCGTATACTTTGGGCACAATTTCACCAAAAAGAACGATGGCTAATGTTGTTGCCAGCGTTACACCAGACAATACCCAACCCGACGCGTGAGTGGCCTGCGAGAGTTCCCAGGTCAGATACGTGACAATAACGACAATAGCGATGTTCAGTAGATTATTGAAGATAACCAACGAGGCAAGCAGCCGTTTGGGGCGGTCAAGCAAGTTAGCGATACGCTGGTCGCCAGTATGATCGCTATGGCGACAACGCGCACGATCATCGGGAGATAAAGAGAAGAAGGCCGCTTCGGAAGCGGATACAAGACCAGCTACCAACAACAGCAGCAGGATTAAAGCCGCGTAAGGAGCGTATAAATCAAAATAGGTGCTCCAGCCATCTGCGGCTGGGAGCACCTGTCGGGGAAGAGGATCACTACTAGGGTCCATGTATATCAAATCTCGTTCAACAATAGAGCGTTGAGTGGTTTAGAACGGAAGATCGTCATCCCCACTGTTACTCTCAAAAGGCACTGGGTCCGGCTCCCTGCGCGGAGGTTGCTGGCGTGGTGGCTGTTGTACCGGAGCAGCCTGCTGACGCGGTGCCTGAGCGGCCTGTTGTGCAGGAGCGGCTTGCGGTACGGGTTGCTGTTGCTGCCGGGGGGGAGCTGCCTGTTGCGCAGGGGCCGCCGGTGCCTCGTACGAACCACCGTCCCGATCGTTCGGGCCACCCAGAAACTGAAACGTTGTCGCCCGAACACCAAGCGAAAACTTTTCTTTGCCTTCCCGGTCTGTATACGTTTCTGTGCGCAAGCGGCCCTCTACATAAATCTGCTGCCCTTTACGCACATATTTTTCAATTGTCTTTGCCTGATCGTTCCAGACTTCCACCCGAAACCACTCCGTCGATTCAACTTGCTCGCCGGTGCGGGTCGTATATCGTTCATTGGTGGCAACACTAAACTTGGCCACAACCGAACCACCGTCCAGATAACGGACCTCCGGATCATTGCCAACGTTACCGATAAGAATTACTTTGTTAAGGCTTGCCATACAGTGTGTTTTGTTAGGTAAGAGCGATAAATTACGTGGGTATTAAAGAGACTAAAGTTACTGAAATAAACGCACTTATCCAAACGACTTTTCCAAATAGTTAGTGATCAAAACAGGCTTCGGCAAGTTGCCTGTTTCTACTATTGAATACCATGTAAAGCCTATGGGCAACCGGTCAATTAACGCGTCAGGTACATCAATTACGTAAAATAATGCACGAATACGCTGATGTGACAACAACTGTATCGACTCCGCTGGTACCGACGCCTGAACGCCTGACACAACCAATTCGTTCACAGAATCAGGCAATAACAGGTCGCGCAAGGCCGTTTTCGGCTCATCCGTTTCAAGCAGGTAGAAATCATACAGGTTCTGCCAAATATCGCGGTCGGTCCGCTCCCGCATGGCTATTCGATCATTATTCCTAAAAACCAGGTACTGAAAATACCGATCCCGGACGGGTGCTTTTTTCGCCTTGACAGGTAAGCGATGCTGCTGGCCCGTCAGATAAGCGACACAGTGTTGCTGCACCGGACACAACAGGCAATCGGGCGCTACGGGTGTACACTGAATTGCCCCAAACTCCATGATCGACTGGTTGTACGTAGCCGGATCATCAGCTCGCTGAATGAGCCGGGTTGCCAAAGCCGCAAATGTTTTTTTAGCACCGGTTGTGGTAATGTCCTCCTGAATACCAAACATGCGCGCCAGCACCCGATACACGTTCCCGTCGACCACAGGAACACGCTCCCCGAAGGCAAACGAAGCAACCGCAGCGGCTGTATAAACGCCTATACCCTTCATTTTCAAGAGGTCATGATAGGTATCCGGAAACTTTCCGTCCAGTTGATCCGTTACATAGCGGGCTGTCTGATGCAAATTCCGGGCTCGGGAATAATACCCAAGCCCTTGCCAGAGCCGAAGCAATTCGCGCTCATCAGCACGGGCCATATCGTGGATTGTCGGATAAGTCGATACGAAGCGTTCGTAGTACGGTTTCCCTTGCGCAACCCGGGTTTGCTGAAGAATTACTTCAGACAACCATATATAGTACGGATCGCGTGTGTGACGCCACGGCAGATCCCGTTTATGGTACTCATACCAGCGTTCGAGGCTAAGTACAAATACGCTTTCGTTATCGTTAAGGTCTGATTGCCAATTCAAAATAAAAAAGGAAAAAGCGTCGCTGATGACGAAAAACTGGAACACAGGGTTTTATAATTTCTGAGAAAACCCTACCTTTGTGCTCCCATTTTTGACACCCGAATTTTCAACAACACAGTAAACGTTAAAGTTTAAGAAGTCGTGACGAAAGCAGACGTAATTGCAGAGATCGCCGATAAGACCGGAATTGATAAGGCCGAGGTAACGAACACCCTTGAGACCTTCTTTTCTGTGGTTAAGGACTCGTTGGCCGAGGGAGAGAATATCTATGTGAGAGGGTTCGGCAGTTTCATCAATAAGAAAAGAGCCAAAAAGGTAGCCCGGAACATTTCGAAGAACACCGCTATGGTGATTGACGAGCATTTCATCCCGAGCTTCAAACCCGCCAAGGTTTTCGTTGAACAAGTGAAAACTAGCGACAAAGCCAAAGTAACGGCTGAGTAAGCAAACAAGCGGTCCCTAAAGGCTGAGCATCAGCCAAGACATTCGCTACGTGATTAGCTCCCATCATGAATAAATCAGTATTGTTTGTTATCGTTCTCGCTTCAGCCCTAACGGCTGGGTTATATACCCTGCCCAAGGTTGTTGTACGCAATGAGAGCAAGCAGTTAGCCGAATCAGGATCGGGAGGTCGCACAACGCAAACGCCAATGGCTACTCAGCCAGGGGCAACCGCCAGCAATGGAGCGCCGGATCGGTCAACGATTCATGCGCAACCATTATCACCAGAAAAGCAAAAGCAACTGGACAAGCTGAAAGATCAGTTCTTGACCACTGGTTCAGTCCAGAAAGAAGCCGCAGCTGTAAAATTGATCGCTCTGCTCCGGGAGGTTACTCAGTACGATAGTGCGGCCTATTATGCCGATTTGCTAGCGGTTGATCAGCCAACGGAAAAAAACTTGCTCCAGGCAGGCGATTCTTATTTTGAAGCGTACACGTTCGCTGTTGACGAAAAGAAAACAGCATCGCTGGGTCAAAAGACCCGCGACTTTTACCAGCGCGCTCTTGCAAAGAATTCGAGTTTACTGGCGGCCAAGGCCAATATGGCCATGACGTATGTAAACACGGATACACCGATGCAGGGCATCATGCTTTTGCGCGACGTACTGAAGCAGGACCCAACCAATGAGCTGGCTCTGTTCAATCTCGGGTTATTGTCGATGCGATCAGGCCAGTATGAACGCGCGGTCGAGCGATTCCGCCAGATTCTGATTACGAATCCAGCGAGTCGTAAGGCACAGTTTTATCTGGGTGTCAGCCTGGCCGAATCCGGGCAAAAGGAAGAAGCAAAGAAAGTATTGGCGCAGGTAAAGGCGCAGGAAAAAGACCCACAAATTCTGGCTGCTGTTCAGGAGTATGAAGAGCGGCTAAAGTAAGTGAGTTATACAGTTGAAACGGTATCGAGTCAGTCCATCGATTGGCGTGTCGAAAACACGATAACGGCTCAATTTTAAAACTATACACTTTTCGGGTTTACCGAGTGGTAAGCCGACACCTATTTTCAACCATTAAAACAGCACTTGCACTATGCCTTGCGGTAAAAAACGGAAACGGCACAAGATTGCCACCCACAAGCGGAAGAAACGGCTTAGAAAAAACCGGCACAAGAAAAAGTAGTAAGTAGTCGGCAGTTTACAGTCGGCATTTTCGCCGATAGCTGCCTACTGTAAACTTGTCTACCGCCTATTCATTTTGGAAGCCTCGTGCCGGTCTGCAAAGCCCGAGCGTGGCTTCTATTTTTTTTTATAGCCATTCTTAACCGTTCATTCATCTTGTGAGTAATGAATTAGTTATCAGTTCGACTCAAAAAGGTGATCGGATTGCACTCTTGCAAAACAAGAGATTGCTGGAATATCACGAAGAAGAGTTAGACAGCAACTTCACCGTTGGCGATCTTTATTTAGGAACAGTCAAGAAACTATCCTCTGGCCTCAATGCTGCTTTTGTGGATGTTGGCCATGAGAAAGACGGTTTTTTGCACTATCAGGACTTAGGGCCGAATATTAATTCGCTCAACAAGTTTGTTAAAGACATCATCGCCAAGCGCGTCACCACCGGACGACTCAGCAACACGAAGCTGGAGCCAGTCATCGAAAAAATTGGGAAAATCGATAAGGTACTGACGAAAAATGCTCCCATCTTGGTTCAGGTGGTTAAAGAACCCATCTCAACCAAAGGTCCACGCCTTTCCTGCGACATTTCAATTGCGGGCCGTTATCTGGTCCTTGTCCCGTTTTCGGACGGCGTAAATTTATCCAAGAAAATTACTGACCGCGCTGAACGGTCGCGGCTGCTTCGGCTCATGTCGTCGCTGAAGCCGCAGAATTTTGGTGTTATCGTGCGCACCGTTGCGCAGGATAAAGATGTTGAAGAGTTGGATCGTGACCTCCAGAACTCACTCGCTAAGTGGGAACAGGCAGTCAAGACATTAGCCGATGCAAAACCTCGTGACCGGGTGCTGGGAGAAATGAACCGGGCTTCCTCTATATTACGAGATATGCTCAATGAGTCATTCGAGAGCATCACGGTAGATACACGCGAGTCCTTCGACGAGATAAGAGACTTTATTCATACTATCGCGCCCGATAAAGAGAAAATAGTTAAGCTTCATACCGGTAAGATGAAGGTTTTTGAAGCCATGGGGCTTGAAAAACAGCTAAAATCGTTATTCGGTCGTTCTGTAAGTTTACCTGGCGGAGGTTACCTGATCATTGAGCATACTGAAGCGTTGCACGTAATTGACGTCAACAGCGGCAATAAATCAAATTCGGAAGAAGATCAGGAAGCGACAGCGATCAGTGTTAATCGGGAAGCAGCCAAGGAAATAGCCCGCCAGCTTCGCCTGCGTGACATGGGCGGCATTATCGTGATTGACTTCATTGACATGAAGAAGGCAGAAAACAAGAAAATTCTGCAGGACATCATGCGTGATGAAATGAAAACGGATCGCTCCAAATTCACGATTTTACCGTTGACGAAGTTCGGGCTAATGCAGATTACACGCCAGCGTGTACGGCCCGAAATGAACATCGTTACCCGTGAGGTTTGCCCGACCTGCGGTGGCACAGGGACCATACAGGCCAGCGTTCTGGTTACGGACGTTATCGAAAACAATCTAGACTACATTCTGACAAAGCAGAATGAAACAGGTATCTCAATAGGCATGCACCCGTTCTTATATGCTTACTATACCAAGGGCTTTTATTCAAAGCAAATGCAGTGGTTTGTAAAGTATAAAAACTGGATAAAGCTAGTCAAGGATAGCTCACTGGGTATCGTAAATTTCAAATTCTTCAACAAATCCGGCGAAGAAATAGAAACGGGCAGTGGTGCGTAATATCTTCAAGTTACGCTACAAATAAATCCGTATAATCCATTAATTGTCAACGGGCTCAATCTATACATGATAGATTGAGCCCGTTTTGTTCGTACTAAAAAAATCTTAGCGGAGAACCTCCATCTCCATTAACTCGCCGAACATCTCTTTGCCGACGAGCCCTTCTACTGAATCAACCGTGTTGATATTTAAAAGCAGATCACGCAGGTCTTCCGTAATTTCGTAAGTCTGATATGATCGCCGATCGAAAAGAATCGGCGATTGTTCCAGATCACAGAGTGAGTAGCGATCCTGGTTAAAGGTTGGTTTAGCTGGCCAACCGGCAAACCGCTTACTCTTTGGTTCTTCCGGCTGTAGAAATGACTGGACAAATGTCCATCCTTCCCACTGGGCCGGGTAACGCTTCAAGAACGGCCAAAAGGCGGTATAAAGCTGAGTCATTGCCTCCTGGCAGTACATATCCCGGTCACTGTTCCGGATTGGTCGGATCGGGTCAAGACACTGCAACACCGGTGTCAGATCGGACTGACGGTAGCTAACGACTGGTACAATTGGAACTCCAGTCGCATGGGATAAATAGCCAACCCCTTTTCGTGTCAATACACGTCGATCGCCCAGCGTCACTGACAAGAACTTGTCTTCCTCTCCCGGCTGAGGGGCCGTTTCTGGACTCCCATCGACATAGACAATCAATGATCGGCCCGCTTTCAATTCCCTCAGGACCGTAAGGCCGGCAGTCGGATGCCCTGCTTCGACGATGCGGAAGCTGTTCGTTAGCCCATGCTTTTCGCGCAGCGATTCAATGTGTTCCGTCATATCATCGCCCTGCGTACGGTTCATATTGTTGCCTACCAACAATACGCAATCTACTCCCCGGCGGAACAGCACACTTGTCAATAGCCGATATGAGCCAAGGTGGTATGTACAATAAATCCGGGGACCGTCCTGCTTAACAAGTAATTCTTCTGAGCCACGCACCTTCACAAGATCACCAGCCGTTAAGCACTTTTGATCGAAGCTTGTGAAAATCTGTTGCAACAATAACTCCTGAAACATCGTCTCGTGCTGGCTTCGGGGAATTGTTGGCATGATATTTTCTACATTCGCAGAGAACGTGGTAAATTTCATGAGATACCCTTTTTCCTTCTCCAGATCAATCTGTCTGAAGTGGTCACGACAACGGGTGAGTTCTTGTTTATATAGACTGAGTGCGGATGGCATAGCTCGTACCTATTAAAGCGAGAAAGATGTTTTAGGCTTTAATCCTACAAATTGTGGCTGGAAGCCTGAGCAGCACACTGAGTCTGAAAGCCAGAGCGAACCGAGCGAATTGTTAGACTCTTTTTTAGCAACAACTGAAGCAATAACTTTAGATACGTTAACTGATTTGATGGCGAATTGCTTTTTCATGATCGTTTTCTGTTTTTAGATTGATTTGTTTGTCCTGATTGGCGTTGGTTTTTTTGCGCCGTTTGACTGATACAAAATTAGGTCAACCAGGGAGGGTCATCAATCGCAGAAAATTCTCATTCCACGGTATTGGATTAGTCAATAATTACCACTATTTTAGTCGAGATTTTTGCTAAGGGCCACATGAAAGTTGTACACCTGACCAGAATACTTCTACGAAAACCACTCTACAGCATCGGACTTTTGCTGTGTGTGATTTTACTTATCGAAGGGCTGGCATGGACAATCGCTTACAACCCAAAGTTGGCACTTGTCGCCCGTGCAGGGGGCTTCTTACCGTATATAAGCGTCTTTTTCAGGACTCTTTTCCTGCCAGAGGTTTGCACGGTCGTTATTTTGACAACGTTGCTCGATCAGCAGCATATACGGCTCAAGCTGAACTCCGTTGGATTGACACTACGAGACATTAGTCGCTACGAACTTTCCTTTCTACCGACCATTCTCTTCTCCTTTTTTCTATTCAATCCTGCTACCCAAACGGTACGTTTTCTTCTGGAAGCGTTTCCCAGCTATACGTTCTCGAATTATTGGCATGGTTATCTAGAAGGTACATTCACAATGTCCACGTACCTTCAGTACCTATCCCCTATATTCATCATCGGCTACGTATTATTGAATATTTCTTTCATTTCCGATTACTTTAAACAGCGCCAAAAAGCACAGGAAGAAGCCGAAAATCAGGCCACGTTAGCTATTCAGGCGGCACAGGCAGCTATTGCAGCCAAGACTGCGACCGTTACTGCGACCAGCAGTAATTACTTATCCCATTTGAAAGGGAAGAACCAGCATGGTGAACTCGATTTTCCAGTTGACGATGTCTATTTCTTCACGATCGAAGATCGATACTATTATGCCCAGCTTGAAAAGGGACAGTATCTGGTCGGAAAGACCTTGAATGAGTTAGAGACCGAATTAGACCCAAGTCGTTTCTTTCGCATAAAGCGTGATTATATTGTCAATCGTCAGTCAGTACTCAATTACGCCTACTGGGAAAACGGCAAATACATTGTCCGTCTGAACACACCTGATCGACACGAAATAGTCGTCCCGCGTGCCCGTATGCAGGAATTCCGTGAGTGGTTACAAGGCAATCAGAGTGGTACGAATCAGCAACCGTATGCTGACTCCTCAACTGATTCTTTTATTTTAGCTAATTAACTAGCTGATTTACAAGTAATTTTTTACGGATATTCCATAACGTGGCAGCTGACGGCAGCTACTTAATTCCAGTTTTTTCGCAATATGTACTTTGTGATTCACGGCGGTTCGGTAGCTAATTCCTAATTGATCGGCAATCTCATTGGCAGTCGATCCATTAGCAATCATACGTAAGACCTCCTTTTCGCGGTTACTCAGCCGATTCAGTTCATTACGTGTGGTATCTGACAATACTTCGACACCGAAATTCTTTAGCAGGCCCATGAAACCGTTGCTGTAGTAGCATCCCCCGGCACTAACGGTTTGGAAACAGCGATATAGCTCATCGAGTCCGTCACTAGCATATAAGAAACCGAAAAAGCCCATTTGCATAGCTTTGGCGATCATTCGCAAGTCGGGTTTACTGGTATACAGTATAAATTTAGTCTGATAATTGGACTGCTGCATCTCCTGAACGATGTCAAAGCCACGCTGACCCGATATCTCAGCCTCTAAAATGACACATTGCGGTCGTTTGACACGAATCTGCTGGAGCGTATCTTCCATTTCAACAGCTCGACCCACAACGTTGTAGCCCTGCTCTTTTAGTAACTGGCTCAGAACTTCGCAGTTAAAAACTTCAGACTGTGCTACCAGAATCGAAAAATCCCGACGTCGTAGCGCGAAATTTTTAGTAGCCTCCTGACTTGTCGTTGACTCGCTCATAGTATGTGATAGTAAAAGAGTGGTTGAATCTACAACCATAATAATACTGTTAATAATGCCTGCCTACCGAAATCACCATTTCTCCGGATGAAATCACCTAAATGGGGATTGTTATATGGGTGATTTCGTCCGGAGAAATGGTGATTTCACGCAAAACGACTTGTTTTACCCTGCTCTACCGTACTACTTTTGATCATCAGCCAAAATATCTGTCTACTCAGAAACTAGTGTATGATGATCCAGGAAGAAAAAGTGTCGCCAGCTTACGAAGCCTCATCGACTGAAATACAAAGCATAATTATGGAGTGGGTTGAAGCAACCGAACAGTTTCATCGTCGTTACGCTAAACTTACTGATGCCATTAATTCTCTTCAATCTGCTGGTCGTCGCCAATCGAGTTCCATGGCGAACCGATCACGTCTGCGTAAACTGATTACATTACGTCATCACATGAGTGATGTCTTAATGACATTGATGCTGGATATGAATGGCCAGAAAGCAGGTCGGTCACTCCAGTCATCTAAGCCTGGTCAACTTCACTCGCACGCTCGTTTATTATCTGAACTGAATCGTGAAATCGATGCCGAACTGACTAATGTCAAAACGGTAGCTCAAGCATAGTGTTCACCTCTCCCTCTTGATAAAGGCAAGTTCCCCGAGAAATTGGGGAGCTTTTTTTTAGGAGTAACTGTAGTAAAAAATTACTACTCGACTCGATTTCATAGGTAATCAGAGAATTCTTCCTCTTAGTTACCTTTCAGTTACTTAGCCACTGTCTATTACAGGAACTACTTAGTTTACCCGGATATGACAGTACCCAGTAATCGCGATATCTCCACATCGATGCGCTTGAAGTGCATGTACTCGGTCATGAGCTGATCAGCTTCATCAGCGGTCTTATTTTTAGTATCCCTGAGTTGCTGTTGTAATGCCATCATTCGTTGTTCGGCCAGCATCTTTTTAACACGTAGGATATTGCGGTAAGCAGCATCAGCTAGAATACCAACTTCTTCTTCGGAGGGTACGTATATCTCGTGCTTCAACCAGCCTTCACTAATTTCGTATCGGGGAGTCGTCAAGTGAATAGCCTTGTTCTGAATTTCAATCTCATCCTGCGAACGACGATTCATAAAGTCACCTGCTGTCAGGATTTCTCCGCGCTGGAAAGCCTCTCGAAATAACGTAAGGATTAAATCGAAAGGTGATGTCTGAAACTCTATCTCGTGGAGTTCACTGAGTATGTATTGACATAGCGTAATACCAGGCTCCAGCTCGCGGGCTCCGTAGTTGATCAGCAATCGTATACATTCCTCCTCCTGGTACGAGATAGGCGTTCTAACCGCATTTAAACGCTCTGTAGACGTAGCAACGGGTGGCCGTGGGGAGTTTGTCGATTCTGAGCTGGCAATGCCCGCTTCTGCAAATAACGCGCTGAGCTCATCTGCTGTGGGTTCACCCTGCGACGTTGTCTGCTGCCGTTGCTGACGTTCCTGCTGCCGATCAAATTCTTTTTTGCTTTGATCCTGCTGCTTTCTGAGCAACCGGTTGATTTCAGAAATGACTGATTGCTCGCTGACGTGGAAAACCTGAGCAACCCGCTGTGAGAGCGTTTGCCGCTTCAGGGGATCGGGTATCCGGGTAATACTGGCACAGACATCCGATATTCCTTCAGCACGTTTGAGTGGATCATCGCCCGCTTCGGCAAGCCATTGCCCTGCCTTGAAGTCAATAAAGTCTTTTGATTCGGTCTTTACGTACGCCTTGAATGCTTCAGCGCCAACTTTGTGAACGTAGCTGTCCGGATCTTCACCATCGGGCAACAAGAGCAGTTTTAGATTTAGCCCTTCTTCAAGTACCATATCCAGCCCTCGCAGAGCGGCTTTTATCCCGGCAGCATCACCATCATACAGGATCGTAACGTTGGGTGTAAACCGGGCAATAAGCCTGATCTGCTCGGTCGTTAGTGAGGTACCCGATGACGCCACTACGTTTTTGATACCCGCCTGATGAAGCGAAATCACATCGGTATAGCCTTCGGTCAGGTAACAGATGTCTTCCTGCCGGATCGTCTGCTTAGCCTGATAAATTCCGTACAGGACCTGGCTCTTATGGTAAACTGTTGTCTCGGGAGAGTTTAGGTACTTAGGCTGATTCTTATCCGTCTTCAGGATACGAGCTCCGAACGCGATGACACGCCCGGACACATTATGAATCGGAAACATAACGCGACCCCGGAAACGGTCAAAGACTTTATGATTTCCACCTGCTTCGCTTTCTTTGTTGATAACAAGGCCAGCTTTCTCCAGAAGATCACGGTTATAGCCTCGGCGTGTCCCCTCCTGCATCAGCGCATCCCACTGATCGAAGCTGTACCCCAGCTCAAAAGCATCAATGGTCGGGTTAGTCAAACCCCGTTCACGAAAATAGCTCAGTCCTATGCTCTTACCCTCATCTGACTTCTGCAATGCTTCCTGAAAGAACGTTTTGGCGAAGTTCAGCACAATGAGCAGACTCTCACGCTCATTCTGGCGCAACAGATCCTCCGGGGTTCGCTCCTGTTCCTCAATCTCAATGCCATACTTCTTTGCCAGATAACGCAACGCTTCTCCGTAGCCGATATTTTCGACATCCATTACGAATCGCACCGCGTCACCCGCTTTTCCGCACCCAAAGCACTTATAGATCTGACGCGTCGGGTTAACGTTGAAGGACGGTGTTTTCTCGTTATGGAATGGGCAACAAGCGATGTAGTTACTACCCCGCTTTTTCAGTGAGACAAAATCATTAATTACCTCCAGAATATCGGTAGCCTGTCGGATTCGGTCAATCGTTTCTTCGGGAATGCGCATGGTAATCGCGACGGAGGGGACTAGAAGAGTGAAGGTTCAAATTTACGCGGAAAGTTGACGTATATGCCAGTTTGTTACTACAAATAGGCAAACAAACATTGATTAGACGGTATTAATTTAAAAAATAATAAGAACTGCACTGTGTCAAAAATTAACAATGTAACTCTATCATTTTCAGTAGTATCATCTAGTATATAAGAATTATCATTTTAACATTTGATCTAGTTTTTAGGCTAATTCAGTAACTGTACACGATCGCAGTAGTGTCTTGCCATCAACTGATTCAAATAAGGCTAACTACAGGCACCCCAACCAACCGATGATAGCCAATCACGAAGTCGTGGAAATAAGACAGTTATTATTTCATATCAGCTACCATTTCATCCCTGGTAGGGCGATCAGCTTTAAGATCATAACCAATTCCTTCGCGATCCAGGAAATCCATAAAGCCGGTATAATGATCTCGTTCGATCGAAAATATATACCAATTCTCATATGGCTCATTGAAAAGCTCAACTTCTGTTAATGAGGCCTTTCGTTGTAGAGCCTGGTATTGACTCATTTCCAACGCGGCCTGCTTAATAAGGAAATACCACATAATGACGTTACCGTTTACAGCAGTAAACGAAAACCCCGCATAACAGTTTGCTATGCGGGGTTTTCGTTTAGTAAGCTAAGCTGCTCTAATGACGATTACTTGTTAGCCGCCAGAATATAATCGGCAAGTACCAAACCTGCCTCATTCAGATACAGATCCTTTTTCTTCTTCGGCGTGGCTGGCGTTCCGGTCTCGTCCACCGGAGCCGATGCCTGCGATACTTTGTTGGCCGCAGCACGCTTACGTTCAGCTTCGTCGCGTTCTTTCCGACGTTTGGTTTCCTGCAACGACACAACCGTGTTTTCCTTGGCCTTTTTGAAGTCAGCTAGATCCTGCGCCAGTTGTTTCAGCTCTGGATCTGATTTCAGACGCTGGTCAAAACGCTCACGCAGACGGGTGATGATCTTATCATCGAGACCGCGCGATTGCTCGTAACGCGTTGAATTGATCTGATCCCAGGGCAACGCACTTGGCTGCGAACTTTCACCGTACTCTTCCGCCGAGAAAGCAGAAGGCAGTTCAATATCGGGCGTAACGCCTTTATGCTGCGTGCTGCTGCCATTGATGCGATAGAACTTCTGGATGGTCATCTTCACCTGTCCAACCTTCTCGGGCTCTTTTGGCAACCACTGGTTCAAATCGATCAGCGTCTGAACCGTACCCTTACCAAAGGTCTGTCCACCAACGATAACACCACGCTTATAGTCCTGAATAGCAGCGGCAAAGATCTCCGATGCCGATGCACTAAAGCGGTTTACAAGAACAGCCATTGGCCCGTCATAGGTTATCGACGGATCTGGGTCAGTATATACTTCCGTTTCGCCGGTCGATTCACGTACCTGCACTACCGGTCCTTTCGGAATGAAAAGGCCTGTCAGGTTGATTGCTTCGGTCAGGGAACCACCGCCATTATCGCGGAGGTCAATAACGATACCGTCGACTTTTTCACCTTTGAGTTCTTCAACAAACTTCTTAACGTCGTTCGTCGTACTGCTAAACCCTTCTTCGCGTTTCCGGGCACCCTCAAAATCTCGGTAGAACATAGGAATGTTGATCACACCAATTTTGAATGAGCGGCCATTGTCCGACACTTCAATTACTTCCTTCTTAGCCCGCTGTTCTTCGAGTTTCACTTTCTCACGCACCAGCCGAATTTCTTTGGGAGGTGCACCAGCGATCGCATTTGGCGATATGATCTGTAACCGAACAACCGTTCCTTTGGGTCCTTTGATGAGTTTGACAACATCATCGACCTGCCAGTTCATCGTATTAACCATGGCGCCGTTGTCGCCTTGAGCAACCCCAGCAATTTTATCTTCTTTGTTGAGCAACTTACTCTTGAATGCCGGACCGCCGGGCAGTACATCCGTGATACGGATATAATCGCCGTCCTCACGAAGCATAGCACCGATACCTTCCAGCGACTGGCTCATTTCCTGATTAAACCGGTCGGCATTGGTAGGCGACAGGTAATTGGTATGTGGGTCAAGCGCTTCGGCAAACGAGTTCATATACATCTGAAACACGTCAGCGCTCTTCACCCGATTGATCGCTTTGTCAAGGTTTGTGTACCGCTGCGTCATCAACGCGGCCACGGCACTATCCTTACGATTGCCCAATCGAAGTTCCAGCTCCTGATTTTTCAGAATCTTCCGCCACAGTTCATTTTGCTCTTCAGCGGTTTTTGGCCAAGCGGCTTTTTCGCGATCCGTATTGAACGTTTCATCCGCCGTGAATGTGAACGGCTTCTTCAACTGCTCCTTGATAAAATCGCTGCGTTCCTGGTAGCGTTTCCGGAATACGTTATACAGGTCATAGGCAGCCGTCAGATCGCCGTTGACGAGCGCATCATCGATCTGGTAGCGGTATTTTTCAAAAGCAGCCACATCCGATGCCAGCAAATACGTTTTGCTATTGTCTACCTCCTTGAGGTAATTATCCCATACGACCGATGACAAAGAGTCATTCAGCCGCACTTTGCGATAGTGATACGTCGTTAGTAGCTTAGCCACCAGCGTTTCTACTTTCTCCTGCGAGATAGAAGGTTTCAAGTCGTCGGCCGTTGACGACGTTGCTGTCCCATTACGGGCCACATCACCTGACTTAGACGCCCCCGGAGTAAACGCTCCAGAAGGCGAATCCGGCTGAAAACTTAGCATCAGCACGGGCAAAAGGGTCACCAGATACTTCTTCATCTACATTACCCAAGTTAGTTGCGGCAATGCGAACAGGCGAACGCGTCAATAAAAACCAGTCTTGATGACTACCGACGCATTCGCCTGTTCGCACACTCGCTTATTGTTTAACAATATCAAGCAACTCGACATCAAACACCAGCGTCGAGCCTGGTTTAATGTCAGCACCGGCTCCCCGATCGCCGTACGCCAGATCCGATGGAATGTACAGTTTCCATTTAGAACCAACAGGCATCAACTGAAGAGCCTCGGTCCATCCTTTAATAACTTCACCCACACCAAACTCCGCAGGCTGACCACGTTCAACCGAGCTATCGAATACTTTTCCATCCAGCAACTTGCCAGTGTAATGTACTTTAACCCGATCCGTAGCGGTTGGTTTAGCGCCGGTTCCTTCTTTTTCGATCGAATACTGCAAACCGCTCGCCGTTGTCACCACACCCGTCTTCGTTTTATTTTCGGTCAGGAACGCCGTACCGATCTTTTTATTCTCCGATGACGCTTTCATACCTTCGGCATTTTTGAGGGCGTACTGTTTTTGCATGAACGTGTTCATCACCATGCCGGCCTGTTCCTGGGTCAGCAACGTCTTCTGCCCTTTCATGGCATCCTCCAGACCACGCGTGAGCAAAGTATTATTCAGATCGCCCATGCCCTGCTGTTTCAGGTTTTGCGCCATAAAAAGGCCAATGCTGTAGCTGATTGAATCCTGAGATGATGTTAAAGACCCACCCATGGCAGGTTTTGCGGCTGTTGCGGGTTTAGCACCCGAAACTGGCTTCTTGGCAACTGGCTTTTTGACTTGGGCAGTCGCAACACCGGCGACAAAAACGGCTGACACAATACCGGCCAGCATCAATTGGTTGAACTTCATGCGAACGTTTAAACGGAGTGATATGCAGTAAACTGATTTATTGATAAAACGTGAACCGATAGCAGAAAAGTTTGGAGAACAACCGTTTCACTGAAATTTAACTTTATTTATGAACCGCTGGCAGCGAAGATGCCGCCGTGGAAGACTATTCTGCGTACTTTATAAAAGTAGCTGATACTGTCTGTTTTTGCTAATCATACTTTCTTTAAATACTCCAAATTTGGGCAAACGGTTAAATTGTTGGCTCAGTGGCTTAGGCACTGCTACTTATTTTACCGGAAAAGTCTAAGATTCAGCCGTTGATTATAGCTTATCTCATAATTTTATCGAATTTTAATCGTACCTTTGCGGCCGAAAATCAATCACTAAATTTCATTCTACTTATATGGAATCCGTAAGACCCGACGAGATATCAGCCATTCTGCGCCAGCAGTTAGCCGGTACACAAACCGAGGCTGAACTCGAAGAAGTCGGTACGGTGCTGCAAATCGGCGACGGCGTAGCGCGTATCTACGGCCTCTCGAAAGTGCAGGCCGGTGAATTGCTGTCGTTCAACAACGGGCTGCAGGCTATGGCGCTGAACCTGGAAGAAGACAACGTCGGAGCTGTATTGCTCGGCGATTATTCGGACGTCAAAGAAGGTGATACCGTTAAGCGGACGGATCAGATTGCCTACGTAAACGTTGGCGATGGTATCCTTGGCCGGGTCGTAAACACCCTGGGCCATCCAATTGACGGTATGGGTCCCATTCAGGGCGAGTTGTTTCAAATGCCGCTGGAGCGAAAAGCACCGGGTGTTATTTTCCGGCAGCCAGTAAACGAACCCCTGCAAACAGGAATCAAAGCGATCGACGCCATGATCCCCATCGGTCGGGGTCAGCGCGAATTGATCATCGGTGACCGTCAGACGGGTAAAACCGCCGTGGCTATCGATACGATCATCAACCAGAAAGAATTCTACGATAAGGGACAGCCTGTATTCTGTATCTACGTTGCCTGTGGTCAGAAAGCATCGACGGTAAAACAGGTAGAGCAAACACTGCGTAAGGCTGGTGCTATGGATTACACAGTGATCGTAGCAGCCAATGCATCCGATCCGTCGCCAATGCAGTTCTTTGCTCCTTTTACGGGTGCTGCCATTGGCGAATTCTTCCGCGATACAGGTCGCCCGGCGCTAGTTGTTTATGACGATTTGTCAAAACAGGCCGTTGCGTACCGTGAAGTATCGTTGCTGTTGCGTCGCCCACCAGGCCGTGAGGCTTATCCGGGAGACGTGTTCTACCTGCACAGCCGCTTGCTGGAACGGGCCGCTAAGGTTAACTCCAACGATGAGATCGCCAAGAACATGAACGATCTGCCACCTTCGTTGAAAGACCGGGTTAAGGGCGGTGGTTCATTGACAGCATTACCGATCATCGAAACCCAGGCGGGTGACGTATCGGCTTACATTCCTACGAACGTAATCTCGATTACAGACGGACAGATCTTCCTGGAGTCGAACTTGTTCAACTCGGGTATTCGTCCGGCGATCAACGTAGGTATTTCGGTATCGCGTGTGGGTGGTAATGCTCAGATCAAATCGATGAAGAAAGTGGCTGGTACGCTGAAACTCGACCAGGCCCAGTTCCGTGAGCTGGAAGCCTTCGCCAAGTTCGGCTCTGACCTTGATGCATCGACAAAACTGACGATCGAACGTGGTCGCCGGAACCAGGAGATGCTGAAACAACCTCAGTATTCGCCGGTACCGGTCGAACAGCAGGTTGCCATTATTTACGCGTCGACGAACGGCTTACTCGATAAAGTTCCTGTCAATAAAGTGAAGGCGTTCGAGAGCGAATTTGCCATGGTGTTAAGTGCTCAGTATCCGAACGTTCTGAACGATCTTCGGGCGGGTAAACTTACCGATGAAGCAACGGCTGCGCTTAAGAAAGTAGCTGCTGATCTGTCGGCACAATACTAATAGTTGACGGCGTGAGGAATTGGGTATAAGAAACCATCCGGTTTGTTATACCCGATTCCTCACCCTTGACTCCTACCAAAAACATGGCATCACTAAAAGAAGTACGCGCCCGGATTACGTCGATCAACTCTACGCAGCAAATCACGAAAGCCATGAAAATGGTGGCAGCGGCAAAACTGCGTCGGGCACAGGATAACATTACACAACTACGCCCATACGCGAAGAAACTGAGCCAGATGCTCGGTACTGTATCGGCAGGCGCCGAAACGGCGTCGGAAAGCCCTTACAAGCAGGTTCGTCCCATTGACCGGGTGCTGCTGATCGTTGTCACATCGGATCGTGGACTGTGTGGCGCGTTCAACACGAACGTTGTCAAGGCTGCTCTGACCCTGATCGATGAAAAATACGCGTCACAGGCGCGGTCGGGCAATGTTGAAATTATGCCCATTGGCAAGAAAGGGGCGGAAGCGTTCCAACGACGTGGTTTTAAAGTAAACACGGCTCACGTTGATGCATTTCAATCGTTGAGCTTTGCTACTGTCCGGACCGCAGCCGAAGAAGCGATGGCCGGATTCGCAGCTGGCCGCTATGATGTCGTTGAGGTAATTTACAACGAATTCAAGAATGCAGCGATGCAGATCGTGCGGACTGAGCAAATGTTGCCAATCGTGGCTACTGAAGCGCCCGCAGGTTCGGCAGCATCAGCCATCAATTATACCTTCGAGCCATCGGAAGAAGAAATCATTACAGAGCTGATTCCGAAAACACTCAAGATTCAACTATACAAAGCTGTCCTCGACTCCAACGCATCGGAACACGGTGCCCGGATGACGGCCATGGATAAAGCAACTGAAAACGCTGGGGAGCTTCTTAAAGAACTCCGCCTGGTATACAACCGGACACGTCAGGCCGCCATTACGACCGAGATTCTCGAAATCGTAGGTGGTGCCGAAGCACTGGCCAGCGCATAATTCTTTTTTTCTGGATTGCGGAAAAACACGACTGTTTCGGTCGTGTTTTTTTATGGGCAGCACGCTAGTATAATCGTGCTGCCAGATGACTGACAGCCACCAATTAAAATGTCATTAATGCTTGACTATCAGAAACTTAATTATAAATCGAGCCCTATCTTTGCGACTAAGAATCGGAACTAATACCCACGCTATTTAGTTATTTGAGTGTCATATACGAATGAGCGTTTTTCCAGCGTTTATTAATCGATTTGACACAACATAACGATCCAAATACATGAAACTCAAAGGCATAATCAGCAGTATTTTTATCGCCGGCACGCTGGCGTCCTGCGCCCCGGCCATTACGGTTAAGTACGACTATGATCCTAAAGTGAACGTTCGGCAGTTTGCCACGTATCGTATCGAAGCGGACCGTCAGCGTAACGCCGATCCAATTGTTGGTAGCAACCTAAACCAGCGCCGGATAGCGGATGCACTGGATCTGTCACTCAAAGCACGCGGTTACAAACCCGTTACGCAGGGCGAAGCGGACCTTATCGTTCGGTTCTTTACCGACTCACGCGACCGTCAGCAGATTCAGTCGAACAACATGTACTCGCCGTACTCCTGGTGGTACGGTGGTATGGGTAACAATGTTTACTCGCGGCAGTACGAAGAAAACCGTGTCGTTGTGAACGTATCGGATGCGCGTACGAACGATATCATCTGGCAGGGCTGGGCAACGGGCCAGTTGAACAACCGGAATAAAGAACGGGATCGTGATCAGACATTCCGCGAAACCGTGACAAGCATTATGAAAAACTTCCCGGAAAGTGCCGGGCAGGATTACGGTGCCGCTCGATAAGCATTCATCAGTCAATGTATAAAGAAACCTATGACGCATATGTGCCATAGGTTTTTTTATGGAGTCAGCTTTTTGTTTCTTTGCAACTTTCGCTTTTCCATCTAAACCTCATGTCTGTTGCTAGTCGAGGAGTCGTATATTCACTCCTGACGGTAGTGTTTGTACTACTGTTGGGAATGGCGGCATTGCTGGCAGTGGCTTATAACCGGCACCAGCGTCTTGAAGATGCCACGCAGGATCTTCGTCGGAATGTTACTCAGCAGGAATCCCAGATCAAAAATTTGCAGCAACGGCTTCAGGATTGTGATACGGTAGCAGCCAGCGTACCCATCGATACCGCTTCAGGATGGGGACCGGTTTCCGTTAATGACTCGACAAGCACTTTTGCCAATCCGTAGGATCAACGTCAGCTTCTCCGTTCTGCTACAACTTAGGCCTGTTCTGTCACTGCTCTACAAATTGCTCTGGCAAAATCTGTTGGTGCTCTTCCAAGTGATGACTAAGTTAACTGGACAAGCGGGAGCTTGGCCCAGCCGAACCAGCTACTTTTAATTTTGGTAGGTTACCAGTCTAATCAACAGTCGCTACTTCAGATATTTTTCGATGGTCTGACGGATGAGCTGTTTATTTGTTACGGAGGCAACGGGCTGCTGCTGGTACGTTCGCTCCAGTTCGTCCAGTTCGCGACTCAATACGCCCCCTTTTACCTGTCCCCGAATAGCAACCGTTTCCCGCTTAGCCAATACATCGTTCCAGACCGAACGCACGTCAGCCCAATAGGCCCGGTTCCTGGCCCACCACGCTTTGGCAGACTGGCATTTTTTCTCATCGGTCCGACGGTACACATTCTGGCCCTTCTCCGAAACAATCAACTGATCGCCAGCTTCGGAGCGGATGAGTTTGTCGTTATCCTGTTCATGCACATACCCATCAGGGCGAATTTCGTGATGATTGGTCCGACGCATAACATTGTAATCCGTACGTTTGGTATATTCCCGACGCGGTAGCGGTGCGTCGGTTGTATTTTCCCAGTAATGCCGTCCGTCGGCATGAATCCATGTTGCTGATCCTTCATAACGCGGACTATCATCGACCTCGAATACTTTTTGCGTCCATTGGCCTTTGGCCTGAGCGGGGGTGATGTCAGCCCGTTTCCAGGAAGCATTCTGGTCAAACCGGAGCAGCCTGGTATTCTGATAAATCCAGTCCTCGCGCCAGTGCTTGATGACGATGCTGTCGCCAGCAACCAACAGATGTTGAATGACCAGCTTAGTCGGCCGGGACGCCGGGCCGGATTCTTCCTCGACAAATACCCACTCCGTACCTTTAGCCGTATAGCGATCCTTAAACACGTAGCTCTTCTCGGGTGCAAAGGTTTCAGCGTACAAAAAGCTCACATCATGACAGCCACATTGGCCCTTAATGGCTGCAATATCTTCGTTTTTGGGCTGTGCCTGCACCAGAACAGCGCTAGCGCCCAGCATAAGTAGTGAACACGATAAGAGTAGACGCATAGGTAGTAATGCCTTCGTAAAGGTCAATTCAGACTTATAAATTAACAATATAGCGCATCAGAACGAATAAATCCAACCCTTTGTTTGGAATAATTCTAAATAGAGAATACGTTTGCAGTGTCGACGTTGTCATCAGGAATTCAGGTTATACAATCGCCGTTGTATTCGGTGCCTTAACCCGACAGTTCTTCATCATTAACCAACTAAGGCCTCAACGCGTATGCAATGTCAATGCCATCTCTTGTCCGAATCAGTTAGTGGCCGGATCGTGCTTTACGGACATCCCGCCCCTGATGATGCCCATAACATTGCTTTACAGTTCAACAACATTACACAATGGCTATGCTACGATGATTTTCTGGCGCTTGAATGGAATGTGAGAAGTATTGATATGAATGTATATTTTGAGGTGCATCCGCACGAAGATCGGGTTCACCTTAGCACACCTTCTCGTTACTTGAGCTTTAGCTTTAAACCGCACGAACTGACCGAATTAAAACGAATGCTCAGTAAAGCCGTAGCCCGGTTACATTGGTTTGAGACACTTCGGAATGCCCAGAATTGACCGATGCTTATGCGAAACGTACTTGTTTTCCGAACGAATATCAACTCAGACCAGCGGATTCACCGGGCGGCCTGCCGCTTATGCAAATTACGGGGTATCTGCCGCTGGAGCATCGATCTGGAGGACTGCGACTGTGTGTTACGTATCGAAACGGAATCGCTCACGGAGTCTGATATAATCCGGCTGCTGACAAAGGCTGGCTTGCAGTGCACGGTATTGAATTAACTAGAGATCATAGCCAGCAACAAAAAAGGCATCCTGACCAGGATGCCTTTTTTTGGTTCTCGTTAACTTCCTATTCGCCAAAGACGTTGTCCTCGTAGGTAACGCTGGACACTTTCTTGTCCAAATAATATAGCTGGTCGGCAGGAATCTGGTCGAAGAGGTCCAGGCAACGACGGGCGATGTATTCTTCTTCCATTTGCTCTCTCACGTACCACTTCATCAACTCTTCGGTAGCGTAATCGCTTTCGCGACGGCATACGCCAATGATCCGATTGATGGAATCCGTTACCGCAATTTCCTGTTCGAGTGCCGTTTCAAATACAGCCCGCAGCGAATCAAATTCCTGACCTACTGCTGGTACTTCGGGCGAAAACGCCATTGCTCCCTGGTCGCAGAGATAATGGAAAATTTTCATACCATGCTTGCGCTCTTCTTCCGACTGTTTGTAGAAAAAACCCGCGCTATGATCAAGTCCGTTACGGTCACACCAGCCCGCCATCGCCAGGTACTTCGACGACGAAACCATTTCCATTTGTATCTGTTGGTTCAGCGCTAGTTCGACACTTTCTTTGATCGACGTGCGCAGTCTTGCTAAATCTTTCATACTGAGTTACCGTATCTGGTGAGTTAATTTCTTAACAAAACAACAACAAAAAACCGGTCGTTGTTGCGCAGCCGGTTGATTATCAAGAAATTTAGAAAAGGTCTATTTATTATGATTCGACTGTTGAACAGCCGCACTCACGAAGCATCGCATTCAGGTCGAGCATAAGTCTGGCACCGGTGAGCAGTTCGCGCAGATGAACAATCTCGCATAGTGTGAGTACGTAGCAGCGCTCGGAACGCGGTGGCGTAAGAATCTCAACGTCGTGGGCGGCATCCGTGCTCAACGCCATCTGCCGGATATCTACCGTCTCGACCATTCGCCGAAATTGCGCAAAGTCGCGGGCCGACAGCGCCGTGTGCGTATCCCAGAATTCGAGAATCAGTCGATTCGTTGCATCGCACTGGTAAACGACTCCTTTATCCGTTTTGAAGACCTCCTTGTAAGTTGTCGGTACGTTACTCGTCATGATCGCAGTATAGCTACACAAAGATACAACGTAATTTGCAATTTAGATAGCTTCTAAACAATTTTATCATCCATTTATGGAGCGGCTAATCGGGACAGCCAACCTGTGTAGCCATCGGCACTCCGCACGAGCTGAAAACCAGCAAAAACAGACAATATATCGACCGGCGAACCCGTGGCCAATGTTTTCAGTACGCCAGCCCGGCTGTCGGCAGCATCGAGCAGATTGCCAGACGACGTAAGCGTTAGTCGTCGAAGCGGTCGTTTCAAGGTTTCTGTAGTGTTACTGGCAACGTAGCCGGTTTGTCCATTGGGCAGTTCGACACGCAGCCAGGCATCCGTGCCACCCACAATCAGCAGGCTTGTCGCTTTTGGTACATCGCCTACAACGCGGGCATCGCTGGCTGGCGCAGACCGAACAAAAGTTCGATTAGCCGATACACGGACAGAATCACCCAATCGCGACACAGGAAGCAGGCTCTGGCGGGCGGGCCCACGTCCCAGCCGAATGAAGGGCAACGGGTCGGTCGCTCCATCGCTGAAACCATAGATACCAAAATGCAGGTGTGGGCCAGTGGTACGGGCATTTCCGGTATTGCCAACAAATCCGACTGTGTCGCCTATTGATACATGCTGACCGGCACTGACGTTCCAGCGATCGAGATGGGCGTAGTAAAGCCGGATATTCCGTTCGTTGTCCGACAAAAACACGACATTTCCACCTAAGCTATTCGTGCTGACACTCGTGATCGTCCCATCGACCGAGGCTACGGCGGGTGTTCCTTTGGGCGCAAAGATGTCAACCCCTTCGTGACGTCGGCGTCCGGCATCGCGGGATGCGCCAAAAAAACTACTGATCTGGCGGCTGTCACGTCCCTGCACCGGAAAGCTTAGCGCCGGTTCGCGCGTGATTGAAATGGTATAGCTCCCACTTCGCAGCAGTTCGGGCTGAATGCGGATCAGAAAATTCTGTGTCCGTCGGGGTTCCCACGCAAGCACGTTGGTATCGGCCTTCGACGCCGTAAGCAGCGTGGTCCGGTTGCGATCATCCAGCGCAAAGACATCGATGAACACCTGGGCATCTTTCTGCCCCTGGGTTTCTACCCGCACCAGGAACCGGTCGCCCCGCTGAGCACTCATCCGATACCCGACAGCAAACGGCTTATTGGCCGCAAAATAGCCGCTTTCCCGGTAGGGAATCGAAATGGTCAGCGAGTCGCGCAGTGCCCGTTCGCCAGCCGCAACCCAATCAATGCCGAGAGCGGTCCGGTCTAGTTTAGCGGCCTTGAGCGACTGACCATACTGCTCATGCGGAGACGAAGAACGGAATAAATTCGTGGTAGGACCAACGCCCGTGCAAGCGTGTAACGAAGCAACGGCAATACAAGCAAAAAGAAAACGTACTACTGATCTAAATTCCATAGTAAAACTATAGTGTTAAACGATTATCTCGTGGAGAATATTTTTGACAACTGGTCATCCAATCGGACCTACTTCAAGAAGCAGTGCTACCTATACTAACCTCAATTGCTAAAGCTTTGATCAGAAATAGGTTATCAGATCGTGTGGATTAGGGCAAGAACGACGACTAAATTGATTTTCCGGGCTAAAATCATTAAACTTGCGTTAACGTTGCTCCTTTTTCCACCGTGAATTCAATTACTGTATTTGCTCCTGCTACCGTTGCCAATGTGGCCTGCGGATTTGACATATTTGGTTTTGCCGTCGATAATCCCGGCGATCAGGTTACCTTGACTGCCAGTCCAGAACCGGGCGTTCGGATCACAGACATTATTGGTGATGATGGACGACTACCCCGCGAAACCGGGCGCAACACGGCGGGTATTGCCATTCAGACCTATCTTCAACACATTAATCGAACGGATGTTGGCGTCGATGTAGTGCTGCGAAAGCAGATGCCACTCGGTAGTGGCTTAGGTTCCAGCGCGGCTAGTTCCGTTGCCGGTGTTTTCGCGATAAACGAACTGCTCGGTCGGCCCTTGCCTACGCTGAAACTGCTGCCTTTTGCTATGGAGGGTGAGCGGATCGCGTGTGGGTCGGCCCACGCTGACAATGTAGCCCCGTCTCTGCTGGGTGGGTTCGTCGTTATCCGGAGCTATCAGCCATTGGACGTTGTTCGAATCGATACCCCGGCGACGCTGTTCTGCACGCTCGTCCATCCTGATATTGAAGTTAATACGAAAGATGCGCGGTTCATCCTTAAAAATGAGGTGTCTTTGAAGAATACCATCATCCAGATGGGGAATGTGGCGGGTCTGATAGCGGGCTTGATGAAACCCGATTATGACCTGATCAGCCGGTCGCTGGTCGACGTTATTATCGAACCGGTTCGCTCTATTTTGATCCCCGAATTCAACGAAGCGAAAAAAGCGGCTCTGGCGAATGGTGCCTTGGGTTGCAGTATTTCGGGATCAGGACCGTCGATGTTTGCGCTTAGCCGCGATGCCCGGACAGCCGAGCAGGTTGGAGCCGCGATGCAGCAAGCCTTTTTATCGGTCGGTATCACCAGCGAAGCTTACGTTTCAGAGATCAATCGGCAGGGACCCAAAGTTCTTGCAGCTCCCCACGAGGTCGCGCATTAACAATCAGTAGCGCGGCCTTCCGACCGCGCTACGTTTATCCTCTACAATTGCTCCCAGGTCAGTCGCCAGCCATCGAGTCGGGCTGGTCGGGCCACTCCCGGTTGTTTGGGTTGCTCGGTCGCCACTAATGCCAGCGGAATCGTTTCCTGTGTCTGAGCCGTTATAAGCCGGTCCGTTCGTAAAAAAGCCCGGCCGGAAGCGGCATCGATCAGTTCGACATGTGCGTGAATCACATCGCCAACGGCAAACGTACGTCCATTGATCAGGATAGGTTCTACCACCTGGAATACGTAAATCTGTCCCTCGGCCAGTGGGCCTTCGTTTAAACTCCTGGTCACTAACCGATTTGCTGACCCAACCGTCTGAGGCAACAAAGCCGGTTTGCCCGACAGCGCGGTAGTGGGGTCTATCCGGGCAGAATCGGCTGGTTCAACCGCATCAGAATCGGCTTCATTATCAGTCAGCAGGACAACCGCCGTCGTCGAATCAGCTACGAAGGTTAGCTTATTTTCCTCCGATCGCCCTTCTGATATAGCCGCTAAAGCCGATTCATCCATATCGAATGAGGCCAGAATAGCCGCTCGTTCCAGGGACGATATGGGTGTTTCCAGATCGCTGAGGGCGGCCAGATGACGACTACTTAACTGATCACTGTAAGCCTGCGGATGCGTCAGTAATTCTTTAATCACTACGGTCTGAAAGAGATAGGCCCTGGTTTCAGCAGCCCGATAGGGCAAGGCCATCGGGTGCATATCAGGATACCGGCGACTCAATTGCTGAATATAATTCGGGCCGGCATTGTAGGCCGTTGCGACCAGCATCCACGAGCCGAGCTGATCATACAGTTCGTTCAGATAGCGACAGGCGGCATGGGTTGCTTTGCGAAGATCGAACCGCTCATCGTGTCGGCGCGATACGCTCAACCCGAGTGACTGAGCCGTCTGGGGCATCAGTTGCCAGAAACCAGCCGCCCCTCTCCGCGAAACAGCCCGGTTTGTCACGGCACTTTCGAGTAGTGGTAGAAACTTAAAATCGGACGGAATCCGGTATTGGTTGAGAATAGGCTCGATCAGTGGGAAAACCACGGCTGCCCGGCGCTTTAATAGCGTAAGATTACCGGCCAAAGCCGCCTGACGACTAAGTGTACGTAGCCAGTGGGCTGTAATGGTGGGCTGATTCGTGGGCACGTCTTCGCCACAGAAGTGAACAGCCTCGTCAAGCGTGCGGCCCGCTCGTAGTGACGATTCAACGGACAGATTGGCGGTGTTGAGCGCGAGAAAATGGGTGGGTTGGGCAACGGCAGACAGGCTGGCAAGGGTGGTTAGACAGCCGAAACCGGCTGCAACCATCTGGAACAGTTTCGTCATTGATAACTGGGGTTACGGTGGTACGCTACTCGGCCATTCAACGTGAATGGTAATCGATATTCGGCGGCTTCTCCTTCCTCTCCCCTGTTCGATCTATGCTGTACTACGCCAGCAACCGCCCGGTAAAATTCGTTGTTGAGTTTGGTTGAGTATCGCTACCGGTCGACTACGCTGGTATCGATGCTCACCTGCCCGGTCGTTCGACATGACGCGATACGTTCCGGCGAGCGTTTATTTAAGGCTAAAAAAAATGTTGTAAACCTTATTTTGCCCAGAATGTTCGTAAAAGTACAACGATCGAGCGGGAAAATCAACGTTTTGTGACTTGACCGCTTATTATTGGTTCGTTCGGATCGACATAAATTATATAAGAATCATTTTTTCCATTCAGCACCTAACACGTAATTTTCGCGATTTTCGTACATTTTGGCCGTTGTTAACCTCCTTCTCCCCAGCGTCAAGCTGCACAATAACGTTGCATTAAATTTTTGCTGTATACCCCAGTAGAGACAATTTTACGTCGCCGAACAGCGCGTACATCGTGCAATTTTCGGTTTAAAATGAAAGAACAGAAGCTATCCTGCTGGCGCAGACACAGGTCACTTCGAGGGTATAGTATCAAGGGTAATCAACAAAATCGCTCGTGTCAGGAAACGACCAAATTAGCCAGTCATGGGTAACGAGAACACGTGTAGACATACACTTTATCTACCTTTACGCGTTGAAACGGCAGGCTAGACTCCTTTTCTCCCGCCGTCCGATCATGATTCTATGGTAAAGCGTCTCATTCTGGTCGTGGCCTTGCTTCTGCCGCTACCTGTTGCATTCAGCCAGTCGGTTGAGCGATACACAATTATTCCGCGTCCTGCCCAACTAGAACCCCGTGCCGGTGAATTCAGCATCAGCCGTACGACCATCATTGGCGTGTCATTCGCGCAGGCCGATGTCAAAGCCATAGTCGATACGTTCGCCCATCACATCAGTCGCAGTACCGGCCTAACCATTCCCGTTCGGAACGGCAACAAGCTGACGCTGCCCGAAAACCTGATCGAGTTCCTGTCATCTACCGATACGACACTCGGCGCGGAAGGCTATCGCATCGACATCACCGATAGGCTCGTAACTATCGAAGCAACGGGGCCAAAAGGCTTTTTTTACGCGGTTCAGACGCTCTATCAGCTACTGCCCCCAACAACGCTGGCCGCCAGCCATCCGATACCCGCCACCAATCTAACAACCTTAATGATTCCGGCCTGCCGCATTCAGGATCAACCCCGCTATAGCTACCGGGGGCTACACCTTGATGTCGGGCGGCACTTCTTTTCGGTTGCCTATATCAAGAAATACCTTGATCTGATGGCGCTACACAAATTCAATACCTTCCACTGGCATCTGACCGACGATCAGGGCTGGCGCATCGAAATCAAAAAGTACCCGAAACTGACGCAGATCGGCTCGCAGCGACGGGAAACCATCGTTGGGCATTACGATGAGTACGACCCACAGGTTTTTGACGGCAAACCCTACGGCGGTTTTTACACGCAGGACGAGGTACGCGAGGTCGTGCGTTATGCTGCGTCGAAATACATTAACGTCGTGCCCGAAATCGAACTACCGGGCCACGCACTGGCGGCTTTAGCGGCTTATCCCGAATTAGGCTGTAACGCGACGTCCTACCAGGTAGCGACGAAGTGGGGCGTTTTTGATGACGTATTCTGTCCAACCGAAAAGACGTTTTCGTTTTTGCAGGATGTGCTGACGGAAGTAATTGGCCTGTTTCCGGGCAAATACATTCACATTGGCGGTGACGAATGCCCAAAGACGGTATGGCGTAAAAGTGCCTTTTGCCAGCAGTTGATCAAGCGCGAAGGGCTGAAGGACGAGAACGGCCTGCAACGTTATTTCGTCAACCGCATCGATAAATTCGTAACCTCGAAAGGACGCCGAATCATTGGCTGGGACGAAATACTGGAGGGGAACAACCCGTCGATTCGGTTGTCACCGAACGCTACGGTAATGAGCTGGCGGGGTATAAAAGGGGGTATCCAGGCGGCCCGCCAGAACCACGACGTCATTATGACACCCGGCCAGTTCTGTTACCTCGATCATTTTCAGGGCGATCCGGCCCAGGAACCAACCGGTTTCGGCGGCTTACTTCCGCTGGCTATGGTCTACTCGTATAACCCGACTCCACCCGAATTATCGCCCAGCGAAGCAACGCACATTCTGGGTGCACAGGCCAATGTCTGGACTGAGTACATCAAGACTTCGGATCAGTTGGAGTACATGGTCTGGCCCAGGGCGGCTGCTTTGGCCGAGGTGGTCTGGACACCGTTGAGCCAGAAAAATTACGATGATTTTACCCGGCGGTTACCCGTTCACTTCGAGCGCCTGGCCGCCCTGAACGTCAATTATTCCCGGACAGTTTATGATCCTTCCTTCTCGGCCAAACCCACGGCTGATGGTAAAGTTGCTATTACGATAGCAGCCAGCAACCAGGTTCCGGACATTCGGTACACGCTCGATGGCAGCATCCCTTCCGGCGAGTCGGCCCGGTACGGTAACCCGCTGGTGCTGGATAAGACGACCACCATCCGGACAGCGGCATTCGCCGACAGAAAACCGCTCAGTCGACCGGCGAAAGTGCAGAAAGAGTTTCTTGTCTCGAAAGCGACGGGCAAACCGTATACGTTATTGACTGCGCCAACCACGGGCAGACCCGACAAAAATTACAGCCTGACCGATGGTACTACCGGCGGCATGGGCGGCTACGAAATAGCGGGCGTCGTATCGTTCATCAGTGACATCAACGCGGTTGTCGATCTCGGCCAGTCGCAGTCCGTAACGAGCGTTCGGGTTGGCTTCCTTAAATACACCGCCCGTAATATCTGTCTACCCAAACAGGTTGAGATTTCCGTTTCGGACGATGGGAAAACATTTACCCCGGTCCTGTCGAGAAAAACCGATGCTGCCGAGGGAGGAAAGCGGGCATTTGTCCGGCTCCCGTTCGATTTTTCGCCCACTACTGCCCGCTACGTACGCATCATTGCCCGAAATATTGGCCGGGTGCCATCGGGTTTACGCAATCCCGGCAAACCGGCGCAACTTATGGTCGATGAGATCGAAATACGGTAACTATTTCCTTGCCCAGCCCATGTAACAAAAATTCGTATCGCGCCCTTCGCGCATTTTCATTCGTTCGCCCAGTTCGCGGAATGTCCAATCGCCGGAGGTTCGCTTGCGGAGCCAGTAAAGCGTTTTCAGTATAGGATAATCAGCGACCATACCGCGCGTATCCTGGTTCGTCAGGCCCAGCCGCTCCATTTTCTGATGCAGTTCGTCGGGTTTAACAAATCGGTGGTACAGATGCTGGTTGGGTTTCATGAACGCCCATCGTTTCCAGTCCTGGGCAACTTTGATCAGAAATAACCAGCTTAGCCAGGTCCGGTTAACGGTATCGTAGAAAAAGAAACCACCCGGTTTTAGCACGCGGCTGATTTCCATTAGCACTGCATCGACATCCTGAACGTGCTCCAGTACATCGCAGCAACTCACAAAGTCGAACGAAGCATCGGGAAATGGCAACCGTTCCCCCGTTCCGGTCCTGTACGTGATGGATAGCCCCCCCTGACCAGCATGACGACGAGCCGTATCAATAGCTGAAGCGGACGGATCGATACCCGTTACGGCAATGCCCAGATTCGCAAACGCTTCAGCCAGAATTCCTCCCCCGCAGCCAACATCCAACAACGTTTTACCAGCGACATCGGGCAAATGTTGCTGCACGATGCGACTGAAATAACCCATCCGCGCCGGGTTGACGGAGGTTTTAAGCATGAAGAACAACGCGTCAGGATGCCACCAGATGTCATGATCGGCCTCATAAACAGTATTGTTGGTATAGGAATGTTTCCCATCGGATTGATCTGCGTGTGTGTTGGCAGAATGAGCCATATAGATTGAGTTTCTAAAGTGCCTTTTTTACCTGGACCGCACATGTGGGTTTGAAGAATGGCGAAGTCGGTAACTACCCGAATTCGGTATCGTCGCTGATCCAGTGTCTATCTCCGCGTTAGCAGACCAGACGGAATTACGTTTGTTAACGCCTGTCTGTAGAACAAATTTTCTGGCTGGTGTTCTCCTGACTTCCCCGTTCTGGGCCTTATTCCGGCGTAGTTGTGTTATCAGATTGGTCGTTAAGCAGTAACTCGGGGCAACAATTTTCTTTTGACCGCACCTATTCTTTTCCTGACGTTTGGCCGTTACCCCCCACAAAATAAATTCTGCCATTCAGCAAACCAACAGAATTTTAAGCGGTCAGACGGTGCGGTTTTATGCGTAAAGGTTTGTTATTTTGCGCAATGGGCCGCTTCTTGCGCCTACATCCTCTTCTTCATGGCAGACAAACTACCCAATACGCTTTACTCGGATGACGTAACCTCCGAACCAACCGAATTCAAACGCTCACTCAGTCTGATCGACTCCACCCTGATTGTTTCAGGTTCGATGATCGGCTCGGGGGTGTTCATCGTTACCGCCGACATGGCCCGTAATCTTGGCTCATCGGGGTGGCTATTAATGCTTTGGGTCTTGACGGGCGTACTAACGGTGGCGGCTGCACTTAGCTATGGGGAGCTGGCCGGTATGATGCCCAAAGCAGGCGGACAGTACATTTATATTCAGCGGGCCTACGGTCGCCTGACGGGTTTTGTCTACGGGTGGACGGTGTTTACGGTCATTCAAACGGGCACGATTGCTGCGGTAGCCGTTGCGTTCACTAAATATACGGCGGTGTTTATTCCGGCCCTTGGCCCCGACAATGTCCTGCTGGCGCTGGGGCCCATCAAAATCACGCTGGGATCACTCTTCGCCATCTCGAGTCTGGTCCTGCTGACGTGGCTCAACAGCCGGGGGGTGCAAAGCGGCAAGCTGATTCAGAACGTGTTCACATCCGCCAAACTGATCGCTTTGCTTGGATTGATTGTGATCGGTATTACCATTGGACTCAGCAGTGGGTTGCTATCGACTAACCTCAGTAACGCCTGGGATGCGAGCAGTACGTCGGCAACGGGCGAGGTTATTCCGTTGGCGGGCATGGCGTTGATTTTAGCATTTGGCACGTCGATGATCGGGTCTTTATTTTCGGCGGATGCGTGGAATAATGTGACGTTTATTGCCGGAGAAATTAAGAATCCGCGCCGAAACATTCCGCTGGCTCTGTTTTTCGGTACACTCATTGTGACGACGATCTATTTCCTGGCGAACGTTTCCTACCTCTCCCTATTACCCCTCAAAGGCTTGCCAACGGCTACAGACATTGTTGGTCGTGGTATCCAGTTTGCCGATGCCGACCGCGTAGCAACAGCCGCCGTCGAAACGGTTTTTGGCAATGTAGCCGTTGCCATCATGGCCGTTCTGATCATGGTGTCGACCTTTGGTTGTAACAACGGGCTGATTCTGGCTGGCGCACGACTCTACTATGCTATGGCTAAAGACGGGCTGTTCATCAAGCAGGCATCCCACCTGAACGAAAATGCGGTTCCGGGTCGGGCGTTGTGGCTTCAATGCATCTGGGCGTCGATCCTTTGTTTGTCCGGTAAATACGGCGATCTGCTTGATTACTGCACCTTTGCGTCGCTGCTTTTCTACATGGTCACGATTGCCGGCCTGTTCCGACTCCGGCGGACCGAACCGAATGCCGAGCGTCCGTATCGTGCGTTTGGATATCCGGTTGTTCCCGCGCTCTATGTCATTGCTGCCCTGACGATCTGTGGCATTCTGCTCTATACCAAAACCTTCAACACGGGCATGGGCCTGCTGATCGCCGGACTCGGTATTCCGGTGTATTACCTGAGCACGCGCAACAAATAACGTTTCGCCCATAATTTGGACTACCTACCTGCTACGATGATCCCCGTACAATAAGCTGCGTTTCCAGTACAATTGTGCGGGGCGGTTTGCTGTGATCTTTATCGGTCATTTGCTCCATCAGTAGCGTAGCCGCCTGCTGCCCGATTTCGCTGACGGGCTGTGATACCGTTGTCAGGCTCGGCTCGACCAAGGCCGAAATCGGGTCATTACTGAATCCAACGATGGCAATGTCGTCGGGAATGCGCAGTCCCCGGCTTTTGATCACTTTCAACGCTTCAATAGCCGTCGGGTCATTGATGGTAAATAAAGCGTCGGGCGGCTGGGCCAGATTCAGGAGGTGATTCACGTAAATATTGGCCTTCTCCAGGGTCAGATCATACGAAATGATCAGTTCCGATTCTTCGGCGATACCATACTGCCGCAGCGCATCACGATAGCCATTGAGCCGGTCGCGGCTATTGGGTAAACTGTCGGGCCCTGCAAGGTGAGCAATCCGTCGCCGACCAGTCTGGATCAGGTGTTCCACCGCCCGAAAAGCACCCTCATAATCATTGACCGTCACCTTCGATACATCCATATCCTCGCACACGCGGTTGAAGAAGACCACCGGCACACCCTTCCGCTGAAAAATCCGGAAGTGATCGAAGTTGCGGGTTTCTTTCGTATGCGACACGATCAGTCCATCGACGCGGCTGGCCAGTAACGCTTTGGCATTTGCGACTTCGGTTTCGTACGATTCGTTTGAGTGGCAAATCACCACGTTATAACCCGCTTCCGCCAGCACTTCCTGTGCGCCAATGATCACTTTCGGGAAGAAAAAACTGATAAATTCCGGCACCATGATGCCCACCGTACGGGTCTGATTGGTTAGCAGCGAAATGGCCAGTTGATTACGCTGGTAGTCCAGTTGCTCGGCCAGTTCCAGCACCCGCTGGCGTGTTTTCGCATTCACATTTGGATGACCCGTCAACGCCCGCGAAACGGTGGATTTGGATATTCCCAGTTGACGGGCAATATCAATGATCGTAGTTAGATGCTGCTGCATAAAATTGTACTTTTCTTAAGTAACGATAATACCGGCCAAAGCCCAGTCCATAAATCTCTATTTTCCTGGGAACATTCCCAATTTAAATTGGGAATGTTCCCAGGAAAATAAGTAAAGTTTTTCTTGACATAAGGCATTTCCTGCCGGAAATTCAATCAATTCGTGGTCAAACAGCTCATTTAAGCGCATACACCCTCTTTTATCTTCAGTTAGTTGCCAGAAAGCGAATCGACGACCTGAAGACCAAAAATTAAACTATTCCTATAATTACCCTTATGAAAAAAAGAATACGTTTCGTAGTATGCCTTGTCCTTACAACCCTAACATCGGTCGCGGTTGTGTTAGCGCAGAGCAGTACTGTCAGTGGACGCGTAACGGGGGCAGACGGTAGTGCCTTACCGGGTGTCAGCGTTATTCTGAAAAACACCCAGCGGGGTACAACCACCAACGCAGATGGTCAGTATTCGTTACCCAACGTACCGACCTCATCGGCAGTCCTTACCTTTTCGTTTATTGGTTATGTTTCGCAGGACATCACGGTAGGCAACCGCACCGTCATTGACCTGACGCTTCAGTCCGACGACCGGTCGCTAAACGAAGTGGTTGTGGTTGGGTACGGAACCCAGCGTAAGATTGAAACCACGGGTGCCATTGCTTCGGTAAAGTCCACGGACCTGGTACAGACGCCGGTGGCCAACGTGGCGCAGGGTCTTCAGGCGCGGGTGGCGGGGGTACAGGTCAGCCAGAATACCGGCGCTCCGGGTGGTAACATCAGCGTCCGGATTCGGGGTACGAACTCGATCAATGGAAACTCTGAACCGCTGTATGTAGTCGATGGGATTCAGATTTCCAATAGCGGTGGCATCAATGACGTCAGCCCGCTGTCAACGATCAATCCGAACGATATTGAGTCGGTCGAAATCCTGAAAGATGCTTCCGCGTCGGCAATTTACGGATCACGGGCGGCCAACGGCGTCGTACTGATCACGACCAAGCGGGGCAAAACGGGGGCTACCCGCGTAACGGTCGAGAGCTACTATGGCGTTCAAAAAGTAAACAAGACACTACCGGTTCTGAATGCGGCTCAATTTGGCCAACTGGAAAATGAGGTGTTCAAAAACAATTACTACCCCGATCCGGCATCCCTGGGCGAAGGTACAAATTGGCAAAGCCTCATTTTCCGTCAGGCACCCATCCAAAACCACCAGTTGTCGATCAACGGCGGAACCGAAAAAACCCAGGTGGCCCTTTCGGCTAATTACTTTAATCAGGACGGCATTATTATCAATTCGGCCTTTAAGCGCTATTCGTACCGGCTGAATGTTGACCATCGAGTGAGTGATCGGATCAAAATAGGCACCAGCATTTTGGGCAGTTACGCCATCAACTCGGGAATCACAACCGGTTCTGAAGCGATCGGCGACGCACCCGTCGTGACGAATTCCATCCTCGGCGCGGCCATTGGGGCACCACCAACACTGGTCCCCTACCGGGCGGATGGCTCGCTCTTCCCCTTCGGCGAGCAGGCCGGTGGTCAATATCGGGAAGTTACCAATCCGCTTAACTTCGCCAGCGTCCTGAACCGGAACGCCATCAAACGAACGCTCATCAATCTCTACGCCGATTTCACCATTCTGAAAGGGCTAACGTACCGGGCCTCGTTCAATACGGATCTGCAAAGCAGCCTGCGCGATGGCTATTCGCCCCGCTCGATCGTCAACCGGTCCGATTTGAACGACAATTCGGGTTCAGGATTTAAAATAAATAACAATGGACTGGCGCTACTGCACGAAAGCATCTTGACGTACAGCACTCTGTTCGCCAAGCACCATTCGGTCAAAGCAACGGCTGTAGTCGCTTCTCAGTCGGAGGCCTATGACTCCAATCAAATCAACGCCAATGGTTTCCCGAACGATGCTACCCAGAACGAAGCCCTGCAACTGGCCCTGAACCGTACGGTTTCCAGCAGCCGGAACCGTACCCGCCTGGATTCGTACCTGGCCCGGATCAATTACGGCTACAAAGACAAGTATTTTCTGGATTTGACCGCCCGGATCGATGGCTCAAGCAAGTTCGGCGCAAACCGCAAGTATGGCTTGTTCCCCGCCGTTTCCGCAGCTTGGCGGATCATTGAGGAGCCGTTTGTCAAGAATGTTTCCTGGCTTTCAGATTTAAAACTACGCGGTAGCTACGGTATTACCGGAAATGCGGGTGGTCTCAACCCATACCAATCGCTGGCAACGGTGGCGGCTTTGGGGAGTGACTACAATATCAACCACGCCTACATAACCGGTATCAATCCATCGGGCATCGCCAACCCCGATCTGCGCTGGGAAAAATCGGCCCAGGCTGACATCGGCCTTGACATTGGTCTGTTTAACAACCGCATTAGCTTCATTATCGATGCCTACCAAAAGACGACGAAAGATCTATTGTACGTAAAAGGGCTGCCGTTGAGTTCGGGGTATAGCACGATTACCGGCAATTTTGCCTCATTGCAAAACAAGGGGCTGGAATTCGCCGTGAACGCCCGAGTTCTGGATGGTCCGCTGAAGTGGAACGTGTCCGGCAATCTGACTATGAACCGCAATAAGGTACTGGATCTGGATGGAGGGACCACGCAGGAGCGGTTTATCACGACCTATTCGATCTTGGGCATTGGCCAGCCGCTGGGCGTCTTTAAAACCTACGTTTTCGACGGCATCAACCAGACGGGCGAATCAATCCTACCCGGCTACGACGGTCGTTTGGGTGGTTTGAAAGTGAAAGACATTAACGGCGATGGTGTCATTTCGGCGGCTGACCAGGTAATTACCGGCAACCCGAATCCGGCGTTTATTTATGGCTTTTCAACCAATCTGTCGTTCAAAGGATTTGACCTAAACCTGTTTCTGTCGGGCTCTCAGGGCAACGACATTTACAACGCGAGCCGGCTTTCGTTCGAAATGCCCTTAGGACAACGGAACCAGTTGGCAGGGCTTGCCAATCGCTGGTCGGCCACCAATCCAAGCAATCAGTACGTGAGTGGTTTCCAGGCGGGTCGTCTGCCCATAACCAGCCAGGTGGTTGAAGACGGCTCGTACCTGCGCTGCAAGAACCTGACGCTGGGTTATACGCTGCCACGAATCAAAGGACTTCAGCAAGTTCGCGTGTATGTGAGCACCAACAACCTGTTCACGATCACGAACTACAGCGGTTTCGACCCGGAAGTGAACACCTACGCCGGATCAAACACCGCCATTGGTATCGACAATCTCGTGTATCCACAAGCCAAATCATTCCTGGGTGGTCTTCAGGTAACCTTTTAATTGAGTGAAAGAGTGATTGAGTGAACGAGCGGCTGGCTATCAGCACAAAATGCGTCGATCACTCTTTATCCGATGGGACAAATCGCTCTTTCGCTCATGCACTCTTTCGCTCTTTAAGCAAATGAAAAAAATACTCATTCCTATACTCCTCGCCGTCGGTCTGACTGCCTGCGAACTGGACGAGACCATCTACTCATCCATCTACACCGAAGCGTTTTACAAAACCGCAGCCGATGCCGAAAAAGGACTCATCGCGGCCTACGATCCATTTGCGGATATGTACAACGGTCCGGCCGGTACCTTGATCGCTGATTTTAGCGACGATCAGACTTACCCACGCGGAGTCGTAGGCCGTAACACGCTGACGCTCTTCACCTACGATGTCAATTACACGACGCAGAAGAGTAACTCCCGTATCTACGAATCTCCGCAGCAAATCTGGATATCCGGTTACGACGGCATCGAAAAAGCCAACTGGATCATTGCCAAAGTTCCGGCAGCTGTGATGGACGAGACCCGCAAAAAGCAGATCATCGGCGAAGCTTATTACCTACGGGCGTTCTATCTCTGGATGCTCACCAAAAACTTCGGCGACGTACCCATCAAGACCACCCCCAGCTATTCGCAGGCCGACGCTATCGTTGGCAAAAGCAGCAAAGCCGATGTATACAAACAGATTTATGCCGATCTAGACATGGCTCTGGCAGCCGGCTTGCCGTCGTACCCGGCGGTCGATAAAGGTCGTCCGGCCAAAGAAGTGGCGAATGCGCTTTATGCGAAAGCGGCTTTGTACAACGAGGACTGGCAAAAAGCGCTCGAAAAAGCGCAGGCGGTCATCACGTCGGGCAAATACGCGCTGATGTCAGACGTCCGCAACGTGTATAAATACGATCAGGAAGATGCGGCCCGCGTCGAAAACATGTGGGCGTATGAAGTCGATCCGATTTCGCCGGGTCGGTCGCACCAGTTGACGGGTCTGTGTGGCCCACCCGCCAGCGCCGGACCCGAATACGGCAGAACGACGTTCGGGTCAATGTTCGCCTATCAGTCCTTTTACAATTCGTTTAACCCGCAGGATAAGCGCCGGTTGCTGCTCGACACAACTTATGTGGACAAAAATGGCAAAACCATTCCGCAACGGAGCGTGACGCCTATCACGACCGACGGCGTACTGATCAAGAAATACCAGGATCCCATTTCGACGCAGAATCTGATTCCGAACATTCCGATTCTACGACTGGCCGATATGTACCTGATCGCTGCCGAAGCCGAAGGCCGCCTGAACGGAGCTACCCCTTTGGCCTACGGCTATATTAACACCGTTCGGAAGCGGGCCGGACTGACGGACTTACCAACGGGCCTGTCGAAAGATGCGTTTGTCGATGCCGTTATTCAGGAACGGGCGTGGGAGTTTTTTGCCGAAGGCGACCGCTGGTATGACCTCACCCGCACGGGCAAATTCCTGACGGTCATTCCCAAAGCGGTCAACGCCGTTTATCCAGTCCGCAACGTAACGGCGAAGAACAAATACTTCCCCATCCCACAGGACGAGCTAAACGCAAATCCGAAACTTGACCAAAATTCGGCCTGGAAGTAAAGTTGCTGTAGGCCCTCTCCCATTTTGGACGGTCCGTCGTTGCGGGGGAGAGGGTTGGGGCGGTGAGGAGAACCTCCCTTCCTGTTGGCGATAACAAAAACCGAAGAAAATAGCTTTGACAACCGCTATGAAGATCAGATCCTTAACCGCTGTTTATCTATTGACAGCCTGCACTTTGTTCGGGGCCATATCGGTAAACGCGCAAACGACTTCACCGCACCTAACCAACGGTCGGATTCGCCTTGTCTGGGCCAAAACGGCTCGTGGCTTCGAGGAAAAACAGCTTCAGATCCGTAAAGGTGACCGCTGGCAAAACGTAGGCATACCATCCGGTGAAACGACATTGCTTTACGCAGCCGAAAAACCTAATGAGAAGCCCGATACGACGTTTAAGGATCGTACGGGCACCGTTTTCCCCGGCGAAAAATACCATTACCAGCAGGTTCAATGGGCGGAAAGCACCAATCCCGTTTCGCTCAACACCGCCGGGAAAGCCATTCATTTTTTTCCGCAGAAAGCCGAGCAGCGAACGAAGAACACGGTTGTTTTTAGTCAGGAAACCGACGTCGCTACGATTGTTTCGGAATGGACGCTGGACCCAACGTTCGCGTCTGACATCATCGTCAACCAGACGATTACGCCGAAAAAGGCTGGTTATTTCTCACTCGCCAGCCCGACGCTTGCCACTATTTCAACGCAGGATATGTCCTGGGCAACGGTACCGGGCTATTTTCAGGGCAACAAAATTCAGCCCAACTTCGCGCTGGCCTACGCCTATGGGCACGGCATCCCCTCGCTGCCGGTCATCTATCGCGAACGGTGTGCCAGTACGCTTTCGCCGATGGTGAGCACCAAGAATGGGGTTACACTTTCCGTTATTCCCGAACCGGGTTTGGCGCGTGATCCGTGGGCGACTGATAAAATCACGCAAACGGACTGGAACGTCGGCCTGTCGCATATGAACCGCAAAGCCCAGTTGTCACCAACGCTCTATTATCCAGTGTTGGGTGAACCGAAATCGCGGTTGCAGTCGGGTGAGTCCATCAGTTATAGCTTCCGTTACAGTCTCACCGATGGCGATTGGTTTAAAGCGCTCAACCACGCGGTCTATGACATCTACCAGTTCAAGGAATCCGTGGCCTTGCGGCAGAGCAAACAATCGCTGACCGACCGCATCACGAAAATGCACCACTACCTGACCGATCCGAAAACGTCCTTGTGGAACATCGAAGAGTTCGACGGCAAAAAGATAGGAGCACAGTCCTACCTGGGCGGAGTTGTCGGATCGAACAAAGACGCGATGAAGAATTCTGACTACGGAGCCATGTGGATGCTGGCCACAGCTACCAGCGATTCGTTGCTAACGAAAAATGTTCTTCCCTACGCCGAGAATTTCAAGCTGGCTCAGCAGGAAACGGGTAACAGCTTTTTCAAGGGCGCGCCCGAAGGCCAATATTATCTGGCAAAAGCCCATAAGTTCGTTGAAGAATGGGGCGAAGTCGTCGAACCGATTGGGCTGACGTACTATACGATGCTCGACATTGGCAATATGCTGTTATTCGAGCCAGCGAACACCGAGCTAAAAGAACGCTTGCGGCTTGGTGCTGACCGGCTCCTGACCTGGCAGAAACCGGACGGTCATTGGGCCGTTGCGTATGATCGTCACTCAGAACAGGAAATTTTCAACGACATTCAGGATCTCAGACCAACGTTCTACGGCCTGATTGTGGCGTACCGTGTTTTGAACGATCCAAAATACCTCGCTGCCGCCCGCAAAGGGGCTGACTGGCTCATCAAAAACGCCGTTGAGACGGGGAGTTTTTTGGGCGTCTGTGGAGATGCCCGGTATGCGCCTGACTTCGCTACCGGTCAATCGGCGCAGGCCTTTCTGGATTTGTATGATCTGACCAGCGACGCCCGCTACAAAGAAGCAGCAATCACAGCGGCCAAAATTTATACCACCTCGATTTATACCCATCCCATTGCCAGCCATCAACTTAAAACCGTCAATGGAATGCAGCGCGAAGATTGGGAGATCAGCCAAACGGGGTTAAGCTTCGAACACGGCGGTATTTTTGGTTCGGCAACCCGCCACGGTCCCATTCAATTGTGCAGCCACGCCGGTCTGTTTATTCGGATGTACGGGTTGACCAGGGAACCAATTTTTGCGGACATGGCCCGTTCGGGCGCTATCGGACGCGATGCCTTCGTCGATCCCAAAACCAGCGTTGCCTCGTACTACTGGCAGGCCATGAACAAAGGATCCGGACCGTATCCGCACCATGCCTGGTGGCAAATCGGCTGGCTCACCGACTACCTGATGGCCGAAGCAGAGCTACGCTCCGGTGGCAAAGTGACCTTTCCCCGTGGCTTTGTGACGCCCAAGGTAGGACCTCACCAAACGTACGGGTTCGCACCGGGAACAGTGAACGGCGAAAAAGCGAATCTGGTCATTGACGAGAACGCCGTCCAGATCAATAACCCGTCGATCGATTACCTGCTGGCTAAATCCGTGAATGGTAGAAAGTTGTTTGTTATCTTGTTAAACAACCGGGCACAGTCCTCTGATTGTCAACTAACTACTAAAAGCAAAAAAGCTATCTCGAAGCAATTGCCCGCCTTTGGGATCGACGTCGTTACCATTAAAGACAACGATTTATAATCGCTAATTTACCTACTCTTGAACACAACCATTGATACCGCCGTCATCGTCCTGTTCTCTGCCTTTGTGCTGGGAATCGGCATGCTCTTTGCCCGGACGGGACGTAATCTGAAATCGTTTTTTGCGGGTGGCGAGGCCGTACCCTGGTTCATTGGTGGCCTGTCGCTGTTCATGAGCTTCTTCTCCGCCGGAACGTTCGTAGCCTGGGGATCGATTGCGTACAAATACGGCTGGGTCGCCATCACGATTCAATGGACTATGTGCATTGGTGCATTGGTTACGGGCCTGTACCTTGCCCCGCGCTGGAAAGCGGCTGGCGCGTTGACGGCGGCTGAGTTCATTCGCGAACGACTTGGCTTAACGGTTCAGAAAGTATACATTTTCATTTTTACGCTGGTCAGCGTTTTCATCAAAGGATCAGTGCTGTATCCGGTTGCCAAGCTGGTTAGTTCGTCGCTCAATCTGCCGCTGGTTCCCTGCACCATTGGGCTGGGTCTGTTCATGATCGCTTATACCGCCGTGGGTGGCTTATGGGCCGTGATGGTCACGGATATTCTGCAATTTGTGGTCTTATCGGCGGCTGTGTTCATTCTGTTACCGCTATCACTGGATCGGGTCGGTGGCTTCGACGGGTTTACAAAAGCAGTGCCGGACGACTTTTTCAATCTGCTCAACGGCGAGTACACCATTGGCTTCGTCCTGGCGTTTGTCCTCTATCACATTGCGTACATTGGCGGCAACTGGACATTCGTGCAACGTTACACCAGCGTAGACAGTCCCAAATCAGCGCGAAAAGTGGCGTTTCTGTTCGCGGGTCTTTACCTCATCAGTCCGATCATTTGGATGATGCCGCCCATGATCTACAAAGCCATCAATCCGGGGCTGGTAGGACTGGACACGGAGAACGCCTATCTGAAAATATGCCAGCTCGTGTTGCCGCCCGGCCTGCTGGGCCTGATGCTGACCGGTATGTATTTTTCCACCTCGGCCAGCGCCAACACCGCGCTGAATGTCGTATCCGCCGTTTTTACGAACGATATTTACAAAGGACTGATCAACCCCGCTGCTTCTGACAGACAACTGATTCGGGTGGCTCGTGGCTCGTCGTGGGTATTCGGGCTGGGCATGATCGGCATTGCGTTGCTGGTTCCGGCGGCAGGCGGCATCGTTGAAGTTGTGTTGAGTATTTCGGCTATTTCGGGCGGACCATTGCTGGCTCCTCCCCTTTGGGCGCTGTTTTCCAAACGCCTGACCAGCCGCGCTACGCTCTGGATCACGGGCATTGGCCTGTCAGTCAATCTATTCGCCAAAATTCTTTTACCGATTCTTTTCGATTATAAGCTGACGCGTGCCTGGGAAACGGCGATTGGCATGGGCATACCGCTATTGCTGCTGCTCGGCTATGAGCTTTGGGCACGCTCGCAGGGTCGAATGGCCGATGCCTATTACCGCTATCTGGTGGCCCGGCAGCAGAAGCGGGATGATGCACAGACAGTTAACGCGCAAACCGAACTGGCGATCGAAGCCGTTGAAGTCAAAAAACAAAATCGGTTCGGTCTACAGGTCATTGCCGGATCGCTGGTTTTCACGGCCGTGATGCTGTTCGGGTTAAGTTTCCTGACAACCACGGGCGCAGGCATCACCGCAACCATCGCAGGGGTCGTTTTACTGGCGGCCCTAATTCCCTGGCGGGCATCGCGCGTCGTTGCTACGGCTCCAATTAACACACCTGTTAACGAACAAATCACCGAATGATAGGAACCAACGTACCACGGACTTTAGTCCGTGTCCATCAACTCACGCGTGCCATACGGACCAACGTTCGTGTAACATTAACAGCACTTAGTTGCGTGTACAGCCTGATTTTGCTAACTGGCCTGAGCGGTTCAGTACAGGCCCAATATTCCATTCGCGATCCGAAAGCCATTCCGCTGCATGGTGAATGGCGGTTCGCGCTCGATCCGGTTGGCGTTGGCGAAGCGGAAGAATGGTTTAGTACAAAAATACCGACCAACGGCTGGGATAAGGTCAACGTCCCGCATTGCTTTTCGGTCGATCCGCGGTATCAGTTTTACACAGGTACAACCTGGTACCGGCGTACGTTTACCTGGCAACCAACTGCCAAAAAACGCGTGCTGCTGCATATTGATGGCGCTTACTATACGACCGTCGTATGGCTCAACGGTAAAAAAGTCACGTCGCACGAGGGGGGCTACACGCCGTTCAGCGTTGACGTGACGGACTTCTTAACTGGCGACACGGAAAATAATCTGGCGATTTCGGTCAATAATAACACCTGGCTACCGGGCAGTATTCCGGGGGCCAAAGACAATGGTCGGCCAAATGATCCGTTTCCCGGCTGGATGAACTACGGAGGATTGGTTCGTCCGGTTTACTTAACCGTGGAGCCGGATGTGTACGTAGAGAATCTGAAAGTAGAAGCCACTCCCGATCTGAACCCCGGATCACGGGCGAAAGGTAGCGCCGTCGTAACGGTCAAAACCCGCATCCGGAACGCATCCGGTCAGGCCGTTACCCCATCCATTCAGTACCAGATCAGACAGGGAGCGAAAACGCTGATGCTAAAGTGGAAGAACAGCACTGGTGCTATCGGTCCTAATCAAACGGCCATTCTGGAAGCCGAAACGACTCTTAAGGCGGCTGATGTGGCCCTTTGGCGTGTTGATCAGCCAACGCTTTATGCGATACAGGTTGTTGCAGGAGTCGACACAACAACGACGAACTTCGGTATTCGGAAGGTTGAAGTTCGAAACGCGCAGCTGCTCCTGAATGGTCAGCCCATCAAAGTGGCGGGTGGTAACCGCGTAGTCGATTATCCGGGTCTGGGATCAATGGAACCCGACTGGCTTATCGAGAAAGATCTGCGGCTGATGAAAGAAGCGGGGATGGAATTTCACCGCCTGACGCATTACACGCCCAGCGAAGCCGTTTACGACTGGGCCGACCGCAACGGCATGTTGATCATTTCGGAAGCGGGTAACTGGCAACTGACGCAAAAGCAGATGGATAATGACACCATTCGCCGAAAGTTCCAGCAGCAGTTCCGCGAAATGGCCGAGCGCGACTGGAGTCACCCCAGCATCATTGCCTACAGCGTCGGGAACGAATATCTGTCGGAAACGCCCTCCGGTCAACGGTGGACGAAAGACATGATCGCCTTCGCCCGCACCCTCGATCCTACCCGACTTTATACGTTCGCGTCCATGCGGCTGAATATTCTCCCCAAAAAACCGGAGGATGAAGCGAGCCAGTACTGCGATTTTGTCTCGACGAATACGTACGGAAACCATGCCAAAGCGCTGGATCATATTCACCAGCTCTACCCGGATAAGCCCATTCTGATCAGCGAATGGGGACGTCGGGCCGATACCGAAACGGGCGAAGCCGGGCAGATTGCCGATGTTGAGAACGTAGTTCGGGAGATTCGGAAGCGGCCCTACGTCATTGGTGCGTCGTGGTGGTCATTCAACGATTACCAAAGCCGCCATCAGGGGACCAACCCGAACGGCTATCGTCCGTGGGGTCTGGTCGGACCTGAGCGTGGCAAACGGCCTGCGTATGCGACTTACCAGCGCGAGATGGCACCCGTAACTATCGAGAAAACGAGTTGGAAACCCGGTCCGGAAGGTGTTCACTCGCTTATTCTTCAGGTCACGGCCCGAGCGGATTTCCCCGCCTATACCCTACAGAACTACACGCTCAACATCAACGGTGTACATACAAGCACGCTCGCCCTTCAACCGGGCCAGCGCATCGATCTCACGATTCCGGTTCGTGGCTTCGATAAGACCCTTACTGTAGCCGTTGTGAAACCGACGGGCTTTACTATTCTTACGCAAACGATTGATCTAACGAATGATACGCGAACAAGCAACCGATAAACGAACCTTAAAAACCATCCGACACGATGCCGATCTGATTGTAGTAGGCGGAGGCTTATCGGGTGTATGTTGCGCGATCACAGCAGCTCGGGCTGGCATTCGCGTGCTGCTGGTGCAGGATCGTCCCGTGCTGGGCGGCAACGCATCAAGTGAAGTACGGCTGTGGGTACTGGGCGCTACGTCGCACATGGGTAACAACAACCGCTGGGCGCGGGAAGGTGGTGTCATTGACGAAGTGTTACTCGAAAACTGGTATCGTAATCCCGAAGGCAATCCACTGATTTTCGACACGATTCTCCTCGAAAAAGTCATTGGTGAGGCCAACATCACCCTTCTATTGAACACCGCCGTGTATGAAGTAGAGAAATCATCGCCTGACACGATCAGTAGCGTGAAAGCGTTTTGCAGTCAGAACAGCACGATGTACGATCTGGTAGCACCCCTGTTTTGCGATGCGTCCGGCGACGGAATCGTAGGCTTTCAGGCTGGTGCTGCCTTCCGGATGGGTGCCGAATCAGCGGAAGAATTTGGTGAAAAATTCGCCCCTTCGGCTGAATACGGTGAGTTACTGGGGCATTCGCTTTATTTCTACACAAAAGATACGGGTCGGCCGGTTCGCTTCGTTCCGCCGGCCTACGCGCTGGATGACATTACCAAAATCCCCCGGTACCGTCGGTTCAATGCGCAGGAGTACGGCTGCCAATTGTGGTGGATCGAATATGGGGGGCGGTTGGACACCGTTCACGACACGGAACGGATCAAATGGGAGTTGTGGAAAGTGGTATACGGCGTCTGGAATCACATCAAAAATTCGGGTCAGTTTCCCGAAGCCGACACGCTCACGCTCGAATGGGTCGGCCACATACCCGGCAAACGTGAAAGCCGTCGGTTCGAGGGTGACTACATTCTCTGCCAGCAGGATATTGTGGAGCAGCGCGAATATGCGGATGCGGTCGCGTTTGGTGGCTGGAGCATCGATTTACACCCCGCTGATGGCGTATTTAGCGAAAAACCCGGCTGCAACCAATGGCACAGCAAGGGTATTTACCAGATTCCGTACCGGTGCCTGTATTCCCGAAACATTAGCAATTTGTTCCTAGCGGGCCGTATCATTTCGGCCTCCCACGTCGCGTTCGGTTCCTCGCGGGTGATGGGTACCAGTGCTTATGTCGGTCAGGCCGTGGGTATGGCGGCCGCCCTCTGCACCCGCGACGGGTTGAAACCACGCGACCTATCCGTAGAGACCGCACCGGCGGACCGGCAATCCCTTGCGTCTCATGTGCGTCAGCAAATACCATCCGGTCAGAAGACGCAAGGGATTGCCGGTCCGCCGGTGCGGTCTCTACAGCAGGAACTACTAAAAATCGGGCATCACATACCCGGACTTAAACTACTGGACAATAATGACTTGGCGCAACAGGCGCAGGTATCTGCTTCCAGCGAGTTGATGTTGACCAGTTTGCCGCCTGACGGGCCGCTGGTTCCGCTACTACAATCGGCTGCTCAGATGCTGCCCCTCTCAGCCGGTCCGGTTCCCAAACTAACGGCTTACGTGACGGCTGATCAGGATACAACGCTGGTTGTGGAACTGCGCAAAAGTAATAAACCGGGCAACCATACGCCGGATGTAACACTACACACGTTGACCATTCCGCTGCGCAAAGGGAAGCAGGAAATCCCGTTAGCGTTTGACACCCAACTTGATCAGACGGAATATGTATTCGTTACGTTCCTGAAGAATGACGCTGTTCGTTTGCAGTACAGCCAGTTGAGAGCAACGGGTGTTTTATCGGTGTTCAACAAGACCAATCCGGCGGTATCAAACTACGGAAAACAGGAACCAACCGACGACATCGGCGTCGATACGTTTGAGTTTTGGTGCCCCGAACGACGACCCAAAGGTCACAACATCACACTGACTATTGAGCCGGGCATTCGCTTGTTCGAAGCCAAGAACGTCCGCAATGGTATCCAGCGTCCCACCAACCAACCGAACGCCTGGGTGGCCTCCCCGACCGATACAGACCCGACAATCACGCTCCACTGGGCAGAAAAGAAGAAAATCAGGCGCGTCGAATTGTTTTTCGATACGGATTTCGACCACCCGCTCGAATCGGTGATCATGATTCATCCCGAAACGGCCTCCCCGTTCTGCGTTCGGGAGTATGTACTTTGCAACGACCAGAACGAACGAATTTTTCACCAAACCGAAAACCACCAGAGCCGGAACACGATCCGCTTTGATCAGCCCCTCGCTACCAGTAGCCTAACCATTCATCTAAAAGCCATGAATGGAGCAGCTCCGGCTGCGCTGATGGAGGTTCGGGTTTATGCGTGATTGCTGTGGTAAAGTATATGTCAGATCAAGTAGCGAGTTGGGTACATTGGTGGTTAACGTAAGCAAGCTCGATCACCAATGTACCCAGTCAATGTTTCCCGGACGACTACTTTGCGGGTCTTTTCGTGTATTCCATAGCGCGTAGAACCTCTTCCCGTACGATGTCTAGTGAACTATTGAATTGATTCCGCAGCTTTACGACTTCGGAGGTTGCATCATCGATCACATTCAAACTGGTCACGTTCTGGAATGAAAGCATACTATAGCCTTTTTCACTCCCATTCGGGACGACCAATCCCGAAAGTCCTCCCCCGAGCAGTTCGTTGCGTTTCATTCCTTCGCGGTAGAATTGCATTAACGGTGGGAAGACCATCCATTTATTGGATGAATCACGTGGCTTCATAAAATCGACCAGCAGCAGAGGTGACTTTTCGGGAGCAAAACCGGAGCCAAAGGAAGCAATCATGGTTTTCCAGATTTCCATTTTCACGACCGGGGCCGTCGCGCGATCCCGGTTTTGCAGACTGGTCATGCGGGTCTGCACGCTATCGCCGTAGATCTTTTTCATAGCCTCTGGTGATGCCCCTTTCATGTTCATTTCCGGTGAAACGATCACAGTTATGTAATCGTACTCCGCGTTCGGATCCGAACTCATCTGCTTGACCATCATGTACCAGCCAATGAGTTTACCTTCGTCCACTGCCGCCTGATTGATGGCACGCCATTCGCGCTCAACGGGCAATGCATCCTGTATGGTCAACCCGGGTGATAACTTATGGTAGATCAGGTAGGTATACGTTTGCTCGGGTAAGGCCGTCTGAGCCAGCGACGGAATCACCGGTATGCTAAATAGGCAAAGCAGGGCTATACGATATACTAAAACTAGTTGCTTCATACGATAATGTCTGAGTAGTACGGGGTATTACTAATTCGCATCAATGGCATTAATCCACTCATTTGCAACTGCTTTTGGTACGACTTCGCTGCTTTCGGCAATACGGCCTACTTGTTAATAGATGGACTTCTATCGAGTTACGCTTCTTCGATGACAGGTTCCCCTAAAAGCCAATCGAGTTGCCACCATCTACCGGCAACGACACGCCTGTGATGTACTTGGCAGCCTCCGAGGCCAGAAAAACGGCGGCCCACCCAATGTCGTCAGGCTTGCCAAAATAACCCATCGGGGTTCGGCGCATGGCACGGGCAAACCGGTCCGGATCGCCCCCCATCGCCGTTTTGCTCATCGCCGTTTCAATGAAGCCCGGCGCAATCGAATTGACACGCACCCCATTGCCCGAAAATTCCGACGCCAGTACCTTGACCATGCCTTCTACCGCCGATTTAGAAGCCGCATACGCCACCACCCGGTCGATCCCGTAATAGGCCGCCATCGACGAAATCATGATGATCGAGCCACGTTTGCGAGCCATCATCCGCTGAGCGCAGGCACGGGTCAAGCTGAAAACGGAGTTTAGATTCGTGTGAACGATCCGGTCGAAATCTTCGTCAGTAACCTCCAAAGCCGGCTTTTTCATATTGACACCCGCATTGTTGACCAGAATATCGATGGGTCCATGCGTCGTTTCAATTTCTTCGACCAGACCGTCCAGCGACTCGCGGGCTGTCACGTCATTGACAACGTAATGCGCGTTTTCGCCCAGCGTTGCCACAGCGTCCTGCAACGGCTGTTCCCGACGGCCCGTGATCACCACCCGACCACCGGCCTCGACCATGCAGCGGGCAATATCGAAGCCAATGCCGCTACCGCCACCGGTAATGAGGGCCAGTTTTCCGTCGAGCGAGAAAACGGTCTGATAGGTAGTTCGTTGTTCCATTCTATTCGTTAATAATGGCTTAGCACCGATGTAAGTTACTTGTAATGATATGGTTGCTATACAACCGTGTTCTAATACCGAATCGGTGTATCCCTCGAATCGGCATAGGCTCTGCTGAAATCGACTTTTTTCACCTGACTGGCCACGAAGCGCAATCCCTGAAAAATGTGTTGGGTAAACGTGGGGTCTTCGTAATCTTTTTTGTCGTGACCGAGGGCCGTACACCACGTATGTCCTCCATCGAAATGATAGAACCAGGCCGCTGGGTATACCTCGGTGTATGAGCCACCGAACGTTTTTATCTTCTCTTTTTCGGTCTGATCCAGTGCGGTCAGGTCGTACACCATCACAACTGTCGGGCCGGGCGACATGTCCTTCGCAAAGTAGCACTCGTCTTCCTTTTCCCACGTTTTAGGTAGTCCCTGCATGGATGGATGTTTTGTGTCGATAACGGTCAACCGGAGTTTCTGAAAACGGGGATGCCAGGCAAACGTGCCACCGAGCATCCGCTTAAACCAAGTCCAGTTTCGCTCCGTTCCCATCACGGAATGGATGCCGACAAAGCCACCACCCGCTTCGATGTAGCGTCGGAAAGCCAGCCGCTGCGCGTCGGTATCGAACACATCGTTGTTGGTACTCGGAAAGATCAGCGCGGTGTATTGTGCCAGATTATTTTCGGTAAAAACGCCCGGCTGATCCGACACATCGACCGTGAAGCCATGCTGCTGTCCGAGTTTCTGAATGCACAAAACCGCATTCGGAATATTGTCGTGGACGTAGCCTTTCCCATTTTTCATATAGACCAGCACCCTGACTTTTTTCCAGTTCACCTTGTCGTCCATCGCCCAGCTGGCACGTACGCTGATCAGGATAAAAAATAGAAGTAGGCTATAGCGATTCATGGCTGTTTCGAACGGGCTTCGGTGTAGGATGATTTAACGTTTACTCGTTAAATGAATCATCTGAGCCTGTTTCTGGGCTTTGAGTGCCAGCTCGGTAGCCAGAAAACAATGCTCCTGGGTCATAGCGGTTTCCGTACGATTCAGAATATCGTCGACCAGCTGTTCGCCGTAGGGCAGCGCTTCTTTGCTGCAATCGAAGTAGCGCGTTTCTTTTTTGTCGGTCAGGAACAGGTGATTACCCCCATCACGCCCGCCGGGGTCGATGTTCTTCCGGATTTCGATAAACCCGTCGGTTCCCAATATGGTCAGGCGGCCATCACCCCACGATTTCAGGCCGTCGGGCGAGAACCAGTCAACGCGGATGTAGCCCACGCCCCCATCACCCCGTAGCATGACATCACCAAAATCTTCGAAGTTCGGATACTGCGGGTGGTTCGTGTTCCCGATCTGCGAAGCGACGATATCCGCTTTCGTCGAACCCGTGAAGTACAGAAATTGATCGAACTGGTGCGAACCAATATCGCAGATGATCCCGCCAAACCGTTTGCGATCAAAGAACCATTCCGGACGAGATTGGGGTGTCATGCGGTGCGGTCCCAGCCCAATGGTCTGAATCACCTTCCCGATAGCCCCCGCCTTAACCAGATCACCCGCCTTGACCGTCGCTCTGTTCTCGAACCGTTCGCTGTACATGATCGAATAAATGCGCTTCGTCGCTTTCTGCACACGACGCACTTCGGCCAGTTGGTCAAGGGTGGTGATGCCGGGTTTGTCGGACATGTAATCTTTCCCGGCCTTCATAACCCGAACGCCCAATGGTGCCCGTTCGTCGGGAATGATCGAACTCAATACCAGTTGAATGGCTTTATCATCCAGAATCTCCTGTTCACTTTTGGCCTGCTTTGCCTGTGGGTAACGCTTGGCAAAGGCAGCCGCCAGATCGGGCTCTTTCGAGTAAAACGAAACCAGTTCACCACCGCCCCGAACGGTCGCTTCTACCTGGCTGTAAATGTGGCCGTGGTTCATGCCAATGACCGCGAACTTGATGCGGGACGCTTTGGGCGCAGCCGAATCAGCCGGTTCGTTTTCGGTGATCAGCCGATTGGGCATGGTGAACGTTTCGCCGGGTAGCATGACCAGCCCAGCCGCCGTAGCGACTGAATCCCGAAGAAACTTGCGCCGATTATCCTGTGGATTGTGCATAAGAGTTGTAGGTGTAGTTTGGACAGCCACGTCCGGTTCGTGTCAATGCGTTATTGTACCCAGACGTGGCCGCCCAGCTCACGTTCTTCATTTTGATTTCTTCGCCAGGTCGAGCGCCTGCGTCGTTGTGTAGTATTTGGCAATCATGTTCGGCACTTCCCAGCCTGGCATTTTACCTTCTTTCAGGTATTGCAGGTATTTTTGCGTTACCCGGCCAAAGTGCGCTTCGTGACCTTCTTTGTATTTTTCAGGAATAATCACTTCCCACCCTTTTGCTATCTTCTTGATCTCCACACCCGGAAATTCGTTTTGAATGGCGGGCAAGGCCGTTTTTAGCGAGGATTCCAGTGTTTTATTGCCCGCTACGGCTTCAATGTATAAGGTCGGTTTATACATCTGTTCAGCCCCTTGGCGAATAATCAGATTAGCTTTTGTACCGCGCATGATCGAATAATGCGTATCACCCGCGCCTTCCGGTGCCTTATAAGCCCACGTAACCGACACCTTAGCGTGTACTCCCCGCAGTTGGTAATTGATTTCGCCATTGCTGTACACGCGCAGGATGCTGTCCTTCACCACGTCTTTTTTGAGGTAATCCGGAAATGCGTTCTGCTTCGTAATGGCCTTGAACTGACTCAGGCTCATGTCGGTTGTCCACCGCCGGGCGGATGTCAACTGAATGTCTTTCTGATAATCGATCGTTTGCTCCGGAAAGCATTCCCACTGCACCAGATCGACCAAATGGGTCGTAACATCCACGATGCCTTCGCCCTGCTGGGCCACATCCATAAACCACGACGGCCGCGTCAATATGCTGCCCGACACGTTTTTGTAGAAGTGGTGAACGCTCTCTTTGGTAACGGCGGGCTTGGTCGGCGTTCCTTTTTCCAGCGTACCGAACACGTCGGCCTGTCTCGAAAACGCGCGCTGGAGCATGGTCGAAATTTCGTACCGCTCGGTCATGATATCGTAGAGCAGCACGTTGTTCTTCTCCGCCGTTTTGAACGCGTCCTGCAATTGCCCGAAATTCGCCGAGCTGATCACCATCGGCTTATCAGCCAGCACGTTGAATCCGGCCCCGATGGTTTTCTGAATATAGTCCGTTTTCAGGCGATTGTTCCCGGCCATGACCACAACATTTCCCGCTTTATCGGTCAGCATCTTATCCAGAAAATCCGCGCCTTTGTACACCGCTTCCTTCCAGTGGGTTGGGTCATCAGGCCGCGTATTATAGCCCTGAATTTTGTCCAGATGTAATTGTAAATCAGGTCCGTCTGGTGCGTATACGTGCACGACCGAATCGACACCATCGTACATCGTTTTCTGCACCAGAGCCGCGTGAAAATGGCCGGGGTCTAAGGTGATCAGGCGAATCATACTGTCTGCCGAATCCTGTCCGGCTTTTTTTTCCGACGATTGACAGGCGGCTAACAAGGCAGCCAGAAACAGACTCCCAACGGTGGGTAATAGCTTCATTCTTCAATAGGTAGGTTAATGGTCTCCGGAGCACGTATGAATAAGCTCCTTTAAAACGGTTGCGCTTTGCGGACGCTGATCGTCAACAGTTTTTATCGCCCCTTTATGGATGCTACGGTTTTGATGGCATAGGCTGACCGTTGCGGACGGGAGAGCAGTTTGTTGGCTTCCGGGTCGTTTTTGAACTGTTCTTTCTTCGGGTCCCAATAGAGTTTACGGTCCAGTTTCATGGCTGCATGATGAAGCAGACAAGCCGAACAGGACCGATGCCCAACCTCAGCGGGCGCGATAGGCTGCTTGCGACTGACGACACTTTCGAGCCAGTTGCCATGGTGTTCTTTACTGACCGTCAGATGAACTTCATTCGGCCCGATGACGGAGGTAAGCAGTTTAGGATCACTGGCGTCGAGTTTTTTAGCGGCATTCTGCTTGGCAACGGGATCGCTGGCCGTTACGGCTGCATCGCCACGCGACACGAAAATCCAGCCCTCCGTTCCTTCGAACCGAATACCATTCGGAATCTCGTTACTAACAATCATGTGTACGCCGTTTTCGTAGCGAGCTTCCGTCCGGAAGATGCCATGTACATCCCACAGCCCTTTTTTCGGAAAATCGGCATGTCCCCAGATTTCGATTGGGCCCGTATGCTCGGTGTTCATGGCCCAGTGCGAGCAGTCGATGTGGTGCGAACCCCAGCCGGTGATCATGCCCGCGCCAAACTGTTCGCAACGCAGCCAGCCGGGTCGGTCGTAGCCACTCTGTGGATGTACCCGCTTTTCGGTGTAGTACACGTCGGGCGTTGTGCCCAGCCACATGTCGTAGTTCAGGTTTTTCGGGATAGGCATCTGCGGTTCTTCATCCCCTGCCGGATCGCCGGGAAGACCCACGTACACCGTTTTCAACTGCCCGATACGCCCATTCCGGACCAGTTCGGCAGCATACCGAAACTGCTCTGATGATCGCTGCTGACTGCCCACCTGTACAATCTGCTTCGACTGATTAACGGCGTCGGCCATCATGCGCCCTTCGGCAATGGTCAGCGAAGCCGGTTTCTGCATGTACACGTCCTTTTTGGCCCGGACGGCGTCGACCACAATGGGTGCGTGCCAGTGATCGGGCGTACTGACGATGACCGCGTCAATGTCTTTGTTATTCAGCAGTTCACGGTAGTCGGTATAGACCCGAACACCATCGTAGTCTTTGCCGTTTTTCTTGGTGTAGTACTCATTAACCAGCTTTTTCGCATCCTCGGCCCGATTGCTATCCAGATCGCAGACGGCCATGATCAGGGCGTTATCGTACTGCCAAACGCCGGGCATATCGTGTCCGCGCGAGATCCGGCCCGTACCAATGGCGGCAACATTGATTCGGTTACTGGGAGCATTTTTCCCGAACACCGACGCAGGTACAATTGTCGGGAAACCGCCCATGACCGTTGTAGCGAACGCTCCTTTGGCGGTTGTCTTTAGAAAACTGCGTCTTGACGCATCCACTACTTCGTCGTTTTTCATAGTCTTAAGGGGTTAGGACTTAAAAGCTATTTCTGCATTACATCTATCTGTTTTCCTGCGTAGTGCGGGTAGAAAACCCATGATTTTTGATGCACTGGTGCAGATTCCCACCCGCGTTACAAGCGTCACCGAAGCAAGTAAATATCGACAAGAGCTTTGACTTCGTCGAGTGTACGATCCGGCTTTTTATACGGTGCGGGTATCGGCTGGCGGGCAAACTCCTGAAGGTATAAAACCCAGGCGTCGCGCCACCAGATGGCTTCCTTGTGCTGCGTTTCCAGACGGGCGGCTACATCGGCATACGTACCGGGGTCGACATTATTCTTCACCAGCGCCCATTGCTGCTGCATCCAGCGAACAGAATTGGCACCCGTGTAGAAACGGGTACAAAGTTCATCCCACAACGTTCGGCCCGTCGACAGCTTTTTCGTCCAGGGCACATGGTGGAACCAGAGCAGATAAGGCAATGGGCAGGTTTCGGGGTTGTTCCAGCGCTGCTGCACCTCGGGGTTGTACTGCGCCAGGGCATTGCTACCCGTCGATGTTCGATCGTAACCCAGTCCCAGCGAATCGGCCCGGTGGTAGTAAATAGCGGTCCAGTCGGGCCGGGAGCTTTTGTTCTGCCAGGGTTCGGGTGCGAAGTGAACACCCGTCCACGGACGGGAAAGCCCTAACGGCGTATTGTAATTGACGTAAATTTCCCGCGACTTCAGCATCAAATCGGCAATGCGTTTAACGGCCTGGGGTTCGTTGGTGAGTGTCATGTTGATCCACTCATTCGCGATTGCTTCGGATGATAGCGTATGATCCCACGCCAGCCGCCCAAACGCGTACCAGTTGGCCTGCGCCATCGGGTGACCCGTCCAGTTGCGGTCGGACCCGGTGTTGGCAACGCCCGCCATAGCGGTTAGGGCATATCCGTGCAAGCTTCCATCCACGACGTTAGCAACGGTAGTTCCACTCGCTGACTTTGCGCCCGATGATGCCCCTTTAGCATAGGTATCCGTGTCCAGACATTCTTTAAAAATCGGGGCTTCATAGACCAGGTGCGTGGCGAAACCCAGGTATTCCTGCGTAAGCTGAAACTCGATCGATAACGGCGTTTTCGGCATTTTGCCAAACAGGGGCGAAAACGGTTCGCGGGGCTGAAAATCGATCGGCCCGTTCTTGACCTGCACAATTACTTTCTTATCGAATTTGCCGTCCAGATCGCCAAACTCCTCATAAGCGGCTGTGAATCGGTCGGCTTTAGGACGGTCCGGCGTGCCAGCGGCTTTGTACACGAAGGCACGCCACATCACCACGCCATCGTACGGAGCGAGTGCTGCCGCCAGCATATTGGCACCATCGGCATGCGTTCGGCCATAATCCTGCGGACCAGGTTCGCCTTCTGAATTGGCTTTCACCAGAAATCCGCCAAAATCGGGAATGAGCCCGTATATTTCTTTCGCTTTATTGGCCCACCAGCTACGCACTTCCGGATCAAGCGGATCAGCCGTTTTGAGACCACCGATCACTTTCGGAGCGGGAAAGTAAACCGACAGATACACCTTAACGCCGTAGGGCCGGAATGCGGTTGCCAGCGCGGCTACTTTTGCTAAATATTCACCCGTCAGAAACCGGGCACTGGCATTGACGTTATTGACAACGGTTCCGTTGATTCCCAGCGACGCATTGGCACGGGCGTAGTCGCGGTAGCGTGGGTCGATACGCTCGGGAAGTTCATACCATTTCCAGAGCGTTTCGCCCGCGTAGCCCCGTTCGATGGTACCGTTCGGATTGTCCCAGTGGTTGAGCATCCGATAGCGTACTTTGGGATTGCTGGTCAACGACAGTGCCGTGACGGGCTGTAATGTCTGAAACTGACGAAGCAGGGCAAACGCGCCATAAAGCACCCCGGCATCGGTTTTACCTTTGATGATAATGTTATCGGATCGGTTCGTGATCTGATACCCCTCCGCGTTTAGAGCCTGCTGCTCGACGGTTGGCCCATTCCCTGCGGTCAGGATAATCCCGCCTTTTCGCGCACCCGCACTGGCAATGATCGGAATTGATTTACCCAATAATCCCTGTAGTCCGGTTTGCAACTCGTCAGCCGCCGATTTCAGCATCTGACTCGTCCCGTTGACCGCAATGAACTGCACCGAACGGGCATAAGTCTCCCGCTTGCTAACATCCTTGATCAGATCGTATTTCAACCAAAGGCGATAGCCATCGTCGGGCGGGCCGGCATAACTACCGGTTGTCACCAGGAGCAACAGGATAAAAAAGCTATTGAGTTTTTTATAAATCATGTAGTATGTATTGGTAGTGTTGGACTGCTCGAATTCCCCTCACCGATCTTCCAGTGATCGGCTGATGCCAAGCTCAAGCCCCCGCAGTTCAGCCAGCCCGCGCAGACGGCCAATGGCCGAATAACCCGGATAGGTTCGCTTGGTCAAATCGTCGAGCATTTGGTGGCCGTGATCGGGGCGCATCGGTATCGACGGTTCGCCAATACCCTGCTGAGTGCGTCGATTCTGTTCCTGTACAATGGCCTTCACAACCGCATACATATCGACGTCACCGGCCAGATGGTCAGCTTCATAAAAATTACTGGGGTTATCGGTTTCCCGTTTTGTCGTTCGGAGATGGATGAAATGAATCCGATTCCCGAACAGACGAATCATTCCCGGCAAGTCATTATCGGGCCGGATACCGAGCGAGCCGGTACAGAACGTAATCCCATTGGCAACCAGATCGGAAGCCGCCATAAGCTGGGCCAAATCAGCCTCCGTGCTGACAACGCGGGGTAAACCCAATAGTGGATACGGCGGATCGTCGGGATGGATGCACAGATTGATACCCACCTCGTCGGCGACGGGGGCCACCTCCCGGATAAAGTAATACAGATGCTCCCGTAACCGCTGCTCATCGATTTCGGCGTATTCGTTCAGCAACCCCTGAAAGGTATCGAGCGTGAAGGCTTCTTCCGAACCGGGCAAGCCAAGCAAGACAGTGTTTGTCAGCTGGGCTACCTCATCGGCCGTCATGCGCGCAAATTTCTGCCGGGCAGCGTCTGCCACGTCAGGCTCGTAATCCGATTCGGCTCCCGGACGTTTCAGAATGCACAGATCGAACAGCGCGAAATCTGCCCACACGAACCGCAACGCCAGCGAGCCGTCCGGCATCTCGTAGGTGAGGTTAGTGCGTGACCAGTCGAGCACGGGCATAAAGTTGTAACAGACCGTTCGAATGCCACAGGCGGCCAGATTGCGCAACGACTGCTTATAATTTTCGATACACGCCGTTCGACCCTCACGACCTTTTTTGATGTCTTCGTGGACGGGTAAGCTCTCCACTACGGCCCAATGCAGGGGCGAATACCGGTCATTGGCCGCTTCAACAAGGCTGATCCGTTCATTGATTGCGTCGACGGACCACACCTCCCCCACCGGAATCTGGTGCAGTGCCGTAACGACGCCCGTACAACCTGCCTGCCGAATAGCCATCAATGAAACCGGATCGTTCGGCCCGAACCAGCGCATAGTTTGTAACATTCCCATGTAAGCTCTACTGTCTTTTTTTGCCGGCGACAATCAGCCTCCCGACTGGTTATTTTGTCGTTTAATTGTCGTGTTTTGTGTATTGGTCGATTGGCCTTACGCTATGTAAAGTGATAACGAAAGGCCAATCGGGGGCATATAATCAAACGAAGAAAGGCACGTCTTTCGGTGCGTATTTTTTCATACCCTCTTCGTTGATTTCGACACCGATACCCGGCTTTTCCGACAGCGGAATAAATCCTTTCTCGATCATCGGTCCATCGAAGGTGACGATATCCTTGAACATTGGCTCTTCATGGAAATAGATCTGCCATTCCAGAATCAAGAAGTTTGGCACCGATGCACAGACGTGGCTCGACGCCATGGCTCCCAGATAAGAGGCTACCATGTGCGGGGCAAAGGGCACGTAATACAGGTTAGCCAGATTGGCAATGCGCTGACCTTCACCCAATCCACCAGCTTTCTGCAAATCAGGCATGATGATGTCAACAGCCCCAATTTCGAGTAACTTTCGGAAACCATGCGCCAGGTAATGATTCTCGCCGGCGCAGATCGGTGTATTGGATGCCTCACGAATTTGCTTGTAGGCTTCGGGGTTTTCTGCCGGAATCGGCTCTTCGAGAAACAGCAGATTCAGCGGTTCCATCAGTTTTGCGACCCGTCGGCCCGTGGTTACGTCATACCGCCCGTGCATGTCTACGCATATGTCAATTTTGGGTCCGACGGCTTTCCGGACACCCGCAATCTGGTTGTACATCCGTTCGAGTTCACCCTGGCTGGCTGTCCAGTTATACGCGTCGAATTTGTTCGGGTCGTTGCGCTCATCGATATCGTATTTGACGGCGGTAAACCCCATATCTACCGCTTTTTTGGCGCTCTTGCCAAAGGCTTCGGCACTAGTGTCGGTTTCCCGGTAAGCGCCGGTATCGCAGTAGACCCGGACTTTGTCCCGGAACTTGCCGCCGAGCAATTGGTAAACGGGCATCCCCAGCGCCTTACCGACCAGATCCCACAAGGCCGTTTCGATGGCCGACAGCACGGAGATGTACATACCGGCCTGTGCGCCCTCAAAAAAGCCGGATTTGCGAACGTCTTCGAAGAGCCGATTCACGTTGAGCGGACTTTTACCTTTGATCCGTTCGCCGATCAGCTTCACCAGATGGTAGGTCCCTACGGATGCATCAACCGCTTCGCCACAGCCCCAGATTCCCTGATTGGTATGCACTTTTACGAACAGGCTGTGACCGCCCCGCGTGTAGCCACATTTAATGTCGGTGACTTTCAGTTGCGAGGGGGCCGACGAAAGCGGAGCGCGGTCGACAGCCGTTTCGAGCCCTTCGCCAAAGCCAGCGAAGGAAGTCGTGCTGAAGACACCGGCTAGTGCGCTTTTCGTCAAAAAAGAACGTCGGGATGTAGTCGTTTTCATAAATAAAAGAGGCTTAGGTCGGTTTACCAGGTTCGGGTTTTGAGGTAGTCCTGTATTTGCTCTTTCGGAACGGGTAGTTCGTTCACGTGCGCGTTGAGCCATTGCGAAAAGTCTTTTTCGATGTCGTCGGACCAGCGGGAGTCGATCTGGCCGGGTGTGTATTTCTGCTCGCGCAGACGCAGGTGCCCGAACATGTCACGTAGGCGGATAATTTCCGAGGTTTTCACGACTTTCTCAGCCAGGTGGGGCGGAATGAAGCAGACACCCCCATCGCGTCCCAGCACGATATCACCCGGCATGACCATGACCCTACCGATGCGCGTTGGCCGATTGATCCCGACCAGCGTGGTGTTCAGATCGCCCTCCGGATTGTGGTGCGAAGGGTGGTAACTCCGAAAATAGGACGTAAAACCGCCAATCTCTTTCAGTCCGGCAACATCCCGAACGGCCCCTTCGTAGACAATGCCATTACCGGTTTTAGCGTAGATCGAGTTGCCCAGATTATCGCCGATGGTCGGTCCATCCTCGTGCATCCCAAACTGATCCACAACATAGACATCCCCCTTAACGAGCATATCGATCGGCCAGGCATTCTGCGATTTAACGCGCCCATCTTTCGTGTGCCCCTTATCGTCCGTAACGCGGTGAACATCGGGCCGACCCGGCATAAACGTTGCCGTAAGCGCGCGCCCAACGAGTACGCTATCCGGATTGATGGTCTGCCAGTCACCGGCAAACTGGTATCGATACTTTTCACCTTTGAGTACCGCCCAGGCTTCTTCCTGCGTAACGCGTTTCATGCGTTTCAGAATAGCATCCGGCACCTTCGGACGACCGTCGGGGAATCGTTCTCCTTTCCAGTCGGGGGTCAGAAAAATGAGTTCTTCCCGGGAAATCTGCTGGCCCAGTGACCTCGTTACCACGCCGGTCAGCGAAAGCACAGCCGCGACAAAGACGACCAATTTCATAGCGAAAAAATAGAGATGTAAGGATTCAGGATTTGTCCGGAATAAGACCATCGCCCTACGCTTCTACCTATGCAATCGATTGAATTACTTTTTTTATTGCCTATTTTTATTTTGCTGTCATGCTATGGCAAGCCAGCGAATAAACAAACTTTGGTCATGTAAAATATAAAAGTATTACAATAATGCTGTTCTCCAACCTTCTGCTTTACTTCGCACTCAGTTCAGCGAAACTGATCAATAGAAAGCAAGATCAACAAAATAATCAGCTACTAGTCAGTGCGTTATATTAAACTGTCACTAACTAATTAGTAATAATTGACTAGCCCACCAACCTGCAATGGATTGCATTAAAACTGATGCTCCTGCTATGTGCTTCACCTTAAAGGCTATTTGTAGAGTTTGTTTTAATTTATGGAGAAAGAAACAACCATATACGATATTGCGAAGCTGCTGAATCTTTCACCAGCCACCGTTAGCCGAGCCCTGAATGACCATCCAGCGATTAATAGCAACACCAAACGCATCATTACCGCTACAGCTACGGAGATGGGCTATCGCTCAAACACGTTTGCCAGTAACTTAAGACGCCAGCGAACGAACACAATCGGCGTTATTGTGCCCCGACTGAACAGCAACTTTATGTCGACCGTATTGGCGGGTATGGAAAAGGTCGCGAATAAATCTTCGTACAACCTGATCATCAGCCAATCACTGGAATCGGTCAAGAAAGAAGTGGCTAATGCAAAGACAATGTTCAACAGCCGCGTCGATGGCCTGCTGGTGTCCGTTGCCTACGACACGGAGAAGACGGACCATTTCGACGCGTTTACCAAAAAAGGCGTTCCGTTGCTGTTCTTTGACCGGGTACTTGATCACAAACAGGGCACCAGCATTGTGATCGACAACGTTAAAGCGGGCTACGAAGCAACCGCGCATCTGATCGGGCAGGGTTGTCGGCGGATAATGCACGTAACGGGTAGTCTGAAGCGGAACGTGTACATCGATCGCCTGGAAGGCTACCGGCTGGCCCTGCTGGAAGCGGGCTTACCCTACGAAGAAGAACTGATCAGGATGACAGACCTGAGTGAGGAAGCGGGCATTGAAGCGGCCAGCCATATTCAGTCGATGGCAGGGCGTCCCGACGGACTTTTTATTGCCAACGATTTTTGTGCGGTAAGCTGCATGAGTGCACTCAAACGGGCTGGCCTGTCGATCCCTTCCGATATTGCCGTGGTAGGATTCAACAATGATCCGGTATCGACCGTTATCGAGCCTAACCTGACTACCATCGATTACCCCGGCGAAAAGATGGGCGAAGTGGCGGCTCAAAGTCTGATCAATCATTTGAACGGCACTATGAACATTCAGACGACAAACCGAATTGTTCTGCACTCGGAATTGATCGTCCGGGAGTCTTCGCTTAAATCCGCTATCTTTTGAGTTGATCGCTTCAACAAGACTGATCGATATGTTTGTGCATCGCCAGACGGGCGCAGACAGCGGAAAACCGTGGCTATTGTTAACAGATTCAATACCCTAGTGTAACGCTACGGATTTGTCGGTTCGTTTTACAACGAATAGTAACACGTAAATAAACTCAGCCAAAGATTTCTTCTCCGGCCAACACTTCGGTTGGGTTTCTTATTTCTGTTCGTATATTTGAAACCTGTAGCCATACCGGAACGAGCCTAACTTGCTCGTATTCAGTTGCTCCTTTGTCATTATCCAACGGATTAGTAAGTAGCCTGTTACCTCACTTTTCTAGCTGATTATCCGTAGTTAAGCTGTTCATTCTGTTGTTGCTGTACCATGAAAGTTTCGCCGTCCGAACCCTTCCAGATTGTTTACTCGCTTTTGGCGCACGAGTTCCTGGGCTATCTCATTGAAGCCTTTGTCGTACAGCTAAATGGTCGGGGCGAACTAACCTTGTTGAATCAAACACTTTCTACGCAAAATGTTAGCGAATTTTCGCAGGAACTGGACGAACGCGATTTTGAACTCGTTCGGCTTATCGAAAGCATTCAGCAGGACACCATCGTTAAGAAGTTCAACACACGAAAATTACCCGCCGTCGATTTCTTCCTGAAGATATACGATCCGCACAAGGGCGATAAACTCGTTCAGGAAGCCATCTGTGGCTATCTGGACACCATTAAAGCGCAGATTATGGCTCTCCTTGCCGGAAAGCCATTTTATGTCATGGGTAACGATGGCAACCCGGCCTGGCTATCGATCGAGTGGAAACCGGAACCGGCCAAGGTTCATTTCCACTTTATCCGCAACGCCGACTCAACCCATTATTTTCCCATTATCCGCTACCCGACCGGCACGCCCGGCGAGACCGAACGGGTCGAATTCCAGTTTAAGGGGGCCCTGATGATCTGTGACGAACCGGCCTATATGCTGGTGTCGAACCAGGTTTATCATTTCAGTAAAAATGTAGATGGTAAAAAACTGCGGCCTTTCTTCACGAAGAACCACATTGTAATACCCAAAAATATTGAGCAGCAGTATTACGAACGTTTCGTAACCCAGCTCATAGCCGCTTACGACGTATATGCTAAAGGGTTCGAAATACGGTCTGAGGTTATTGAACCCGTAGCGGTGCTGACGGTGTCAGAAATGGTTACGTCGAGCCGAACCGTATCGGCAGGCGTACTTGCTGACGGGGCTGATTATGAGGATGAAGCAGGGCAGCGGATTGCGTTTGACCTGTCCTTTCAATACGGCGAGTTCATGTTCCGGTTCGATAGTTTCGGCCCATCGGCCAACGTCAGCCTGGAGAAGAAGGGTGAAGACTATGTGTTCCATAAAATTCGTCGCGACCAGCGGTTGGAACGGCAGAAGCTGGGCTTTTTGCGCGATACGGGACTCGATCTACGGCACGGGCGATTGGCGATTTCCAAGTCAGAAGCGTTTACGTGGCTGTCGACCAACAACGTAGCCCTGAATGACGCTGGCTTTCTGCTCCGGCAGAACGTGCAGGATTCGAAACGATATTTTCTGGGTTATTCGAGCATCAGCGTGTCCATTGAAGAAGGGCGCGACTGGTTCGATATTTACGCCAACGTGCGGTTTGGCGACTTTGAGATCCCGTTTCTTAAACTGCGGACGCTCATCCTGAACAAAAAACACGAGTTCACCCTACCGAATGGCGAAGTAGCAGTCATTCCGGAGGTGTGGTTTACCAAATATTCCGAGTTGTTTGGTTTTATCGAGCAACCCGATAGCGTCGATCCGCGCGACATTGACCGACTTGTGCTGCAAAAGCACCACCTCGCGCTGGTTCAGGAACTGGAACGCGATAATCTGGCTACGACGGTTATGAGCCGCAAGCTCGAACGGCTGCGCGACTTCGAGGAGATCGAGTCGTTTGCGCTGCCTGACGGTTTCCACGGTACGCTACGCCCCTATCAGCAGGCGGGTTACGACTGGATGAATTTCCTGCGGCAGTATCATTTTGGCGGCTGCCTTGCCGACGACATGGGCCTGGGAAAAACCGTTATGACGCTGGCCATGCTTCAGGGACAGAAAGAAGCGGGAGCCACGCATCCGACCCTGTTGGTGATGCCGACCTCGCTCCTGTACAACTGGGAGTTGGAAGCCCGAAAATTCACGCCCGATTTACGCCTGATGGTCTATACGGGCACCTACCGGGAGAAAAATACAGCTCAGTTCGACGGCTACGATGTGATTCTTACCTCATACGGCATCGTTCGGATTGACATTGATCTACTGAGCGATTACCGGTTCAATTACGTAATTCTGGATGAATCGCAGGCCATCAAGAACCCATCGTCGCATATCACCAAAGCGGTGATGCAACTCAATACGGCCAATCGGCTGATTCTGACCGGTACGCCCCTCGAAAACAGTACGATGGATATCTGGACCCAGATGTCTTTCATCAATCCGGGGTTGCTGGGCAGTCAGTCGTTCTTCCGCAACGAGTTTCAGATACCCATCGAGAAGCGTCACGACGAAGCCAAAACCGGGCGACTGTATAGCCTGATCAAACCGTTTATGCTCCGGCGCAACAAGTCGCAGGTAGCCACGGACCTGCCCGAAAAAGTAGAGAGTGTCCTCTATTCGGAGATGACCCCCGATCAGGAAAAACAGTACGAAGAGGCCAAATCCTACTATCGAAACCTGATTCTGGAGCGTATTGAAGAAGAGGGTATGGCTAAATCGCAAATGGTCGTCTTACAGGGTCTGACCAAGCTTCGGCAGATTGCGAACCACCCCCGTATGGTCGATGATGAGTACGAGGGCGATTCGGGCAAGCTATCGGATGTGTTGATGCGGCTGGAAAGTGCCATGATCGAGCACCACAAAGTACTGGTTTTCAGTCAGTTCATTAAGCACCTAAACGTTGTCCGGCAATATCTGAAAGAGAAAAATATCAAGTACGCTTACCTGGATGGCTCTACGCAGGACCGACAGAGTCAGGTACAACTGTTTCAGACCGACGAATCCGTCAAATTATTCCTGATTTCGCTCAAGGCGGGTGGTCTGGGTCATAACCTGACCGCTGCCGATTACGTGTTTATCCTGGATCCCTGGTGGAATCCGGCCATTGAGGCTCAGGCGGTTGACCGGGCTCACCGGATCGGACAGCAAAAGACGGTGTTCACCTACAAGTTTATCGCTAAGAACACCGTCGAAGAAAAAATTCTGTCGTTGCAACGGGCTAAACAGCAACTGGCTGGTAGTCTGATTTCGACCGAAGAGAACTTTATGAAATCGCTGACCAAGGAAGATATTATGGTCTTGCTGGAATAAGCGAGGCTGCTACGTTAGACCACGCCATTTCAGGCAAACCAGCGCACTCGAGTCGAGTGCGTTTTTTTGTGCTAGAAGATGAACTACCAGGTTTCCCGTTCATACCCTCTTTCCGGCATTTCGTACAACTTTCTCTTGTAACTCGTTGATCAGCACCGCTATATTGAGCGATAACTCCTTACCCTCCTGTTATGAATTCTACAATCGATCTCACCCGTACCGCACGTGCAACCGAAGCGGAACCGGGCGTCCGTATTCAGGTTGTCGATGCGTTGCGCGGTTTTGCCCTGTTTGGCATCTTACTCGTCCACAGTGCGCAGTGGTTTGCCGCTGGTGCCTTGCCGGGGGACGTCTATCAACTTCATGCCAGCGGACCGGCCAATGGTGTTGCTCAAACAATCGTTGGCTTATTTTTCGACGGCAAATTTTACACCTTTTTCTCCTTTTTGTTCGGGCTGAGTTTTGCGCTCATGCTGACCCGATCGCAGGATTCGCCAACGGTATTTTACCTGCGCTTTGCGTGGCGGCTAGTCATTCTGGGAGCCATCGGTTTTCTGCACCATTTGCAATGGCGGGGCGACATTCTATCCATCTACGCCCTGTTGGGTTTTCTGATGCTTCCTTTCGGTAAAGCCGCTAACAAGTTTATTCTGACCATGGCCCTACTGCTAGTCATGAACATTCCCACCCGCCTGGGAAGCGTCTACACCGAATTGATCAATCCACCAGATAAAGCGCAGCCACAGGCGGATCAGAAAACGGTCGAGAATGACCCAAAAACGTATTACAATATCCTGAAAAACGGTAGTTACGGCGACCTGGTCAATTTCAACCTGAATGCGTTCGACGATAAAATGCGCTTTCAAGTCGAGAGTGGACGGCTTTACATCACACTCGGTTTCTTTTTGTTGGGATTGTATGCCGGTCGGAAACGGCTCTTTCAGCAATTGGCCGATAACCGTTCTTTTTTCCGCAAACTCACGCGATACAGTGGCTTCACGGTGCTAGGCATTACAGCCATCGGTGCCGGGCTTATGGTTTTATATGGCAATGCTCAGCAGCCGCCAAAAGCCATCGAACTCCTGTTTATGACGTTGTTCGATAGCCACAGCGCCCTGATGACCGTGTTTTACATCAGTGGGTTGACGCTCCTTTTTCAGAGACAATCGTGGAACGGGGTAGTATCGTCGCTAGCATTAGTCGGTAAAATGGCACTCACCAGTTATGTCCTCCAGACGCTGATCGGTACGTTCCTGTTTTTCAGTTACGGCTTTCATCTGCTGGCCGAGATCGATCTGTGGGTAGCGGCTCTGCTCACGATTCCGATTTTCATCGTGCAGGTACTGTTCAGCCAATGGTGGCTTTCCCGGTTTCGATATGGGCCGCTGGAATGGCTCTGGCGATCGCTCACGTACGGAAAAGCGCAGTCCATGCTGCGTCGATCCTAAGCACATCATAGATATTCAGCGAGTTTTCGGGAAGAAATTGGTCCGCGTTAGTTAGTATAGCAAATCACTATCATTCACCCCTGAAAAGTCAACGCATGAACGTTAAAAGCATTTTCGGTATTATTCTGACGCTGGTTGGCCTGATCGGTCTGGTATACGGCGGCATAGACTTCACCAAAGGCGGAGTTTCTCAGTCTTCCTTCGTCTACGTTATTCTGGGCGGCATTTTCTTCTTTACGGGCGTCAGTCTGATTCGCGGCACAAGAGCCTAAAAACCAGGTGTCAGTTTGATAGAAACGGTGTTCTGTCACACTGACACCTGTGCTTATATGCCTATAAACTAGCGCAAATAGACACCCATATCACTCGAATTACTGAGCACAACATCGACGTGTTCGGTTAAGGTTGTGCTTAATTCGTAGCCTTTGTAATCGGCGGCAACCGGATAGCGTGGGTAATTGCGGTCGATAAGCACAGCTACCTGCAACTTGCGCACCGGAACGCTCAGAAACGGCTGTAGGCTGAACGCCAGCGTCCGGCCCGTGTACAGGACATCGTCGATTACGATGACAACCTTATCCGTAAACGCACTCGTCGGACGGTCCGTTTGAACTACCGGCTGCGACAGTTGCGTTTTGTCGAGGTCGATCTGGATCAACTCCACGGAAAAAGGCGCAATGAGTTTCAACGCCTGCGCCAACGCCTGCGCCAGCATATACCCTTCACCAGCGACCCCGGCCAGAAACAGGTCGGTTTCCTCAAAATTGTTTTCATAAATCTGAAAAGCAATCCGTCGAATTTTCTGGCGGATTTGTTCAGCATTCAGAATAAGCGTCGGTTGAGCGGTTTTCATAAAGACGGCAAATGCAATTGACGGCGCAAAGATGAGAAAATAGCCTGAATCAACGCTCGACCCATCAGGAAAGAATGATTTGTGATGGATGTTAGTTAACGGATACTGTATTGGCGTGATTCCTGGACCATATAGCCGAAATCATATATCATACATTTCCAAATCACTGTATCTTTGTGTTTCATTTTGACGCCTGGACGTTGCCAGTACTATGATTGTTAAGACCAAAAAATACGCGTTAGACCAGAAAACGTACATTAATCTCGCCTTGCGGCAGTGGGTAAAAGATAACTGGAAATGGGGTTTTGTACCGTTGGGGCTTATTTTATTGAACGTTGTGCTAAGTCTGACAGGCGTTTACCCGAATTACTGGATTTATATCGTAATTGTGCTGCTCACCATTCTATATGTGCTCTTCTGGGCAGTTCAGATCACGGGTATCGCTCAGATGGAGCAAAGCAAGGCCCTTTTTCAGAAATACATCTACGAAATTGATAGCCGTCAGATTCTGATGCGCATCAATGTCAAGGAAGGAGGTATTCTGAAATGGGATCAGATCAGCAATGTAGTGAAGGACAAGGACGCCTATATCCTGTTTCTTGACAACGGTGAAGCGCTCAAGAACGTAAAGGCCAACTGGTTTGCCAAGACCGTAACGAAAGGGCTGTCTAAAGCCCAGTTCATCTATCTGCCCTACAGCATTTTCAACAGCGATCACGACCTGAAATTCACCGATGCCGTCATGCGTCGGAAAGGTCTGCTGCCCGAAACCGCCGTAGCGGAGCCTGTCAAGTAATTTTAGTCTATAAGCCTGTCGAAACGAAGGCACGAAGCACACAAAGAAATCCGGATAACGGGCAACTCGGTGTGCTTCGTGCCTTCGTTTGTGCTCAATTCTCTTTTTCATGACTCTCACCCGCTCTTTACGTCGGCTATTCCTGCTTCTCCTTTCTATTCCGGCCCTAAGCCAGTCAAAAAAACCAGTTACGCTCGATGACATCTGGGGGAGCAATGCCGGAACGTTCAGTCAGCGAACGGTTGAGGGTGTTAACTGGATGAAGACCGGAGGTTTTTACACAACCCTGGATGGTGGCCGGATTGTGAAGTTCAACATCGTTACCGGCGCACCGGTTGACACGTTGTTCGACGAGCAGCAGGCAACCGTTTCCGGTACGGGGAAGCCGATTAGCATCGATGGGTATCAGCTTTCAACCGATGAGCGAAAACTACTGATCACAACGCAGGAAGAAGCCATTTATCGCCGGTCAAGCAAAGCGACCTTTTACGTATACGACCTAAAGACGAAGCGGTTAACATTACTCAGCAAGGGAGGAAAACAACAATTCGCCACGTTCTCGCCCGACGGAAAGCGGGCTGCGTTCGTTCGGGACAACAACCTGTTCACGGTTGATATAGCAACGGGTAATGAAATAAAACTGACCACCGACGGAAAACGAAACGCCATCATCAACGGTGCCGCCGACTGGGTTTACGAAGAAGAATTCAGTATGGCCCGCGCCTTCGAATGGTCGCCCGACAGTCGTCGTCTGGCCTGGATTCGGTTTGATGAACGTCGCGTTCCAGAATATGATATGCAGCTATGGGGCGGCTTATATCCAGTAGAATACAGATTCAAATACCCAAAAGCGGGTGAAGCGAATTCAGTCGTAACCGTCTGGATCGCCGACGTTGTCAGTGGCAACAAAGTAAAAGCCCAAACGGGTACAGATGCGGACCAGTATCTACCCCGGATTCAATGGACGATGCATGCAAATCTGCTCTCCGTCCGTCGGATGAATCGGCTGCAGAATAAGCTCGATCTGCTCCACATCAACGCAGCCACGGGTCAGGCAACGACTGTGCTGACGGAAACGCCCGGAACGACTGTGGCTACCGGACCTACCTACGTAGACCTGGAATTTACGGATGATCTGACCTATCTGAAGGACGGACAATCATTTATCTGGAGCAGCGAGCGTAATGGGTATAAGCACCTGTATCTGTACGCCATGAGCGGCAAACTGATCCGGCCAATTACCAGCGGTTCGTTTGAGGTAGCAACTGTGTTAGGCGTTGACGAGACGAACGGCACTCTTTTTTATACCTCCACCGAAGCTATTCCCAGACGGGCCTACGGATCGGCCAGTTCCCCGCTGGAACGTCATCTGTACCGAATCGGTATCGACGGTCAGCGTAAACAGCGGCTCACCACGGCAGCGGGCACTTACACCGCCAATTTCAGCCCCGACTTCGCCTATTACCTGCTTTATCATTCGTCGGCGTCAGCCCCATTAACGGTTAGCCTTCGTGATACCAGAACCAGCGGTGACCTGCGCATTCTGGAGTCGAACGAAGCGCTGAAAACACGACTGGCTACCTATTCCACTTCACCGAAGCAATTTTTCCAGACGAAAGCCGCCGATGGCACCCCACTGAACGGCTGGATGATTCGGCCCACAGCGTTCGACAGCACGGGCGCAACGAAGAAATACCCGGTCCTGCTATTTGTCTATGGCGGACCCGGATCGCAGACGGTTAAGAACGACTGGGATGCCCGTGATTTCTTCTGGTATCAGACGCTGGCGCAGAAGGGCTACATTATTGTGTCGGTAGACGGACGCGGCACGGGCGGACAGGGAACCGCCTTCCGGACAGTCACGTACGGGCAGCTTGGCAAACTTGAAACCGACGATCAGATTGCAACCGCCCGATACCTGAAAACGCTATCTTTCGTTGACCCGAATCGTGTTGGTATCTGGGGGTGGAGCTATGGCGGCTACATGACCGCACTCTGCATGACGCTCGGGGCTGACGTGTTCAAGATGGGAATTTCGGTGGCTCCCGTCACCAACTGGCGTTTCTACGATACCATTTATACGGAACGCTACCTCAAACGGCCACAGGACAACGCAGCGGGTTACGACGACAATTCACCCGTGACGCACGCGGCCAAATTACGTGGCCCTTTTCTGCTCATTCACGGTACGGGCGACGACAATGTCCATTTCCAGAACTCAGTCGAACTGGAAGATGCGTTGATTGCTGCGGGCAAGCAGTTTCAATCGTTCTACTACCCAAACCGTAACCACGGCATCTACGGAGGTAACACCCGACTGCATCTGTACACGATGATGACCGAGTTTCTGGAAAAGAATTTGTAGCAGAGGAGCATGAAGGAGTTTCTACATTCCTTTCTCTACTACCCTTTTTCCTCCATTTTCATTATAGTTGATAAGAAGCCTTACGTATGTATATGCAGGCCATCACGCTAACCATACCGCCGAATTTAAACGTCTTTTCGGACGACGAACTGTACGCGTTCTGTTTGGCTAATCCCGAACTGCGTATAGAACGCGATGAAACAGGTCACATTATCATTACCCTGACTGTTCAGGACGTTCTAACGTATTGAAGAAGTCTCAAAGCGAAGCATCCCGAAAGGTCAGGTATTGTGCCCAACCTTTCGGGATGCTTTGGTAAAGATGGTATTTGTTATTTGGCCTGATCGGTAAAATCAACGACCGTAACGTCAGCCAGCCATGGGCCAACGATGGTTCCGAACTTTTTGTGGGCCGGATGGGGCAGGTAAGTATCCCGGTCTTTTTCGTTATCGAACGTCAGGATGAAGGCATGCGTCAACCCTTTGTCCAGTTTTTCGGGACTGTTGTTCGTCCCCCATTTGAACCCTTTGATTTCTTTGATCTGCGATGGTAGCGCTTCAAACGCAGCTACGATCTCGTTTACTTTTTCCGGTGTGGCGTCGGGCTTGAACTTAAAGAGCACAATGTGCTGAACAGAACTCGTCTTCATGGGCTTTGTGGGCGGATCGCCGGTAAGTGTGTGAGCGTAAGTCGTGATCGACAGGAGAGCCAGCGCCACGATAGCGAAAATATGTTTCATAAAGCAACAATCGGTTTTAGGGATAAAGGTAAAAGAAATGCCGCCCTACTATGAGCGGCATTGTCTGAACTGTGATTTCTTTGATTTTCCTGACCGACTACGATTTTGTTTCCGCTTCGTTGAAGCGTTGTACGACCAACAAGTTACGGTCGGTCAGAAAAATTAAAAAAATCCAGCGGGGGCGCCCGGCGGTTACGCCAGTTTCGTTTGCAGATTCTCGTCCAGTGCTTCGAGGAAATCTTCGGTGTTGAGGTAATGCTCACCAGCCACCAGTTTCGTACCGGCAGGATAAGCAGACAACGCCAGATCTTTCGTCATTTTACCGCTTTCAACCGTTTCAACGCAGACCGCTTCGAGCGCGTTAGCGAAGTCGATCAGTGGTTGGTTATCGTCGAGTTTGCCCCGGAACGCCAGACCACGTGTCCAGGCGTAGATCGACGCAATCGGGTTGGTCGACGTTTTGTTACCCTTCTGGTATTCGCGGTAGTGACGCGTCACCGTGCCGTGAGCCGCTTCGGCTTCCATCGTTTTGCCATCGGGCGTAACCAGTACCGATGTCATCAGCCCTAATGAACCAAAGCCCTGCGCTACCGTATCCGACTGAACGTCGCCATCGTAGTTTTTGCAGGCCCACACAAAATTACCTTCCCATTTCAAGGCCGAAGCAACCATGTCATCGATCAGGCGGTGTTCGTAATGCACTTTACCAGCGTACTCCGCGTCGTAGATCTCCTGAAAGATATCTTTGAAACGACCATCGTATTTTTTGAGGATCGTGTTTTTGGTCGACAGGTACAGCGGCCAGCCTTTGTCCAGCGCAACGTTGAAACAAGCCCGGGCGAAGCCACGAATCGACTCATCAACGTTGTACATGCCCATGGCTACACCACCCGCTTTGAACTGGTATACGTCGAAGTCCATCACCGTACCGTCTTCACCTTCGAACTTCATCGTCAGTTTACCGGGACCGGGTACGACGAAATCGGTAGCGCGGTACTGATCACCAAATGCGTGACGACCGATGATGATCGGAGCCGTCCAGTTCGTAACCAGACGTGGCACGTTGCTCATCACGATTGGCTCGCGGAACACCGTACCATCCAGAATATTACGGATCGTACCGTTCGGCGATTTCCACATCTGCTTCAGATTGAACTCTTTAACGCGGTCTTCGTCGGGCGTAATAGTCGCACACTTGATACCAACACCATACTCTTTGATAGCGTTGGCCGCGTCGATCGTTACTTGATCGTTGGTCTCGTCACGGTATTCGATCCCTAGGTCATAGTATTTAATATCAACATCAACATAAGGCAAGATCAGCTTGTCTTTGATGAATTTCCAGATGATACGGGTCATTTCGTCGCCATCCAGTTCGACAACCGGATTCGCCACTTTAATTTTTTCCATTGGACTGGGGTATATAAACGATTGAAAACGATACTAAACCTGGTCGACCGGCGACCCTGCGCAAAAATAGTGAATTAGGGGCAACGGGTGAAATAGAAAATCAGAAACTGACTATTCGCACAAACAGCATATTTTCCGTATTTTTAGGAAGTTCTACCCAATCATACCTCATAAAATTTGGCATTACCGATGAAAAAGTGCACAAATCTATTAATAGCCTTCTTTTTAATCCCGGCCTTACTCTTTGGGCAGACAAAAAAATCGGCGAAGTCAGGCGACCGCCGACCGTTGGACCGCCAACCGTTGGGCCGTATCGAGAAATTGAAGCAGGAAGCCGTTGCTGCTGTCGAAGCCAATACGGTTATGGCGCAGCAGATCAACGATAAGCTTTTCAGCTTTGCGGAACTGGGCTTTCAGGAAGAGGAGTCGTTTAAGTACTTAACGGAACTGCTCGAAAAAGAAGGGTTCACCGTAAAAAAAGGCATTGCCGGTATTCCAACGGCTTGGATAGCGACCTGGGGTTCGGGTAAGCCGCTCATCGCGGTTGGCTCCGACATCGACTGTATCCCGAAAGCCAGTCAGAAACCCGGTGTAGCCTACAAAGATCCGATCGTTGAAGGGGCACCCGGTCACGGTGAAGGTCATAATTCGGGTCAGGCGCTGAACATCGTTGCGGTTCTGGCCGTCAAGAAACTGATGGAACGCGAGAAAATTCCCGGCACGTTGATGCTCTGGCCGGGTGTTGCCGAAGAGCTTGTTGGCACGAAAGCGTTCTACGTTCGCGATGGCTATTTTAAAGATGTCGATGCCTGTATCTTCACGCACGTCGGCAATAACCTGGGCGTATCGTGGGGCGACAACGGCAATAATGGACTGGTTTCCGTACGATTCAATTTTGAAGGCCAGGCGGCCCACGCGGCCGGTGCTCCCTGGCGCGGTCGCAGCGCACTGGATGCCGTTGAGCTGATGAACATCGGCTGGAACTTCCGGCGCGAACACCTTGAACTAACCCAGCGCTCCCATTATGTCATCTCGGACGGGGGTGACCAACCAAACGTTGTTCCTTCCAAAGCCGCCGTCTGGTATTACTTCCGCGAGCGAACTTATCCAAAAATCAAAAAGCTGTTTGAAACGGGGGTGAAAATTGCGGAAGGGGCCGCGCTGATGACCGACACGAAGTTCACCTACGAAATTCTGGGCTCGGCCTGGCCCGTGCACACCAACCGTGTTATTGCAGCCGCTGCTTACGACAACATCAAAAAGGTGGGTCTACCAACCTGGTCGGAAGACGATCAGTTGCTGGCGCGAGCATCACAACTTGAGTTACAGGCACCAAAGACCGAAGGTTTAGCCGTAAAACTGGATTCAATGGGTATGCCAACGTCGTCGGCTCCGGTCGTGATGATGGGTGGTCAGGCCATGACGCCAATGGGTGGTGGTTCCGACGATATTGCCGATATCTCATGGTCGCTGCCAACGATCGTGCTGCGGTATCCAAGCAACATTCCAGGTCTGCCGGGTCACCACTGGGCCAATGCGATTTCGATGGCGACGCCCATTGCGCACAAAGGGATTGTCTACGGGGCTAAAGCCGAAGCCATGACCCTACTGGACCTGCTCATGAAACCGGAACTGTTGAAAGAAGCGTGGTCTTATTACAAGGATGAGCAAACGAAGGACATCAAGTATGAACCGTTGATTTCGCCCAAAGAGCAGCCCGCGATCTACCTGAACAAGAAAATTATGGCCGAGTTCAGGCCGAAGCTGGAGAAGTTCTACTATGATCCCAGCAAATACAAAACGTATCTGGAACAGTTGGGCATTACTTATCCAACCGTTCGTGACGATCAGCGCGCAGCCGTGAAGAAAATTGTGGAGAAAGAGAAATCGACAGCCGCTAAAGTATCATCTTCATCGGCCCGCGACTAGGTTGTAGCACGATCGAAACGATCAACAGCCCGAAAGTCCTGAACTTTCGGGCTGCTTTTTGTAGCTTGGACGGCCATGTCCGGGTGGTGAAAACTGTTGTTACTTCAGTTACCCGGACGTGGCTGTCCAGACTACATCAATTAAGCACCACTTTTACCAAGACGGGTTGATGGTCAGAGGGATACCGCTGTTCTTTGGCATCCGTCAACACGCCGTATTTCAGTACGCTGAACTGTTTGCTGACGAAGATGTAGTCGATACGCTGGTCCATCGGTGCATCAAATTTGAACGCGTTGAACGTTCCCTCCGGGCCATAAGGCGGTCGAGCCGTAACGCTATGAGCATCGTTAAGCAGCGTTTGAATCGTTTTGACCTGCTCCGTGTCGGGCGTGGAATTTAGATCACCAACCAGAATGACGGGTGCATTTTTGGCGATTTCTTTAATCTTGGTGACCATCAGCTTCCCCGATTCCCGACGTGCTTCAACGCCCTGATGATCGAAGTGAACGCTGAAAAAGTAAAAGTCCTTCTTCGTTTGTAGATCCGTGAACTTCGCCCATGAACAGATGCGGTTGCAGCAGGTAGCATCCCAGCCTTTACCGGGCTTGTCAGGCGTTTCACTCAACCAGAAATTACCCGATTGGAGCATCTTGAACCGATCTTTCCGGTAGAAAATGGCCGAATGTTCACCCGCTTCCTTACCATCGTCGCGACCGGCCCCCACAAAGGCGTAATCCTTCATTTCGGCGATGTCGTTCAACTGATCGCGTAGTGCTTCCTGCGTTCCGAAAATATCGAACTCATGGAATTGGATCAACGCTTTCACGTTTTCTTTGCGGTTCGGCCAGGCGTTTATCCCATCACCTTTGTTATTATAACGCAGATTATACGTAGCCACATTAATGGGAGTAGACTTCTGAGCGACAACAGTTTGCGCCGTTAGTAGGCTACCCAATACGAGAAATAAGAGTACGCGCATTAGAGACTGGTTTTAGAAAAGCTTGCTATCTGAAGAAAAAATGGTCTCGTTTCTACCTAATCCAGACGATCGTACCGGACAGCAGACAGCTCAATGTCAAATTTGCCATTTGTGGCGTAAACTTACGATTGGTTGTATTACCAGACCGTTAAATGAATCGCCGTTATAGTACAAAAATCGTAACAGACCCAGCAAAAATGCAGGCGTAGTTACTTGAAAATCAACCGTGTATAAAACAAATAGCCCCCATACACTCTGGTGTATGGGGGCTTCTGCGTTCGTTTTCTTGCTACTTATTTATTGGCGTTCCGATGAGCGTGGTTGGCTTCACGAACCATGCCCATCAGCCGTTGCCAGCAACGGCTGATTGTTTTCGAGTCGTGTGTTTTCTGTGTTTTGGGAGCAGCTGTAGATGCTGCCGATGCGGTTTCTGTCTTCGCTACGGTGTTCCGCGCCAGCACGGGATTTTTAGCTAATCGCTCCGTCTCTGGCTTAATCCGGGAATCGGCCTCTACGGTTGACTTGGTACTAGCTGACATCCCACCCTGTGATGGCATTGAACTAGCTAGGGAAACTACGAACGGACAAGCTGTTAACGAGGCAAGGGCAACGAAGCCAGTTACTTTCCTGATTAAAATAGTTCTCATGAGGTCGTTTAGTAAAAGTTACTCTGGCGTCGTATAGGCAACTCATGCTCGTATGAAACACTGTCACAAATATAACGACTAGATTAGTACAATTGCCTCATATTTTTGCATTAAATTTTAAACTAATAAACTTAGTACGTTTTCATCATATCAACTATAATGCCAAAGATTATATTGTATAGAAAAGTATAAGGAGAACAGATTTTAATCAGTAACGACAAATATCACCTTTTTGGGCCTATTTTCGCGCTATAAAGCCTTAAATTGGCAGATTACTTAATCCGCTAAATGTATTTTCTTAAGTTAGCCAGATGACTATTCGGCAATCAATGCCTAGCGGAAACTGTTATCTTTGTGCTATCGTTTGTAATAGACTATGTTTGAGAATCTTCAGGATAAACTTAATAAGGCTATCAAGACCCTGAAAGGGCAGGGCCGCATTACCGAAATCAACGTTGCCGCAACGCTTAAGGAAGTGCGTAGAGCACTTACCGACGCCGATGTAAACTATAAGGTTGCGAAAGACATCACAGACCGCATTCGCGAAAAAGCCCTCGACCGGAAAGTACTGATCTCGGTGGAACCCGGCCAGCTGTTCGTCAAGATCGTACAGGAAGAATTGACCGAGCTCATGGGTGGCGAAGCCCAGGGCATCAACATCAAAGGGGATCCAGCCGTTATTTTAATTGCGGGGTTGCAGGGGTCTGGCAAAACGACGTTTTCCGGCAAGCTGGCGTCGTACCTCAAACGGCAGGGACGGAATGTATTGCTGGTTGCCGCTGACATCTACCGCCCGGCGGCTATCGATCAGTTGAAAGTACTGGGCGAGCAGGTTGGCGTGGAAGTCTACGCGGAACCCGACAATAAAAATGCGGTTCAGATCGCGCAGAACGGTATCAATCAGGCCCGGAAGACGGGAAAGAAAATCGTAATCGTCGATACGGCCGGTCGTCTGGCGGTAGATGAGGCCATGATGCAGGAGATTGAAGCCGTCAAACGCGCCATCGCTCCTACCGAAACGCTGTTCGTTGTCGATTCGATGACGGGTCAGGATGCGGTGAACACGGCCAAAACCTTTAACGAACGACTTAACTTCGATGGTGTTGTCTTAACCAAACTCGACGGTGACGCACGGGGTGGTGCCGCGTTGTCGATCAAAACGGTCGTTAACAAGCCCATCAAGTTCATCAGTACGGGCGAGAAAATGGAAGCTCTTGACGTGTTCTACCCCGACCGGATGGCAAGCCGGATTTTGGGTATGGGCGACGTTATCTCGCTGGTAGAACGGGCGCAACAGGCGTTCGACGAAGAAGAATCGAAACGTATCAACGCCAAGATGCGCAAGAACCAGTTCGACTTCGACGATTTCCTGAGCCAGCTTCAGCAGATCAAGAAAATGGGTAACGTCAAAGATCTGCTCGGTATGATTCCGGGAATGGGCAAAATGATCAAAGATCTGGATATCGACAATGATTCGTTCAAACCCATTGAAGCCATCATCAGCTCCATGACACCCAAGGAACGGCAACGGCCAGACATGATCGACGGGAGCCGCAAAAAACGGATCGCGGCTGGTAGCGGCACCAACATCACGCAAGTGAACAACCTCCTGAAACAGTTCGATGAGATGCGCAAGATGATGAAGAAAATGAACACCATGCAGGCATCGGGCAAGCTGAACAAGATGATGAAGTAGAAGTAATAGATAAAACTGAATCAGGGACCAGTCTCTGGTATGCCGTATCTTGGAGATACGGCATACCAGAGACTGGTCCCTGATTCAGTTTTAAATCTGCCAATAAAGCCAATGAGTCGTTTTACAGACCGTTGGCATTGTTTATGACCAGAATGTTGTTGTTTTGCGGCCATGAAACACGTATTGACCGCACTCCTGCTTAGCATTACGGCTGCTGCCTTTGGCCAGGCTTCCGTAGCCTATTATCCATTCAACTCCATCGTGTCGGTAAGCACCAACGCCGATCGCGGTTTCTGGCTCGATGCCCGGTTTCAGACCAACACCGCGTTCGAGTCGTTGAGCACCACGCTTTGTCCGATGGTCAACGTTGTCCGGCGCGATCAGGTAAATTACTACGCCGGGCTCGGCATCCGGGCTAACTTCCTGAACGGACTCGATAACCGCGACGTTCTGGAAGGCTATTCACTGCACTTGGGTGTTCGCGCCAAAGTTCCGTTTATTCCTAATCTCCGGGCTGCGTTTGAACTTGCCCCCTATTCGCGCAAGGATTTCAAATATGGCATTATGCAGACCTATCTGGGACTGGCCTATCAGTTCAGCAAGAAGCAGAAGTAGGTCCTGAACGACAAAGAGCCGGGAGAACGTGTTGTACGTTCTCCCGGCTCTTCTTTTAATTAACTCTCTCCTATTTCTTTTCCGGCGCGTTGTAGGTAAACGTACCGTGCTCCAGTTTATCAGCCCGGTCGAACAGTTTCAGCGCTTTCTGATACGTATCGTCCGACTCGCCGATCACGCGGAAGAATTCGTTGTTCTGACCGCCCTTATTGTTTTTCTGATAAATCGCGCGGGCAACCAGTGCTTTGATCTGCGTACGGATGTAATTCTTCGAGCGATTGTATTCTTTCTCGTTAAACTTGATCCCCTCCGCTGTCGCGTCTTTTACCAGTTTAGCCAGTTCCTCGTCATTGATCACCACACTCCGGTCAAACTCAGCGAATGGCATCTTTTCCAGTTTCTTCCGATTGTCATTGGTGTATTCCATGGCAAATTCGCGGATGATGTTCTTACCATACAAACGCACCAAATAGCTAGTCTGCCAGGTTGAATCACGCGGAATGAAATAGTCCGGTGTGATACCGCCACCACCGTAGACAACGCGACCACCGTCTGTTTTAAATTTCAGTTTCGGATCGTTTTTGATCGAATCAGCAATGTAATACTCGCCCCGCTTCGACCGCTGTTCGAGGTCTTTTTCGTAATCACCTTCCTGACCCGGTACGTATGGTTTCTGAATACTGCGACCACTTGGCGTGTAATAGCGCGAAATGGTCAGGCGTAGTTCAGAGCCGTCGGACAAGGTTACGGGCATTTGCACCAGACCCTTCCCGAAGGAACGACGACCAGCGATCAAGGCGCGGTCATGGTCCTGCAAGGCACCGGCCACAATTTCGGACGCAGATGCGCTGCCTTCGTCGAGCAGCACGATCAGCGGCCCTTCCTCAAACTGTCCGGCAATGCGAGCAAACGTCTGACGGTCATACCGGTTATCTTTACCGTCGGTGTAGACCAGCATTTTATTCCCTGCAATAAACTCATCGGCAATGCTCGTTGCCCGGTCCATATAACCACCCGGATTATTGCGCAAATCCATTAACAGCTGCGTCATTCCCTGCGCCTTAAGCGCAGTCAGTGCCGTTTTGAACTCGTCGTAAGTCGTTTCGGAGAACCGATTGACCTTGATATACCCCGTTTTGCCATCGACCATGTACGCTGCATCGACCGAATACGTTGGAATCCGATCGCGGGTGATGGTGAATACTTTAGGCTCTTTGTCGTTTTTCCGCAGAATGGTCAGTTTTACGGGCGTACCCCGTTTTCCGCGTAGTGCCTTAAAGACCGCACTGTTTTCGATTTTCTTGCCCGCCAAAGCCGTCTCGTCTACTTTGATGATCTTATCACCACTCTGAATGCCAGCTGCTTCGGAAGGACCACCCGCCAATGGCGTTACGACATAGACCGTATCCTTATAGATATTGAACTCAACCCCGATGCCATCGAAACCGCCTTCCAGCTGCGACCGGGCCGCAACAGCATCCTGAGGATTCATGTAGGCCGTATGCGGATCGAGCTTTTCGAGCATTTTCGTGATCGAAAAATCAACCAGCTCATCGGTATTGACCGTATCGACGTAATTGTTCTCGATAAGCTGTAAAATTTCGCGGTATTTGGTATAGCCCCGCCCGATGTTGTTTAGGCTTTTTGTACCGCCAAAAAACGTCGCTCCGATCAGCATTCCACCGGCCAGGGTTATACCTAGCAGCATTGGAAGCCGGACTGTTGCCTTACTATTTTTAATCTCGGACCGGGTGCCTTTTTGCCCCGTCGGATTAGTATTGAAGCGCTCTTCTGACTCCATTCGTTCGTCTCCTCGTTAACTCGTAGTGTATATCTCTAAACGAATCGAATATAGCTAAATGTTTGCCATAATGATGTATATACGATAAAAATATAGGGAACGTCGAAAACAGGCTGAATTTGTGTTGAATACGGCTTTGAAAAGCACTCGCTAGTGCCAGAAAGTCAGCTTTGTTTGCCGACGGTAAAGTTCGTGAATTGATCCAGTGATGCCGGGTTGCGCAGGGTATCTTTACTGGCAACCAGCGATGCATCGACACCCGCCAGAATTTTCTTGACCGGTGTCTCCAGTTTCTTCCCGCTCATTGTGTACGGCACCTCACTGATGGCATAGACGGCATCGGGCACATGACGAGGACTGAACTGACTTCGGATAACCTGCCTTATTCGTCCAATGAGTTCGTCCGTCAGTGAAAACCCTTCGCGCAGTACGACAAACAAAGGCATAAAGTAGCGACCGCCCGGCTGCTCCAAACCGACAACCAGACTGTCCACGATTTCGGGAAGGTTCTCGACTGCGCTGTATATTTCACTCGTTCCGATACGTACCCCATCGCGGTTCAGCGTCGCGTCAGAACGACCGTATATAATGACACCATTGCGTTCGGTAATGCGAATGTAGTCGCCATGCCGCCATACACCCGGATACTCATCGAAGTAGCTTTTGCGATAACGCTCGTTACCGGGGTCATTCCAGAAGTAAATGGGCATTGAGGGCATGGGTTGCAGAATAACCATCTCCCCCAGTTCACCGCGCACGGGTTTGCCTGCCGCATCAAACGCTTCGACTTTGCAACCCAACAGCCGACACTGAATTTCGCCTTCGTATACCGGCAGCAGCGGATTACCACCCACAAAGCCACTACAAACGTCGGTACCACCGCTGAACGAGATCAGCCAGACATCCGATTTAACGTTATTGTAAATCCATTGAAATCCTTCTAGCGGCAGGGGCGATCCGGTAGACCCGATCGTTCGAAGATGAGTCAGTTTTACTATGTCAGCCGGTTTCAGACCCGCCCGCATACAGGCCATGTAGTAGGCAGCACCGCCCCCAAAATGAGTGATCCGGGCTTCATCGGCCAGATGCCACAACACACTCAGGTCGGGGTTCCCGGCAGACCCTTCATAGAGCACGAGCGTTGCCCCGACCAGCATAGACCCCAGCGCAAAATTCCACATCATCCAGCCCGTAGTCGACTGCCAGAAATAACGGTCGCCAACGTGCACATCCTGATGCAAAGCCAGCACTTTGAGGTGTTCGAGCAAGCAACCGCCTACACTATGCGTAATGGCTTTCGGCTTGCCGGTCGTACCTGACGAAAAGAGAATCCAGATCGGATGCGAAAACGGCACCGGTTCAAACGTCAGTTCATCCGGGGTAGGTGTATCGACTACATCCTGCCACGACGTAGCCCGTTCGAGCCGACTATCGCGATTAAGATACGGAATCCAGATAACACGCTGCAACGTGGGCAGATTGATACGCAGCTCGCGGATAGCGTCTGTCTTATCGATCAGTTTACCATTATAGCTGTATCCATCAGCCGCAATCAATATTTTCGGCTCGATCTGCTGAAAACGATCAACGATACTGGTTGTGCCAAAATCGGGTGAGCAGCTCGACCAGATGGCACCAATGGCGTTTGTAGCCAGAAAAGCGACCACCGCTTCGGGTATGTTCGGCAGCACCGATACCACCCGATCGCCCACGCCCACGCCTTGCTGGCGCAGGTACGTAGCCACCGCGTTGACCTCATGTTCGAGTGCTTCCCACGACAGATACCGCAAATTAGGCCCCAATTCCGACGCGTACATGATGGCCGGCCGCTGCGCCGTTTTATGCCGGAAAATATGCTCGGCATAATTGAGCGTCGCCCCCCGAAACCACTCCGTACCGATCATGTCGCGGGCATTGCCTTCCAGCACGACCTGGTGGTAAGGCGAATGCGCCTGCACACCGAAAAACTGCCAGATACTTTCCCAGAAATCTTCCAGATCCGTTACCGACCAATCCCAGAGATCATCATAATCGCGGAAGTAAAGGCCTTTCTTGATGAAGAGCCAGTCCATGTATTTTTTCAGGAGTGACTGCTCACTAACACGTCGGGCGGGAGTATATAAAGGAGTGAGGGTTGGGCGAGACATAGAGATAGCCAGTAGCCGTTAAGGGTTAGTCGTCAGTAGCTCCGCCAGAGACCGATGATAAACCTTTAACGACTAAGTGCACCAATGGATTGTTTTTGACGTAAAATGCGTTGTCACAAAAACGGGAATAGCAGGCTTACCCAAAAAAGCCGTAGCTTTGCATCCCTTTTGACCTACGCTTCAGCAAACAAGCTGATAATCAGCAAACAAATTACGCACAGCAGTACGATTTACTGTATTTTTCCATGAATCAGGATTCAGATAAGAACGACCGCCGTGACGGTGAGTCTCGTTCCTCCGGTCGTCGCGATGACGGCCCACGTTTCAACCGGGCAACTGGCCCAGGTAATCGCAGCGACAAGCCACGGGACAACAATGATCGTCCGCGCTTCAGCCGCTCCAATGACCGCCCCGACGGCGACAAACCACGGTTCTCCCGCGATTCGAACCGCGACGACAAACCACGATTCAACAGCAACCGCAACGACCGGCCGACCACTAGCCGGGACAATAGCGATACCAAACGCCCTGATAGCTTCGGCGACCGCCGGCCACGCACGGATCGGGATGAACGCTCTGGTAGCAGCTTCAACCGGGATCGCAACAATGAGCGCCCTAGTGGTGGATTCAACCGGGATCGCAACGAGGAGCGCCCACGGTTCCCCCGCAGCAACGACCGCGACGATAAACCCCGTTTCGGTAGCAATCGCAACGACGCCCCACGCGGTCGTAGTCAGGATCGCTCCGGCGATTCGCGTCCTGCCCGTGATGGCGAACGGCCTCGGTTCAACCGCGACGACAAACCCGGTTTCGAACGCAACAACGATCGTTTCGGCACCGAACGGAAATTCAACGACCGATCTGATGATCGCTCACGCGCAGACCGATCAGGCAACAATCGATTTGGTAATGACTCGGGTCGTTCCAACAACCGTACTGACGGTGATCGCCCACGGTTCCCCCGCAGCAACGACCGTCCGCGCGACGAACGCGCTGGTGGTGGCTTCAACCGGGATCGCAACGAGGAGCGTCCACGGTTCCCCCGCAGCAACGACCGCGACGACAAACCCCGCTTCAACAGTAATCGCAGCGACCGCCCGGATTCGCGCGGCAGCGACCGGAATACAGGTAACAATTCCCGATTCCCTCGTGAGCGTACCGGCGATTCTAGATTCGGCAATTCAGACAAGCCTGCGTTCAAACGGGTTGGTGGTTTTAGCCGCGAAGCCGATGAGCGCAACCGCTTAGACAGCGACGATAATAACCGGCGCAATTCGCGTCAAGGTGATGCACCGGACCCAAATGCTCGTTTTTCGGGTGAACAACGGAAAGAGTCGGGTGACCGGCGCACGGGCCGTTACGAAAAAGCGCCAGACTACAACCTGGAGAAGATTCGCGCCGAACGGTATGAGAAACCACGTGGCAATCCACGCCAGAAAGACGATAGCGACCGTCCCAAACGGGCGACTGACGACGATCGCGATGCCGATGGCCTGACTCGCCTGAACCGCTACATTGCCAATTCGGGTGTGTGTTCGCGTCGGGAAGCCGATGAACTCATCGCGCGGGGCGACATTTCCGTCAATGGAAAGACCGTGACCGAAATGGGTTTCAAGGTGAAAGAGGGTGACACCGTTAAGTACGGCACAAAAATCCTTAACCCTGAGCGCTTTGTGTACGTGCTGATGAACAAGCCCAAAGATTACATCACCACGACCGAAGATCCGGAAGAACGGAAAACCGTTATGCAACTGGTTGCCGATGCGGGTAATTTCCGGATGTATCCGGTTGGTCGCCTGGACCGTAACACGACGGGACTACTACTGCTGACAAACGATGGCGAACTGGCTGACAAGCTGACTCACCCATCCAACAATATCCGGAAAATCTATCAGGTCGAGCTGAACAAGCCGATCACGACTGAGCACTTCGAGGAAATTCAGAAGGGATTAACGCTGGAAGATGGTCCGATCAAACCGGATGCATTCAGCATCGTAACCCCCGACGCTCACGTTGTTGGCATTGAGATTCACTCGGGTCGCAATCGGATCGTGCGTCGTATTTTCGAACACCTCGGTTACGACGTGACCAAGCTTGACCGTACTACCTATGCAGGCCTGACCAAAAAAGACCTGCCACGCGGCAAATGGCGGTTCCTCGATCCGAAAGAGGTCGTGAAGCTGAAGTATTTCAATAACTAGAAAAGAGCGAAAGAGTGAATGTATGAAAGAGCGGATTACTGGTGCAGGCCTGTTTCGCTCTTTCACACATTCACTCTTTACTTTATATGAACCACCTCTTCCCCTATATCGAACGAACGTTGCTGCATCCTGGGGTGACGCTCAATGAGCAATACGAAGCGCTCGATGAAGTGACTCAACTTGGGTTGGTGGGAATGACCGTGGCTCCCTTCTGGGTCAAAAAATTTCGGCGCGAACTGGGCGATACGCATCCGGCCATCCTGTCGACGGTTATCGGCTATCCGTTTGGCTACCAGCGTACCGAAGCCAAACAGACCGAGCTTGAATGGGCACTTCGTGACGGAGCCAGCGAGATTGAAGTCGTTCTGAATACGTCGGCGCTATTCTCCCCCACGTCGGTCTGGCTGAAAATTGAACTGGCTAAATTAGTCGCGCTGGTTCATGCACAGGAAAAATTCTTCACCGTTATTCTGGAATCGTCCTTGCTCGACCCGAACCAGCTTCGGGCCATGATCAAACTCGCTACCGACACTGGTGCTGATTTCATCAAAAATTCGACGGGGGCACGCTTGACCGGGCCACGATTGGCTACTGACTTTTCGCTTGAAGAAGCACTAGCCTTCCGGCAACTTGTTCCGCAAATGGTTGGTGTTAAGATCGTCGTCGATGAGGCATCGCAGGAGCAGATGGAAACGCTTGTTTCGGCGGGTGTCGAACGACTTTCTCTGGGGAAACCGATCGCTTAATTTTAGCAAAGTAAGTATTGACAGGAACAAGCCTTTAGTATACTTTAGTGGCTTTCTATCCCGTCGATACAATGAACCGATTCCTACTTCTCAGCTTACTTCTTCTTTCATTCTCCGCCTTCGCTCAGCAAACGGCTTATCAGGTTTTTGAGGTAGACAGCACCGCCGAACCTCGTGGTGGAGTTGCCGTTTTAAATACGTATATCCAGGCCAATCTGCGCAAACCGACAGCGGCTGAAGCCGAAGGCAAGGGCGGACGGGTTGTTATCAGCAGCATTGTTGAACCGGATGGTAGTGTGTCTGACGTGAAGATTCTGAGCGGCATACGTCCCGACTGCGATCGGGAAGCCTTGCGGGTAATCAAGAATTTTAGCGCCTGGAAACCAGCGCTAAAAGGCGGTAAGGCCGTTCGCCAGCAGATGACAACGTCGGTAGTATTCAAACCAAATCCTCCGTTCATTTACCGGAATGGAGCACAAATCCGGTATTTCGACGCTGACCGAAAACTACTGGCCGACAGCAGTGATAAGGCTCGCTTCAAACAAGCGTACCCGCTGGATTCGATTGGGCTACCCAATGGTGACATGATCGTGTACAAAGCCAAAGGGTCAGGCTGGAAAGAAGAGTACCGTATCCCTTTTTCACGCGAGAGAAACAAGCCAACGAGTTATACTGATCAACCGACAACTACGGTTGGCTACCGGAATGACTCTAAACTTTGGGATGGAAAAACGTTTTTATTGACGGAATCCGGTTCCGTTCTTAGACAGTCGTATTATAAAAATGGTATCCCTACAGGCGCGAGCATCGACTATCACCCAAACGGTCTAGTAGCGAAAAAAACCGACGAAGTAGACGATGGTTTACTCGTTACATCCTGGTATCCAACCGGGCAGATCAAGGAGATTCGGCTCAACAAAAAACTGAAAGCAATGGTTGTACAGAGCCCCAACTTAGTTACTGCTTTTTGGGCTCCGGAAGGCAAACAGCTCGTAACCAATGGAAACGGTAAAGCCCTTTACACAGACCTGGTCCAATCACGGGCGGACAGTACTCAGAAGACCGCATTTACAGAGCAGGGTGTATACGAGAACGGAGCGAAGCAGGGCGTTTGGACCGGTCGATACGCCGATGGCTCCTATTTCTATCAGGAGCTGTACGACAAAGGCGTTTGCCAGCAGGGAAAAGCATTTACTGCCGGGAGCGACACACTCCGCTACACCGAACTCGATCACCAACCGGAATTTCCGGGGGGCATGTCCGGTCTAGGGCAGTTCCTGTCGCAGAATCTCCGCTATCCGGTCAATGCCCATAAAGCAGGTGCCCAGGGTAAAGTATTTGTCAGCTTCGTGGTTTGTACGGATGGAACATTGTGTGACTATGAGGTTCTTAACGACGTTCATCCTGAGCTGGATCAGGAAGCCATACGTGTTGTTCAGAAGATGAGCGGTCATTGGAAACCGGGGGTACAACGTGGACAGAAAGTGCGCGTGAAGTACAATCTGCCCATCAATTTTACGCTTCAGTGACGTTAATCTGAACGATCACCGATAGAAACGGTCAATCTGTTCGTAAATTTGCGGGATAACACCCGCGCCAATGTCGCTCAAGCAAGTCCCCCTCCATCACATTCATCAGCAAGCAGGCGCGAAGATCGTGCCGTTCGCCGGCTTCGAAATGCCCGTTCGTTACTCATCCGACCTCGACGAACATAACACGGTTCGCAATGCGGTTGGCATCTTCGATGTCTCGCATATGGGCGAATTTATTCTGAAAGGCGAAGGGGCGCTGGCCCTGATTCAGCGCGTTTCGGCGAACGATGCCAGCACCCTTTTCGACGGTAAGGTTCAGTACAGCTACCTGCCCAACGGTCGGGGTGGCATTGTCGATGACCTGCTGGTCTACCGAATCAGTTCGCTGGAGTATATGCTCGTTGTCAACGCGTCGAACATCGAAAAAGACTGGAACTGGATCAGTCAGTACGTGGCAGACTATGACAAAGAAGGCGCACCACTCTCGATGGTCAACGTGTCGGACGATATGTGCCTGTTTGCCGTACAGGGACCACTGGCGGCCAAAGCGCTGGAATCGCTCACTCCGGCCAAGCTGGATTCAATGGATTATTACACCTTCGAGAAAACCGATTTTGCCGGGTACGCCAATGTGATCGTGTCGGCAACGGGTTATACGGGAGCCGGTGGTTTCGAAATTTACGTGTCGAATCACCAGGCTGAAGGCGTATGGAATGCAATCATGGAAGCCGGAAAACCGTACGGAATCAAACCCATTGGTTTGGGCGCACGGGATACGCTCCGGCTCGAAATGGGCTATAACCTGTACGGCAACGATATTACCGACGAGACGTCACCGATCGAAGCGGGTCTTGGCTGGGTCACGAAATTTACCCATGATTTCATCGATGCCGATGTGCTGAAACAGCAGAAAGAGCAGGGCATCAGCAAAAAATTAGTGGCCTTTGAAATGATCGATCGGGGCATTCCCCGTGGTCATTACGAACTGGCCGATGCAGACGGCAACACCATTGGCGAGGTTACATCCGGCACGCAATCGCCGACGCTTGGCAAAGGCATTGGTATGGGTTATGTACCAACCGCATTCAGTAAGCCCGGATCGCCAGTCTTCGTAAAAGTTCGTGACCGCCTGCTCAAAGCAGCCGTTGTTAAACTTCCTTTCGTTAAAAAATAATCCTGCAGGGCCGCCTGAGCGGTTCAGACAGCTATATGAAACAAATTGACGTTTGCTTAACGCCTGATTTATTACATCTCTACCCGACCGAAAATACGATTGTCGTGGTTGCCGATGTATTCCGGGCAACTTCGTGCATGGTGACGGCTTTCGCCTATGGTGTAAAAAGCATTATTCCGGTAGCCACCGTCGATGAATGCCGCTTGTGGCAGGAGCGTGGCTATCTGGCGGCTGCCGAGCGCAACGCTCGCAAAGTAGAAGGCTTCGAGCTTGATAATTCGCCCTTCACCTATATGGATGAAGAGATCCGCGGGTCTGATATTGCCATGACAACCACCAACGGAACACTGGCGATCACACGATCGCGGGGAGCCGTAAAAGTGCTGGTCGGCTCGTTCCTGAATTTGGACGCGATTGCCCAAACCCTGAAAACGGAACCTTACGATGTGCTGGTTTTGTGCGCAGGCTGGAAAGGCCGCGTCAATATGGAAGATACGCTGTTTGCCGGTGCCTTGGTTGACCGCCTGAAGGAGAGTTACGCGATGGCCGAAGATAGTGCCATCATGGCCTGGCGGCTTTACGGTCAGGGTAAAGATAATCTGGCCAGCTATCTGTCGAATTCGTCCCACATCCGTCGCCTGCAACGGCTGGGCATCCAGAAAGACATTACCTACTGCCTGCAACACGATCTTTACGATGTCGTTCCGGTGTTGCGGGGCAATGCGCTGGTGAGTATGGAATTATAAAGGAAGACAGGTAGTCAATCCGTTACGCCGTTTCGTCAGCCTGTGGCGAATCGACGCGCTAACGGATTGACTACCCATTCATGCAGTTACCGGTACGTGCTGTTCGTGATGCAGATAGTCGAGAACATGTTGCATCGTATCCAGTTTGGGATAGTCTTCATCGGGAATTCGGATGCCAAACTCCCGTTCCAGTTGCATAATCAGATCGACGGTATCAAGACTGTCAAGACCAAGATCGCGAACGAAGTGTACCTCGTTCGTAATGGCAGTTTCGTCAACGCCAAAGTTTTTCAATATCTCTGTAATCCGCTCTCTCATGATAAGCTTGGGATGAAGCCCGCTGCCATTGGCTAGTAACGGTCAGTTGTTCTTCTTTGTTGCTGCACTAATAATTTTTTAACGAATGAACCGAACTCGTTAACAATCGTCACGTACCTTCAAAATCAATCCATTCGGTTAGAACAACGGCTCGCCCAATAGTCGCTTTAGATCCAGTTGATTGAGCAACAACTGGTATTGAAAATTCAGACGGCCCAGTTCTGCTTCCTCCACGCCGGTTTCGGCACTTTGTAGCTCTACGTTCGTAATAACGCCGTTCCGTAGCCGGGCATTGGCAATTTCCAGCGCTTTCCGGGACTGTAGAACCTGCGTTTCCAGGTTTGTTAACCGAGCCTGATTACTACGGATGTCAGCGTTCAATTGCGCGATATTCTGGCGCAACTGCGCATTGGCCGTTTCAACGGCAAAACGACTGGCGTTCAGGTTTAACTGAGCCGCCTGATTTTGCAGTTTGTAGCGTTTCCCGGAATAAATCGGAGCCACGATATTTACCCCAGCCGCCATGTTGGCCCGAAGTTGGTCGACATTGAGTGGATAGCCATTTTTGTAACCCGCATTGCCGCTAAAGTTAATGCTGGGTTGCCCGGCCCGGTTGAAAACCAGAATGTCAGTTTCCGCAGCCTTCACCCGATCCTGAGCCAGCTGAATATCTTTGTTTCCCGTCGTAGCTACCTGGAATTGACCATCCAGATCAAACAGTTGCACCTGAGCCGACTGAGCGCCCAACTGAAACTGCTGGCTGGCTTGTGCCGTATTCGGTTTCGAATCGCCCGTTAGGAAGGTTAACGTTGCCAACTGGCGTTCCAGCTGATTTTGCAGTTCTATCTTGCGGTTCGCAGCGACTTTTAACCGGACTTCCTGCGTCAGCACGTCGTATTGAAGCGCATCGCCATTCTGCAAGCGGGACACCAGCAGCCGAACGTTGGCCGATGCGGTTTTGATCACCGAATCCTGAACGATGATGCCCTGTCGTAAAAAGCCAACGCCATAGTAAGCCGCTGCCACCTGATAGCCCAGTGTTTGCTGGGTCAGTTCGTAACCCCGGCGTAGAACCTGCACATTATCAGCCGCCTGCCTGATAGCGGCATCGGTACGACCAAAATCGTAGATCGTTTGGCCAACAGATATGTTCGTGTTAATGCTGTTGTTCGGCGCTAGTTTGGCAATGACTTCCTGCCCGTTCAACGGAATGGCAAACTGGGGGACGGGCGTTATGTACGTGTAATTCCCGTTGAAATTGACGTTGGGCCGCATGGATGTCCGGGCAATATCGACCCGAACTTCACCCGCCTGTATTTGCTGTTGCTGCTGTTTCAGAACGGGGTAATTGGTGTTGGCTTGCTGCACCAGCGCTTTCAGATCGTCGGGAACGCTAACCGTTACCGGTTGATTCTGAGCCTGAACAGTGCCAGCTATGATCAATGCAGACGCAATGAAAAGTTGTGTTTTCATTTTCTAAGGTTTTCAGTTCCGGTTTATCGTGTTCGGCAGAAGACGTTCTTCCCCCAAACAACCCATCGGAAATGCACTCATGTTAGTGGGAAGTGTCGGTGCTACTTGGTACTTATGCTCTTCTGAAACGGTCTAGTTGACAACCCGCACTTCAGCGTCTACGCTTAGACCGGCGCGCAGTTGACTTTTGTACTTTTCCGGATTCAGGATTTCGATTTTTACCGGAACACGCTGGGTAATTTTCACGAAGTTGCCCGATGCATTGTCCGGGGGCAGCAGCGAAAACCGGGCACCCGTTGCTTCGGAGAGCGAACTAACCCGACCCTTCACGTCAAGATCAGGATAGGCATCCAGCTTGATGTCAACCGGCTGACCGATCTGCATTTTCTCCAGCTGCGTCTCTTTGAAGTTAGCGACGATCCAGAAGGTCGAGTCGGCAACGATCGTAAATAAGGTCTGACCGGGCTGCACGTACTGGCCCACAATAACATTTTTACGACCAATCTTACCGGAAATCGGTGCGGTCAGATGGGCGTACCCAACTCTCAGCTTCGCATTGTCAATAGCCGCCTGCTTTACTTTCAATACGGCCTGAATTTTCTGGATGTTGGCCTGCGCCTTGGCAATACCCGCCTGAGCAACACCTTCCGATGTTTTAGCCAGATTGATCTGTTCTACGTTGGCCGAATACTGCCGCGCCTGTACTTCGACGTTGTTCTGGGTGTCTTCCAGTTGTTTTCGGGTCAGCGACTGCTCTTTGTACAGATTCTGATCCCGTTGCAAATCCTGTTGGGCTTTGTCCCGACGGGCAGCCTGCACCTGTGCGTTCGACTGCGCCAGACGAGCGTTCTGCACAACGTTACGAGCCGTGGCTTGTGCATTCTGAAGGTCAGCGCGGGCCGTAGCCAAGTCGGCCACCGATTGCTGATAATCCGCTTCGACCTGCGCCAGCGCAACATCGTATTCCTGAGGATCAATGGAAACGAGCGGCTGTCCCTGCTTCACGATCGTATAATCCTCAACATTGACAGACTGCACATAACCAGCGACTCGGGCCAGTACCGGCACTGAGTTCCCTTCGATCTGGGCATTGTCGGTCGATTCATAATGCTGACCGTGAACGTATGCTTTGTACGCAAAATAACCACCCACCAATACGATGAGTCCGATGATGATACGGGGTAAATAAGTCTGTAGCGCGCTTTTTTCGTTGGTAGTCAATTCGTCTTCGGTTGCCATGGTGGTTGCCATCAATTGTAGTAGTTAATCAGCACCTGTTGATAGTTAGTACAGAACATTTCGCATAGTCAACTTGTTTGACTACTAGTAAGCAAAAGTAAACCCAGTTGACTAAGAAGTCAAGCAAGTTGACTATATTTGTACAATAAATAGTCGCAGTTGGTTTCAAAGTTTTTTATTTTGCGCGTATGATCGTGGAAAGAGACAAAAAAGCATTTGATTATAAACAATTTTGGTCTTTTCGGGAGCGAGCCGTTGGCCGTTTGATGGGACGATTGAAGCGTCATTTTGACTCCATTATCGAGCCGCGTCTCCATGAGATGGGGTTCACCGATTTCAAATTGAGTTATATGGGCTTTCTGGCTAACCTGACGCCTGAAGGTATTACCAATAATGAGTTGGCCAAACGCGCCTGCGTTACCAAACAGGCTATGAGCAAAGTGGTTAGCCTGCTGGAAAGCGAAGGTTACATTCATATGGAGAAAAACCACAACGACTCCCGCTCTAGTGTTATTCATCTGAGCAGTCGTGGCGAAGCGTTACTTCGGGCCGTATTTGACAGCGTGGATGACGTACAGCAGCAGTTCATCGGCGTGGTGGGTAATGAACGATGGGAACAAATGATCGACACAATGGTTGTTCTGGTGCAACACATTGATCAGCAAGCCGATCAGCAGCAGCCATGATAGTTGAGTCAATCAATCCATACGACCAGCGCAAGCTAAAAACATACCGCGCCGATAGCACTGCAACTGTCGAGCGAAAACTGAAACAAGCCGACCGGGCATTTGCCGACTGGTCGGCTTTGTCATTAGTCGATCGTACGAATTTTCTTCGCGATGTGGGCGCATATCTGGTAGCAAACAAGCAGCGTTATGGCGAGCTGATAACCGCTGAAATGGGCAAACCACGCCAGGAAGCCATCGCCGAGGTCGAAAAGTGCGCCACGACCTGTACGTTTTACGCCGATCATGCCGCAGCTTTTCTGGCTGATCAATCCATCGAGTCGGATCAAAACGCTGGCCCGGCGGCCCACAGCGTCATTATCTATCAACCACTCGGACCCGTACTGGCGATCATGCCCTGGAATTTTCCGTTCTGGCAGGCCATGCGCTTTGCCATTCCGGGTTTGATCGCGGGCAATGTCGGGTTGCTCAAACACGCACCCAACGTGCCTGGCTGTGCGCTGGCGCTCGAAGAAATTTTCCGCGAATCGGGCTTGCCGAACGGTGTTTTTCAGACACTGCTAATCGACGTTCCGGTTGTAGAAACGTTGTTAAAAGACCGGCGGGTGAAGGCCGTTACGCTCACCGGTAGCGGACGGGCGGGGGCATCGGTGGCGTCGATTGCGGGTAGTCAGATCAAAAAATCGGTATTGGAATTGGGTGGTTCCGACGCGCTTATTGTGCTGGCCGACGCCGATCTGGAGAAAGCCGCCGAAACAGCCGTTAAATCGCGCATGCAAAACGCGGGGCAGAGCTGTATTGCGGCCAAACGGTTTATCGTCGAGAAGTCGGTCAAAAAACGATTCACCGATCTGGTTATTCAGCATGTTCAGGCGATCAAGCAAGGTGATCCGATGGACGATACAACCACGATGGGACCCATGGCCCGGCTCGATCTGGCCAATAGTATTGAACGTCAATTCCACGAAACCCTTGCCAAAGGGGCCAAAGCCCTGACGGGAGCCAACGGTTCAGCGATGCAGCGATCGGGTTGTAATGTGCAGCCAGTCGTACTGGATAACGTAAAGCCGGGTATGGCCGCTTTCGATGAGGAAACGTTTGGACCACTGGCCGTGATCATCGAAGCCAAAGACGAAACTGACGCGATCCGGCTGGCGAATCAATCTGATTTTGGCCTGGGTGCGGCTCTGTGGACGCAGGATTTGGACAAAGCCGATCGACTGGCCCGGCAGATTCAGGCCGGTTCCGTTTTTATCAACGGCCTGATGCGTTCAGACCCGCGTGTTCCATTTGGCGGCATCAAAACGTCGGGCTTCGGGCGCGAACTTTCGGAAGCGGGTATCAAAGAATTTACGAACGTGAAGACCATTTGGGTAGAACGTTGATCGTTTTATTAATCAGTACAAACCATTCATCACGCATGACATCGACGCAACCCATCAAAGCGCTTTTTTTAGATATAGGCGGAGTTTTATTGACAAATGGCTGGGACCGTAACGCCCGCCGTCGGGCTGCCGAACTCTTCAATCTTGATTTAGAACAGCTTAACGAGCGGCACCACCTGACGTTCGATACCTACGAGTCGGGCAAATTGAGCCTGGACGATTATCTGAAGCGGATCGTCTTTTACGAAAAGCGACCCTATTCGCCCCTCGAATTCACGAAGTTCATTATGGAGCAGTCGCATCCGTATCCGGATATGATCCAGTTAATGAGCCAGTTGAAGCAGGAACACGGGCTAAAATTACTAGCGGTCAACAACGAAGGCCGGGAGATCAACGCCTATCGCATCCGGCAATTCGGGCTCGATACTTTTTTCGATGCGTTTGTGTCCTCGTGCTACGTTCACCTGCGCAAGCCGGACACCGATATTTTCCAACTGGCTTTGGACATCGCGCAGGTAGAGCCCGATCAGGTCGTTTACATCGACGACCGGCTCCTGTTTGTGCAGGTCGCCCGAAAACTGGGTATGCACTGTATTCAGCACACCAGCTACGAGTCGACCCGCGACAAATTAGCGGCTGTGGGTCTAACGCTTCCTTAAAGCTTTGGGACGCAGAATGTTGGGTGCCGGATACCGTTGAAATCCGGAAAATCCAATGGCTACTGTATGGTATCCAGCGTCTACTATCCGCCTACTGCATTTCTTTTATGTTCAGCCAATAGAGCCCGGCGAAGATAAGACTAAAAAATACGCCAAACGATGTGTTCAACGCACTGAAACCCACCAGAACGATGGGCAGTAAAACGCCGACAGCGACTCCGGCCACATAGATCCAGTAACCGATTCGGCGTAAGCGAAACATCAGAATGGCCCCGATAAGCGTGAGGAGCGAATAAATGAACTGAGACAGCGATAGCCACCGAATGGCTTCCGGGTCGCCGGGCATCGGTTGTTCGCCGGTAGCCGCCCGGTCTTCGAAATATTGCTGCGGCTGCTTCTTGCGCTCTTCGGCACTGTACTTACGCTTGACGTAGGAGGTTTCGGCGACGGCATTGGTCCGAAAAAACGAGATGACCGAATCAAACAGGCCCAGGCCGCAGCTGATAAACGTGAGAACGCATAGTAGCGTTAAGAATTGAGAACGCATTGATGGATCGACCGAATTGGCCGTTTTTTTTATCGGTTCGCAAGTTACTCGAACATCAGCCGGTCTTCACTACGTAAAAACCTTATTTTCGCGGCAGAGTTTCATAACCAATCAACGAAATAGACCAAACATGACCCTGCAAGACTTAACGGATCAGATCCGGACCAAAGCTACCCATGCCGACAGCCTCAATGCAACAGCGAAGCTCGTAACGGATCAGGGTGTTGTTTATATCGATGCAACCCAGTCGCCGGTCGTGGTGTCGAACGACGATAAACCTGCTGACTGCGACCTTCACGTTAGCGTCGACAACCTGATAAAGATGGGCAATGGTGACCTCAACCCAATGATGGCTTTTATGACCGGCAAGCTCAAAGTGAAAGGCGATATGGGTATTGCCATGAAAATGGGTCAGGTGATGGCCTAACTTTGTTCTCCGCGACCATCAGGTATTGGACGTTGGCTTTTTTGCATAAGGTCAGCGTCCAGTATTTTCCAGTCAGGCGACTTCTCAATATAAGTTCCTACATAATATTGATAGGGTTTTCCGTAACGCGGGTGGCCAATCCTCTGCGGCACAAACCAAACATTGGCTGACAATCTGTTAGAGATTGTCAATGAGTTCATTAGCTTTGTTTCTATCCGAATACCCATTACAGTTGTGATAGACCAACCTGCTGATGAGCCTACTCCTCCGACTGGTACTTGTTCTCTGGCTTAGTTGTCTGATAGCGTCGCCGTTGTCGGGTCAGCCTCTGAGCGGACAGCGGGTTATTGTTCTGCCAAACGACTTAGATCAGGTATCGTTGCAAGGCAGTCTGGCATCGTTTCGGGATTCGTCGGAAAAGCGATCTATTCTCGATGTGATCAAGCCAGTCGTAACGTCGGCATTTCAGCCTGTCACAACAGGAGTTCCAAACTTTGGTGTTATCACCGGGGTCAAAGCAGCAAAGCCGGTCTGGTTACGATTTGCCCTTCAGAATGCATCGGATCAGTCCCAAAATTGGCTGGCTGAAATCGATTTCTGGTGCTTCGATGAACTTCAGTTTTTTCTGGTAAATGACCGGCATCAGGTGCTGTCTGCCTCACCCGTTGTTGGCTGGAAAACACCCGTAGCCGAGCGCCCCATCAATCATCGACACTACTGGTTTCCGATTAAACTAGCTGCCCATCAGCACGCAACGGCCTATTTGCGCATGGTCAAACACCGTGGCACCCAGATTGTGCCGATTGAACTTATTCGGGCATCGGCTTATGAATCTACCCTTCAGAAAAGTTACTTGTTCTGGGGTGGTGTGCTGTTTACACTGGCCTTCGTAGCCGTGATGAGCTTCATTTTCTTTCTGATTACCCTCGACCGTATCTATTCAAAATACATTTTCTGCCTGCTGGGCCTCGTTGGTTTTTTCTTTATCAACGATGGGTTCATGAACCAATTCGCCTTTCAGACGCAGTTCTGGCTACCCCGTCAAAACGTCTATTTTCTGTTTCCACTAATTCTTTTTTATTCGCAGCTGCTGTTTATTCGTACGTTCCTTCCTCTTAAAAATACCCCATCGCATCGCTGGCATACGGTTGGAACCGTCGTTCTGTGGTGTGGCGTTTGCTGCCTGATCGCCCTGATCATCGAACGTTTTGTCCCCTACTCGGCACTGATGGAATTAATTCTGGTGCGGCTGTTCTCGATTTTCTACTGGTTTCCGATGCCCGTCATTGTCGCTTATATTGTTGTCAGTATTGTCCGGAAATACCACGTTCAGGAAGGGTGGCTGTATTTTGTAGCCGTTGCGCCGTTCTACACACTGAATCTTGGGCAGGTGTTCGCCAATTTCGGTCTTCTGCCCACCTACGAGCCACTGGCTAACTTTGCGTATTACGCGCCAACGGCTCTGTTTGAAGTATTGGTACTAACCGTTGGACTGGCCTACCGCTACAAAACGAACCGCGATCAAACGGAGCGGCTGCTCAGCGAACGCACCCGTCAGCAGGAACGCGCTTACGAATCGGAGGTTCAGACACTGGCCTTGAAAAACAGCCTGCTGGTTGAAAAAGAACGCATTGCCCGCGATTTGCACGATAACGTCGGTGCTCATCTGGCCTTTGTCGTCACCAATCTCACTCACATCAGTAACCAGGCCGAGAAACAACCCCAACTGAACGGACGGCAGTGGTCCGACCAGTTACGAACCATTGTAAGCTATACCCGTGAAGCGGTCAAACTCCTTCGCGAAACAATCTGGGCAATCCACCAGGAGAATTTCACCGTCGAGGAATTTTCAGAACGGCTCAATCAGTACATCAACCGCTACGTTCAGGAAACAGATGGGCTTCACGTTGATGTACAAGTGACTAGTGATCAAGCCCAACGGCTTACTTCAACGCAGGTATTGAACCTGTTTCGAATCGTTCAGGAAGCGCTCAACAATGTGATCAAACATGCCCAGGCAACTCAATCCACAGTCCGGTTGCAGGTTCGGCCCGGTGGGCACATCAGTTTGCGTATTCACGACAACGGCAAAGGATTTGCGTGGGTAAACGGTGCTATTTCCGAACAGCACTACGGCTTGCGAAACATGCAGACCCGCGCCGAGGAATTGGGTGGAGCTTTCCGCGTTTTTGCCGAAAACGGCACCACAGTAGAAGTGGAGATTTGATGCAAATTCGTGCCACCCTTCGTCGTCGATCTCGCTAGCAAACGCTACAGGCAGGAAGAGGCCGTATGCGTTTTTTTAGCTCTCTTGGTTAACACATCCGGTTTTCACTGAGTTAGTCTTTACACGTATCGACTACCATCTCACCATTCTTACCGTATGAACGAATCTTTAATCAGCCGACGAACGCTTGGCGTAACGTTCACTGCCGATGGTGCCACCGTGCGGGTTTGGGCACCGCTGGCCGAAACCCTGTCCATTCGCCTTTGCCAACAGGATCTGGTCATTCCACTCCAGAACGACGGTTCGTACTGGCAAACGACAACAGATCAGCTTCAATCCGGTGACACGTACACATTCGTTCTGAACAACGTCGAACGGTCTGATCCGGCATCGCTGTCGCAGCCGGAAGGCGTTCACGGACCCTCGCAGGCAATCGATACGGCCCGGTTCGTCTGGACAGATGCCAACTGGGCCAATATACCGCTGGACGAGTACCTGATGTATGAGCTTCACACCGGCACGTTCTCGCCCGAAGGTACGTTTGCCGGTATCGAGGCCAAGCTTGATTACTTCGTCGAACTAGGCATCAACGCCATTGAATTAATGCCGGTAGCGCAGTTCCCCGGTACACGCAACTGGGGCTACGATGGCGTCTGTCCGTATGCCGTCCAGAACTCCTACGGCGGAGCAGCCGGCTTGCAGCAACTGGTCGATGCCTGCCACCGAAAAGGGTTAGCGGTGATCCTCGACGTTGTTTACAACCACATGGGGCCGGAAGGCAATCACTTTACGGACTACGGTCCCTATTTCACGAACAAACACCGAACGCCTTGGGGTGACGCGCTCAACTTCGACGATACCGACAGCGACAATGTCCGGCGTTATTTTGTCGAGAATGTGCTGATGTGGTTTCGTGATTTTCACATCGATGCCCTTCGTCTGGACGCGGTTCATGCCATTCATGATGAGAGCGACTTGCATATCCTTCGCGAAATCAAACAGTATACGGATCTACTCATGCAGGAAACTGGTCGGCAACATTACCTCATTATTGAGTCCGATCAGAACGAAACCCGGTTCATTCAACCCATAGCCAGTGATGGCTACGGCATGGATGCGCAGTGGAACGATGAGTTTCACCATGCCTTACGCGTTACGGCCGGTGGCGAGCGAAGCGGCTATTATGCCGATTATGAAGGCATCCGGCACCTGGCTAAATCCTACCGCGACGCATATGTATACGACGGCACCTATATGGCCCGACGCGCGAAGATTGTCGGAAAGTCAACGGCCAGCCATCCCGGTCAGCAGTTTGTCGTTTTCTCGCAAAACCACGATCAGATTGGCAATCGGATGCTGGGCGAGCGGCCAAGTCAGCTGGTTAGTTTTTCCATGCAGAAACTGATGGCTGGCGCCGTGATGAGCAGCCCGTTTTTGCCAATGCTGTTTATGGGCGAAGAATGGGGCGAACTGAATCCGTTTCTGTATTTCGTCAGCCATTCTGACCCATCGCTGATCGAAGCGGTTCGGCAGGGGCGCAAGCGGGAATTTGCGGCCTTTCAAACATCAGTTGAAGCCCCCGATCCGCAAGCCGAGCAGACATTTGATCAATCAAAACTGATGTGGGATCGGCTGACGCAGGAACCGCACCAGACCCTGTTTCGCTATTACCAAACCCTGCTGGCTCTCCGGAAACAATCGTCCTTACGTCACCCCAACCGCGAGTCGGTGGCTGTCGTGATGGACGAGGTTAAGCAAACGCTCACGCTCATTCGTCAGCATCAGCCCGATGCGTCGCTCGTTTGCCTGATGAATTTCTCACCGCAGCCCGAAGCCCTGATCCTGCCGACCAGTGTTCAGCCCTGGAAAAAACTGATCGACTCAGCCGATCCGCAATGGCTTGGTCCGCTGGCATCCCCACCAGAAATAGCGGGTGATGCATCCGTTCTGGTACAGGCCGAATCCATTCTGATTTATACGACTGGCTCGACCTCCTGATCCTGGCCCGTCTCTTACTTTTACTCAACCTTATGTACAATCCAGTTTCTACGTACCGCATTCAGTTTCAGAAAGAATTCAATTTCGACCAGTTTGATAAGTTAGCACTTCCCTACTTCCACAATCTTGGCGTATCCACCATTTACGCATCGCCGGTTTTTGTGGCTGTCCCCGAAAGTGTTCATGGGTACGATAGTGTCGATCCCAACACCATAAACCCGGAGATTGGCACGGAGGATCAGCTACGGGCGATCAATCAGCGACTGCAACAGGCAGGAATGGGTTGGTTACAGGACATTGTTCCCAATCATATGGCCTATCATGCCACGAACCACTGGCTGATGGATACGCTGGAAAAAGGGTCGTTATCCCGTTTTGCGGCTTTTTTCGATACCTCACTGTCTACATCATTCTTTCAGGGTCGAATCATGGCTCCCTTCCTTAGTGAATCGCTGGACGAAACGCTAAAAAAAGGTGACCTGACACTCGACTACGCCGACGCGCAGTTTGTGTTGGCACTTGGGGAGACCAAACTACCGCTGAAGCCAGGGAGCTACGCAACAGTTCTGAAAGCAGGTGCCGACAAACCATCCGACGCCATAGCTCAATTGCTCGATCAACTCGACCAGATTCGGCACATTGACGAGCCCGAAGCGTACACCATTGCCTGGGCTGAATTTCGGCAGCAGTTAGGCGCATTGACCAAATCAGACTCGATTGACGCGTACATTCAGGACTGTCTGAAAGCCGTAAACAATACCTTGCCGGTGCTGCACCAGCTGGCGGACGAACAGCATTACCGCTTTTGCGAAGAGCCAGAAACGCGAGCAGCCATGACATACCGCCGTTTTTTTGCGGTCAATGACCTGATCTGCCTGAACATGGACGACGAGACCGTTTTCCAGCAACACCATCACCTGACAGCGAATCTTGTCAAAGACGGAATTTTTAAGGGACTCCGGATTGATCATATTGACGGCTTGTTCGACGCGAACCGCTACCTGGATCGGCTGCGGGCGTTGACCGGTGAAGACACGTATATCGTAGCGGAAAAAATACTTCAAGCGGACGAAGACTTACCTGAACACTGGCCGATACAGGGAACATCGGGGTATGATTTTCTGGCGCTGGTGAACAATCTGTTAACGAACCAGCAAAGCGAAACCACCTTCCGAGATTTTTACCATGCACTGATTGGTAGCGACACCCCCCTGCCGGAACGCATCCGGGATCGAAAAGCGTATTTTCTGGCTCAATTCATGGGGGGTGAACTTACCAACCTTCATACGTATTTTCTCGACCTGAACCTGGCCAGCGAAGCCGAACTGGCGGAGCTCGCTGAAGGTGCGTTAAAGCAGACGATCGGCGAATTGCTGATCGAATGTCCGGTTTACCGCTACTACGGTAACCAGTTGCCACTGGCCGACGATGAGTCCGAAGCCTTCCGGGCAATGCTCCGTGCGGTACAGAAAACGAAACCTGAACTGGCCTCGGCTATTACATTGCTGGAAAAAACGATACTGGAAAAACCAGTGGCGGCCGATGCTGATTTCAACCGGCGGGCTACCTCTTTTTATATGCGGCTCATGCAATTTTCGGGGCCGCTAATGGCCAAAGGGGTTGAAGATACGCTGCTGTATACGTACAATTGTTTTGTTGGTCGCAACGAGGTCGGTGATTCGCCCGAACGGTTTGGTATGTCGATAGACGCCTTTCACCGGGCGATGCAGAATCGGCAACGCTCCTGGCCACTGGCCCAGAATGCCACCGCCACGCATGATACCAAACGGGGCGAAGATGTACGCGCGCGACTCAACGTGCTGACCGACCTGCCCGACGAATGGCTGGCCGAAGTTCAGGCGTGGCAACAGCTAAACACAGCTAAAAAGAAAGTAGGCGAAGACACCGCGACCGTACCAGACCAGAACGACGAATACTTCATCTACCAAAATTTGCTCGGTGCTTACCCGATGCCCGGCGTGGATTCGCCCGGCCGGTCCGCCGGTGCGGTGGATTCGCCCAGCGTGGATTCGCCGGGCATGCATGAGGATGACTTTCCGGAACGGTTTCAGGACTACCTGGAAAAAGCGTTACAGGAAGCCAAACGGCATACAACTGGCTGGACGGTCGATGACCCTTATAGTGAAGGCGTCAAGTCCTTTACTAACCAGTTACTGGACCGTGAAGGTACGTTCTGGACACGATTCGAGTCTTTTCACCGCCAAATAGCGGACTTTGGCGTGCTCAACTCCCTGACTCAGCTCGTGCTTAAATTTACGTGTCCCGGTGTCCCTGACATTTATCAGGGAACGGAAGGTTGGGATTTGAGCCTCGTCGATCCAGATAACCGACGACCCGTCGATTTTGACCGTCGGCAACAGTGGCTGTCCGAACTACAATCCAGTGCCGACACCACGAACGAAACCCGTTGGCTCGATCTCTGGCAAAATCGCTTCGATGGCCGGATCAAATTCTGGTTTATGCATACCCTACTCCAGCAACGCCAGCAACACACGGCCTTGTTCTCCGACGGCGATTACCTAGCGTTAGTTGTGGAAGGACCTCACCGCGACTACGTGCTGGCCTTTGCCCGGCGGCTCGGTGATTCGTGGTTTGTCGTTATGGTTCCGCTTCACGCTGCCCAACTCTGTCGTCAACAGGGCAAAGACGTTCTTAACATCGACTGGCAGGATACTTATGTCGTATTGCCAGACGACGCGCCCGAAACATGGACGACCGATCAGGATCAGGCAATCGGCAGCACGAACAATCGTCTTTCCGTGCAAACCTGTTTTAATCCGTTACCAATCGGTCTTTTACGCAACCCTTCGTAGAAACCGACTACGGTTCGGCAATACATGGCGTCTTCTATGCGTCAGCAATCGATAACTGGCGCCGATTGCTGACGCGCAGGGATCGCATTATCTCACTACTCATCACGAACTGACTGGTTGAGTTGATCTGCTAACTCAACCAGTCACCGACGTGTGGCTTCGTTTTCTTACAATTTTGCCCGTTGGCAGAAGTAGACCTTTGCGTAGTTAAAACCAGCATTGAATCAGCGAATAACGATTAGGCTGAACGATACCGGTTTTGTTAAATCACGTTTTAACTACGACAAACGCATGCATACGCCGTTAATTTCCGCTTCACAACCCGCAAACGCAACAGGTTCAGTCAACGCACCGACCATTCTTATTACCGGGGCTACCGGTACCATTGGGACTGAACTCAGCCGGATTTTATCCGAACGGGCCGTACCGTTTCGAGTTATGGTCCGATCACCAAAAGACGTACGGCGATTCGAAAACCTGACCGGGGCTGACGTTGTCATCGGTGATTTCAACGATGTAGATACAATCACCCCGGCGCTGGCTGGTATCGAACGAGCCTTCCTCCTGACGAACTCATCGGAACAGGCCGAACAGCAGCAGCTCGATTTCGTCGCGGAAGCGCAGCGGAGTGGCGTCAGACACCTTGTCAAGTTATCGCAGTTCGCGGCTTCGCTGGATTCGCCGGTACGGTTCCTGCGTTACCATGCCGCCGTTGAACAGGCCATTGAGGCATCTGGACTGGATTTCACGTTCCTTCGTCCAAATTTGTTCATGCAGGGATTGCTCGGTTTTCGAGCCTCGATTGTGGAGCAGGGCTTCTTCTTTGCTGCGATTGGTGATGCCCGCATCAGTACCATCGACATACGCGATATTGCAGCCGTTGCGGCTGAGGCACTGACGGGTTCCGGCCATGAACGCAACATCTATACGCTTACGGGTCCCGAAGCGCTAACCCATACGGAAATGGCCAACACCTTATCAGCTGCGCTTGAGCGGCCCGTTTCTTTTGTCGATGTACCGGCCACGGCGATGCGGGACGCCTTGCTCAATGCCGGCTTTCCGGCGTGGCAGGCCGATGGTTTACTGGAAGACTATGCGCACTACAGTCGCAACGAAGCATCAGGTATTACGTCGGATGTTGAGACCGTGACGGGCAAGCCACCCCGAACGTTTGCCACATTTGCGCATGAGTACGCACCCGCCTTTCTGGGGTCGGTCAATATCCATTGACTAGCTGATTGTTGATAATAACTTAAAGCCGAACACGATTAGGAATATGGTAGTCGAACTGTGTGCGCAGTTCGACTACCATATTCTTTTTTACACACCTTTCCTGCCAAAATCAACAGACTAATTATCAGTATTTTACAAGCAAATCGCTCGACCATTTAATTTTTTACAACAAATCAACTAATAGATTAGTTGTAAAACTAAACTATTAGTCATACCTTTCGTTTACCAATCGATCCGACCAAAACTATGCCGTTGCGCGAACTCACAAAAGCCGAAGAAGAAATCATGCGGGTGCTATGGCAACTCAAAAAAGGCTTCGTCAAAGATGTGCTGACTGAACTGCCCGAACCCAAACCAGCATACAATACCGTCTCGACGATTATCCGGATTCTGGAGAAAAAAGAGATGGTCGGCTACACCGCCTACGGCAAAACGCACGAATATTATCCGCTCATTACGGAAGAAGAATACCGCCGTTTTCAGACCGAGCAATTGATGGCGAACTACTTCGATAATTCGCTCAAAAAGCTGGTATCGTTTTTCGTGCAGGATAAAAATATCAGCCTTTCCGAAGCCGATGAAATCATTAACCTCCTAAACAAAAAGAAAGACCAATGACCGCCCTCGACTATTTCCTGAAAGCCAACCTATACGGCCTGTTGTTCACGGGCTGTTACTGGTTGCTGTTGCGCCGACACACATTCTTCGGGTTAAACCGGGCGTATCTGCTGGTGTCTGTGCTGTTGACCCTAGCCTTACCGCTCGTCAGTATTCCCACTCGAACCGTTGAGGAGTTGCCCATACCAACCGGAGTCATCACCATACCAACAGCACCGCTGCTCATAACCGAGGCAAGTCCATCAGTAGCCGCAGCGGGTTCTGACTGGGAATGGATGGGTAGGCTGGCCTACGCACTGGTAGCTTTAGGGTTATTGATTCGTCTGACCATCCGGATCAGAAGCCTGCTCCTGTTTATACAGCATGCTCAACGGCAGTCCTATGATCGCTACACACTTGTAGAGGCTATCGATTTAACGACACCGACGTTCTCGTTCTTTCGGTACATTATTCTGAACCCAGCCGACCGCCAGAATGACCAGATTCTGAACCATGAGTTAGTCCACGTTCGGCAAAAGCACAGCATCGATGTAATGAGCCTGGCCCTGCTGCGAGCCTTACTCTGGGCGTGTCCTGCTTTATGGCTGCTCGATCGTATGCTCCGGCAGGTGCACGAATTTCTGGCCGATCAGCACACGGACCAACCAACTCACTATGCCCATTTTCTGGTTGCCTACAGCTTCGGGCTGCGACCTGGTCCGCTAACGAACGGCTTTTTCAATCCATCACTGCTAAAACAACGTGTTCAGATGCTGCATCGCCGTGCCACGACCCGGTGGGCTTTGGGAAAATACGTACTGATTCTTCCGCTCGCGCTTGCCTTGTTGGCCATGACCACGGCACAGGAGCAGATCAAAGCGGTCGTGAATCAGGCAACGGATGAGCCGATTACCGTATCGGGGCGAGTAACCAACTCGGCGGGCAAACCGCTGGCGGGGGGGCACGTGGGTGTTGCCAATACGGGTAAGGGCACCACAACCGACCGAAACGGTTTTTATAGACTCACTAATGTACCGAAGTCGTCGCAACTGGCCTACAGCTACCTGGGTTATCGAATGGATGTGTTGCAACTGGACGCATTTGATCATCAGATCCGGAATAACACGCTGACAGTGAGCCCAAAATTGACCCCGATTATCGAAGATGAATTACCGGCAATGGGGGCAACGGCTATGTACAGAGCCGTTAAACCGAACCCGGCCATACCATTGGTAAGCCCGCCATCATCACAAACGATCAACGGTAAGGTGCTGACGGCAGTGGAAGAAAAAGCTGTTTTCCCGACGGGTGTTCCGGGTCTGATGCAGTACGTTGCGCATTCATTACGCTATCCCGCCAAGGCTAAAGCGGCTGGTATTGAAGGCGATGTATATGTCCTTTTCACCATACTGCCAACGGGTGCGGTCAGTGAAGCCAGCGTGAACAAAAACACCGAACGGGTTGGTGGAGGTTGCGAAGAAGAAGCCATTCGCGTTGTGAGCCACATGCCGAAATGGATTCCGGCGAAACAAAACGGTAAAGCGGTGGCCGTACGCTATCAGATTCCAATTCGCTTTGCGCTGGAAACGAACGACGACAAACGAACAGGGCAATTCCGGACAAATAGCCTGGATACTAAACGGGCAGTCTTTGCCCTCTCCCTACCCGACACTATTGGCCGAAAGCAAGCGGCCAGCGTAACTATTCGGGCAAAAGGTCCACTGGGCCAGTTGGGCCCCGGACCACTCTATATACTGGATGATGTGGAGGTTCCGGGCGATACCGTGAAATCAATGAATCCCAAAACGATCAGCAATGTCAATGTTCTGAAAGACGCATCAGCAATGGCACAATATGGCGAAAGGGGCAGAAATGGCGTCGTCATCATAACCACGAAAAAACAATGAGCGGTCTTCCTTATTTTCTCGTCACCAGTCTTTACATGCTGTTGTTCTACAGTTGCTACTGGCTTTTCCTGCGCCAAAACACGTTTTTCGGGCTGAACCGGGCCTATCTGCTTACCTCGATTCTTCTGTCGCTGGTGCTGCCCTTCCTCCACCTACCGGGCGGTGCTTCCGATGCATTACCAGTGGGCACGATTACCCTGGCAGATTTTACGGTTGGTGTAGCTCCCGCTCAGACCGATGGATTGACCGTAACGCAGTGGATATGGCTGATTTATGGTCTGGGTATCGTGTCCATGCTTATTCGCCTGGGTCTGAACTTGCGTTCTGTTTTCCGGCTTATCCGGAGCGGTTCATCCCAAAGACAGACGGATTTTACACTCGTGCGCCTACGCAGCGATTCGTCTCCCTCCTTTTCGTTTGGGCGGTATTTGGTGCTTAACCGCACGGACTCGCTAAACCAGCCCGCTGCGTTACTCCGGCATGAAGAAGCGCATATTCGCCAGCGCCATACCGCCGATGTTCTATTCCTGGAGCTGGTCCAGGTTGCCTTCTGGTTCAATCCGGTCCTGTGGCTCTATAAACACGCCTTGCAGGAAGTTCACGAATTTCTGGCCGACCGGGCCGTGCTGAAAACGCCACAGCCTGACTATCCGCATCAACTGGTTGCTTACGCACTTAACGTACCGGCAGCCGCGCTCATTACCCCTTTTGTGTCTAAATCAACCCTTAAACAACGAATTGTTATGTTGCAAAAACCCGCTTCCAATCACCGGGCACTGCTTGGCTATGCCCTTGTTCTCCCATTTGCCACGCTGCTGGCTATGTGTACACAGCAGGAACGTGATCTTCCGCAAAGTGCTACAGCCCAGGTTACGGCTCGTAAAGCCGTGAAGGTGGAAGGTGAGGTACTTACGGTCGTCGAGAATAACCCTGAATTTCCGGGTGGCATGAAAAAGATGGGCGAATACCTACAACAGAATTTAAAATACCCCGCAGCCGCTCAGAAAGTCAATGCACAGGGCCGGGTGTTCGTCAATTTTATTGTCACAAAAACGGGCGAAATTACTGATGTTCAACTGTTGAAAGGCATTGGCTTCGGTGCTGATGAGGAAGCTGTGCGGGCAGTGGCGCGGATGCCCCGCTGGAAACCAGGCACGCAAAATGGGCAGGCGGTGAACGTTCGCTACAATCTCCCGATCAACTTTCAACTGGACGAAAAAACCGCCGATAACAAGTCGGCGTTCAGTGGGGCAAAACAGTTTCTGATTGATGGCAAAAAAGTAACGGAAGCCGAATTGACCGAATTCTCTCCTGACAAAATCAAGCGCATGGACGTCGACAAGGATAAAGGCATAATTTCGATCACGACCAAGTAAATAGTCGTTTGTACCATCATTGTACTGCGGGCGAAAACCCGCGATGTCTGATCTGTACATCGCGGGTTCCCGCCCGCAGTACAACCCGATTAGTATCCCCGACGTCGAATTAAGGAGCCGTTAGCTGGCCGTAGGTCGTTTGTGTTAGGTCGACCGACTTCCGGAATGGTCCACGGTGGATGCGTACCCGCAGTAAGTTGTCGAAATCTCCGGACTCTATTTTAGTCATTGCCGGTTGCGTACCGAGCCCTTTCGCGATGTCCAGAATGGTATTACTATGGCCAACAACGAGAACCGTTTTGTTCCGGATTCGCCCGACGCGTTCAGCAATATCGGCTGGTTTGGCCGCGTAATCAACGATGCTCACGCCAATGCGTTTGGCCAGTGGTTCGGCGGTTTGGCGCGTGCGTCGGTAGGGTGTTGAGAAGATGGAATCGATTCCCCGATCGCCCAATGTTTCGGCTAGTGCAGCAGCCCGCGCGAAACCCGCCGGACTAAGATTCGTCGAATCGCTGTCGTCGACTTTTTCGGCGTGACGAACGATGTAGACCGTGGTTGTAGAACAGCCTGCCAGCAGCGCAAGCAGAATTATAGAAAGGAAGAAAGAGCGCATCGGATTAGCCGTTTTTGTTCACAATGATACAAAAAGCCACGGCTGGAACCTGTCAACATAGCGCTCGTAAAAAAAGAAAACCGGACAAAAGAGACGTTGTACCTGTCTCCTTTGTCCGGTTTCCGCATACTTGGAATGACTGGTGAACCCTACAATTCCCGCACCCAGATGTTACGGAAACCAACCGGATTGCCATGATCCTGAAGCAGAATCGGACCGGCACCGTGAGGTTGCACTTTTGGGTAACCAATATATTCGGTCGTTCCGCGAATGGCCGTATGATTCTGTACCAGTATGCCGTTGAGTAGCACCGTTACATAAGCGAAATCGCTCATCATACCCGCTTTGTTGAATTTTGGTGCCTGATAGATGACATCATACGTTTGCCACTCACCTGGTTTACGGCTGGGATTGGCCAGCGGAATCGCCTGTTTGTAGATCGAGCCTACCATACCGTCGACGTATGTTGGGTTTTCGTAGTTATCGAGTACCTGCAATTCGTAACGACCTTGCAAGAAGATACCACTGTTACCACGGCCCTGACCGGTACCTTCTACCTTTTCGGGTGTTTTGAATTCAATGTGAAGCTGAAAATCATTGAACTCTTTCTTTGAACGGGCCGAAAAACCCTTCGTTGAGTACATGATCCCATTCTCTACCGGCCATTTCAGCGGTCCTTCGTTGGTTTTTTCCCAGCTGGACGGGGCGTACCCTTTGATAGCCACCCACTGGTCGGTGTTCTTACCATCGAAAAGTACAATAGCATCGGATGGTGGGGTGAAACCCGTCGTATTTGCGGAGTTCATACCGGGCGTAACAACAGGCGGAACAGGTTCCCATATCTCGGTGGACTGGGGTGTTTGCTTACTCGGTTCAGGCTGAGCCGTGGCTGAGTGGGTAAAGGCTAAGCCTACGATACCAACGCAAATAGCGAGCGATAACGGAGCGTTTTTCATGGAAATGTAAACGGGTTAATGAATTCGCAAATAAAACCCTCAAAGATAGAGCAATTGCTGAATTGCATCCTTTTGTAGGGAAAAAATGGTAAATTTCGAGCCAAAATTTCCAATTCTACATGTCAAGACCAACTATTGCAGCACGCTTTCGCTGGCTGTTGGGTGTCGGCTGGATCATCGGGGCAGGATTCGCTATGGCCCAGCCCGTTCCGGCACCCGGCACGCCCCTCCTCTTAAACGATCTGAGTGCTTTTAAACCAGCAACGCCAAACTGGCGAATTGTCGGCAGTGCCCGCGCTGAATTAGGTAAACCCAATGTAATCACTACCGAAAAAGGTACGGGTGTGCTGGCCAGCATTCCGCTCGACAAAGCCCCCGCAGACCCTAAAAATCCGTATAAATACAACCTGTTCACCACCTTCGAACACGGCGATATCGATCTGGAACTGGAGTATATGATGGCGTCAAAATCTAACTCGGGCGTCTATCTGCAAGGCCGTTACGAAATTCAGCTGTTCGATAGCTGGGATAACGTAGGCTGGGGTCTTCGCAGCCCCCGAACGGTAGATAATGGTTCGATCTATGAGCGCTCGGACGCCAGACGCCCCGAAGGTCAGCAGAACTACGATGGCCACCCCGCCCGTCAGAACGCCAGTCGCGCGCCCGGCTTATGGCAACACCTGAAAATTTCCTTTCAGGCCCCGCGTTTCACCGCCAACGGCTCCGGAACACCGCAAAAGACAGCGAACGCCCGGATGATTCGCGTTGAACTGAACGGTGTTATCATTCACGAAGATGTTGAGCTGACCGGTCCAACACTCGCGGCTGCTTTCGACGACGAAAAAGCGCTTGGACCGCTCATGCTCCAGGGCGATCACGGGGCGGTGGCCTTTCGCAATATTCGCTACATCTCGTACGACAAACCCCGGCCCGAACTTCGGGATCTGAAGTATGCCGTTTACAAAGGCAAATACGAAAAAGAGTCCGAATACGACAAAACGGCACCCGAATCGGAAGGATCGTCACCGGTGCTGTCGTCTTCGGTGAGCCGCATACCAAATGATTTTCTGATCCGGTATACGGGTACGTTCCGGGTTAACGAACCCGGCGATTATACCTTCAATCTCGGCGCTACGGGCGGAAACGGGATGCTCAAAGTCAACAATCAGTCGGTTATAACGCCGGGCAGTACCAACAGCCGGGGTAAGGTAACGCTACCCAAAGGGGATCTACCCTTTGAACTTTATTATTCTAAATTCGTCGGCTGGTTTCAGCCCGCGCTGGGGTTGACCGTGGCCGGACCGGGCATTCGCGAGCACCTGATCAGTGATGCTGTTGGCGCGAACAACGATGATGTCGACCCTATTCTGATCGATGCGTCTACGAATACGATTCTCCGGAGCTTTATGGATATGCCCGGCGACAAGAGTACGCAGGGCAAACCCGTTCGCATTACGCACGGCATTTCGGTTGGTAGTCCCGAGCAGGTGCATTACACCTATGATCTGGACAAAGGGGCCGTGGTGCAGGTGTGGCGCGGTCAGTTCCTCGACACGACGCCCATGTGGCACGACCGGGGCGATGGGTCATCCCGTCCACTGGGCATGGTGCAGCGCCTGGGTACGCCCGTTCTTTTCCTGACCAAACTGGCATCGCCCCAAAGCAACTGGACAACCGACACGACCGGCTCATCGTATCGTCCGAAAGGATACGTACTGGATGGTAGCGACCGCCCCACATTCCGATACCAAAGCTACGGCAGTTCCGTGGATGACAAAATTCGGGTACTTGATGCGGGTCAGGGCATTCAGCGCGAGGTGACGATCACCAATCCGACCGCTAACCTGTACGCCCGGTTAGCGAGTGGCAGCGTTATTAACGCGTTAGACAATGGCCTGTACATGGTTGATGAACATGAATACGTTCGCGTTGACGACGCTGGCGGAGCCAAACCGATGATTCGGGAATCCAACGGCCAGAAGGAATTGCTGATCCCCGTAAAGGGCAAATTGACCTATTCGATCCTGTTTTGAGTTAATCCCGGCCGTTAACCGGGTTACGATATGAAAAAACTATTGACAACCCTCTTTGCTGTTGCCAGTTTGACCGCAATTCAGGCACAGGAGTCGCCGAAAGAGGAAGATTTTTACAAAATTCTGAAAGTAACGGCCCCCGAAGGTACCCTGCTCGAAGTGGGTGGACTAACGGTGCTACCCGATGGTAGTCTTGGTGTAGCCACGCGTCGGGGTGATGTTTGGATTGTCGAAAATCCGACCAGCCGCAAGCCGTTTTTCCGAAAATTTGCGTCGGGACTCCACGAGGTTCTGGGGCTGACCTATAAAGACGGTGCGCTCTACTGCGCCCAACGTGGCGAATTGACCAAGATGGTTGATACCAACAAGGATGGGAAAGCCGACGTTTTCGAAACAGTGTATGCCTGGCCCTTGTCGGGTCATTACCACGAATACAGCTTCGGGCCGAAGATAGCGCCGGACGGTACCTTTTTCGTTACGGGCAATGTTGCCTTTGGCGACGAAGAGTGGTGGAGGGGCGAAAGCCGTGTCCCCTGGAGAGGCTGGACGATGAACATCACCGAAAACGGCACCATGCAGCCCTGGGCAACCGGTATGCGTTCGCCCTGCGGATTGGGTATCTACGACGGTCAGCTGTTCTACGCCGACAACCAGGGCGACTGGATGGGATCAGGTGGTATCGTTCACGTTAAAAAAGGAGCCTTTGTGGGTCACCCCGCTGGTTTACGCTGGACCGGCATGGCTAATTCGCCGGTTAAACTGACGTCGGAGCAGTTCTACGCCAAGATCGACGAACGTCGGCGGAAAGACGAAAACGGACGGGCAATCAAACCCGAAAACGTGGTCAACGAAACGCCCGCACTGCTCTATACCATGAAAGATCAATTCCCGAATACCGACGTTCAGACGCCCGCCGTTTGGCTGCCGCATGGTGTTCTGGGCATTTCAAACTCCGAGATTCTGGAAATTCCGGAAGGCGCATTCGGTCCGTTTTCCGGTCAGTTGCTGGTCGGTGATCAGGGCATGAGCAAAATCTCGCGGGTGTTCATGGAAAAAGTGAACGGCGAATACCAGGGCGGAGCCATCGAATTTCGAAATGGATTCCGGTCAGGTGTGTTACGCATGGCCTGGGGTAAAGATGGCTCTCTTTTCGTGGGCGAAACCAACCGGGGCTGGGGATCGGCGGGTGAAGCCAACGATGGATTGCAACGACTAGCCTGGAATGGCAGTATGCCGTTTGAAATGCGCACGGTAAAGGCGATGCCCGACGGCTTTGAAATCGAGTTCACCAAACCCGTTGACCGCAAATCGGCGGAAGATCTGGCATCCTACCGGGTTGAGAGTTTTCTTTACAAATACCATTCGGTGTATGGTAGCCCAACGATCAATAAGGAAGCACTGCCGCTCAAAGGCGTACAGGTGTCGGCTGACGGGATGAAGGCCCGATTAATTGTTGGTGATCTGCGGAAGTATTACATTCACCAACTAACACTCGACGGCGTTCGGGGTCAGGAGGGTTCCTACTCGCTCGTTCACCCGATCGCTTATTACACGCTAAACAACATCCCTGACGGTCAGAAACTGGCGATGAGTGCAGTGAGCACAAAGAACTCCGCGACCGCGCCAGCAGCAACGCCATCTACGGCACCAGCATCCGATAAAAAAGCCATGCCAGGCACCTCCATGCCGGGCAAGAAATCGGTGAAGGGGGCGAGTGCATCCACACCGGGTACATCCATGCCCGGCGGTAAGCCTAAGCTAGTCGAAGGGCAGGCTGTAACGATGGCGAAGGCCCCAACGTATGAGGAAGTGAAAGGACTCCTAACCCGTCATACATGCGCGGCCTGCCACCAGGCAAACAAGCGTCAGGTAGGCCCGGCCTTCGCCGACGTTGCCAAACGCAAGTATACGAACGATCAGATCGTCGATCTAATCTACAGTCCCAAGCCTAAAAACTGGCCGGATTATGCCACGGAAATGCCACCCATGCCCCAGGTTCCAAAGGCGGATGCGCTGAAAATTGCTGCCTGGATCAACTCGCTCGGCGCAGCAGCGAAGCCTGAAGCTGCCAGCGAGCCAAAACCATAGCTCGCGAAGTAAACCGGTTACTGATCAAATCACTACCGTTAAAACGCGAAGAAGCCCGGCCAAATGGTCGGGCTTCTTCGCGTTTTAACGGTAAAATACACAAACCATAGTATAAATACTTAACAACTATAGTAGAAGATGTCAGAAAGACACTTTTATTCGCATTGAAACTGATCAAGATTATTTTGTTTTATTTAAATACAGAGTCAGTTTATAAACCCCTTACCTCTTATGAAACACCACTTACACACCAAGGTCTGGTCATCTGGTTTGCTGCTCTGGGCCATTTTTCTGCTCACGACAGTAGCACAGGCCCAGGATCGACGAGTAACAGGGCGCGTCGTGTCTGGAAAAGACCAACAGGCCATTCCGGGCGTGAATATCCTGGTCAGAAATACACAATTGGGTACAACCACCGATGGGAACGGCGGCTTTTCCCTGAGCGTACCGGCCAGTTCGACGTTAGTATTTAGCGCAATCGGCTATACGGGACGCACCATCGATGTCGGGAATCAAACACAGTTGACCGTTACGCTTCAGGAAGCGGAGCAAAGTTTAGGCGAAGTCGTCGTAACGGCGTTAGGTATCAAAAAAGAATCCAAACGGTTAGGGTACGCTACTGCCATTGTGAACCCCGAACAGGTGACGACCAACCGTACGGTTAACTTTATGAACGCCCTGCAAGGAAAAATTGCGGGGGTGAATATTTCCGGCCTGGGCACGGGTGCAGCCGGAACCAGCAAAATCAGGATTCGGGGTCAGTCGTCCTTTTCGGGGCAGAACAGCCCGCTCATCGTTGTCAATGGTGTGCCGATCGATAACACCAATTTCGGCCAGAACAACGGTAATAACGGTAGCGATGCCTCGATTGCCAACCGGGGCTCCAACTACTCCGACGGTGGCGACGGCCTGTCGTCGATCAATCCGGACGATATTGAAGGCATGACCGTACTGAAAGGCGGCACCGCTGCGGCCCTTTACGGCTCTCGAGCAAAGGATGGCGTGATCATGATCACGACCAAAACCAAAGGTACGGGTCAGGGTATTGGCGTAACGTACAACAGCAACTATACGACTGATCACGCGCTGGATTATACGGACTACCAGTACGAATACGGGCAGGGCGAATACGGAGTTCGGCCTTCGGCGCCTAACCCAACCTCGGGCGTGTGGAGCTTTGGCGAGAAGTTTGCCGGCCAGTCACAGGTTCTGTTCGGGGGCATAACGGTACCGTATGTTCCGATTCGCAACCACATCGGCCAATTCTATCGGGAAGGATCGACCTGGACAAACTCCGTCGCCATTTCTACGGGTAACGAGAAAGGTGGTCTAAATCTGTCACTATCGAATCTGGATAACAAAGGTATTACGCCAAACAATACTTTCAGCCGGAAAACCATCAACCTGGGCTTCAGCTACAATCTGTCAGCCCGCTTATCGGTAACGGGGACGATCAACTATTCGAACGAGCTGAACAAAAACCCACCCCAGATAGCCCAGCAGGACAACAGTATGCCTACTGTGCTGTACACACTAGCGAACTCAATGCCGCTGGACCTGCTCGAAGCCAATCAGATAAATCCGGCAACTGGCAACGAGTATATCTGGTCGCGGTTCATGAACCGGACAAATCCTTATTTTTCAATGAGTTACAAATTTGAAAATATCCGTCGGGATCGTCTGTTCGGTAATTTATCGGCCCGGTATAACGTAACCGACTGGTTATACGTACAGGGACGGATCGGTCAGGATTACTGGTCGCGTGATCAGGATTACAATTTCCCAACGGGTGCGGCTTCGTTAGCGGCTGCTCCAGCGGGTTTTGTCAATGGTAACTACGTGCAGGAAACCCGTCGGTTCCGAGAGCTGAACACCGACTTTCTGATCGGTGCCAATCATAAATTTGGCGTCTTTGGGATTGATGTCACCGCCGGTGGTAACCAGTTGTATCGCCGGAGTGATCTGAATAGCGTACTGGGTACCGATTTTATCGTTCGGGGACTGTATACGGTTCAGAATTCACGCGTTAAAGATCCCGTCTACAGCCCAAGCGAGCGCAAAGTCAACTCGCTATACGCAGCCGCTGAGTTCTCTTACAAGGATTTCATTTACCTGAATGCTACCGCCCGGAATGACTGGTTTTCGACCCTGGCACCCGCCAACCGCAGCATCCTGTATCCATCGTTGACCGGTAGCTTCGTCTTTTCGCAAGCCTTCAACAACCTGCCCCCCTGGCTGAATTTCGGGAAATTCCGGGCAGCTTATGCAGAAGTCGGTAGCGATGGGGACGTTGGCCCCTACTCGAACGGACTGTTCTACGCCACCAACGCCAACTTATTCCCGAACCCGGCGGGTGCTGGTCAACCAGTGGGGAATATCACCTCGAACACCGTTCCGAGCGCAACCCTGAAACCAAGCCGGACGGCCGAAACCGAAGTAGGACTGGAGTTAAAACTATTCAACAACCGGGTTGGCGTCGATCTGGCCGTGTATCGGAAAATCACGAGCGATCAGATCGTTGCCGCTCAATCGTCCGACGCATCGGGCTACACGAATATTCTGATCAACAACGGAAAAAGCCAGAATCAGGGCGTTGAATTACTGATCAACCTCTCGCCCATCCGGACGAAAAATTTCTTCTGGGATGTAACGCTGAACGGGGCGTATAATAAAACGAAACTCCTCAAATTACTGACTGACGTTCCTGGTGAGCAAATCGTTGTTGGCACCGGCGTTTACGTTGGTGATCTGCGGCAGGTTGTCGGCGAAGAGTTAGGACAATTGTATTCCTACGGATACGCCCGCGACGCACAGGGCCGCATTATTCACGGTAGCGATGGCCTGCCAAACCGCACCGCAGCACCAATTTCGTTCGGTTCGGCCTTGCCTAAATACACGGGTGGCATTACCAATACGTTCAATTACAAAGGCATAAACCTATCGTTCCTGATCGACTTCAAACTGGGCGGCAAAATGATCTCGGGTACCAACCTGAACGCGTTCCGGCACGGTTTACAGAAAGAAACGCTGGTGGGCCGAGGTGATGCCGACAACAAAATGGTGGGCGTCGGTGTGAACGCTAACGGGGAAACAAACGCCGTTCGGGCCTTTGTACAGGATTATTATTCGGTAGGTCGTTCCAAAGCCCTTGGTGAGCAGGTTGTTTACGACGCTGGTCTATGGAAACTCCGCCAGATCAGCCTCGGCTACGACTTCACTAAATTCTTACCTAAAACGTTATTCATCAAAGGCATACGCTTAAGCGCGGTCGCCAATAACGTCGCGATTCTGAAGAAATGGGTGCCAAATATCGACCCCGAACAATTCGGGTTCAGTTCCGACAACCTGGTTGGTCTTGAATCGACGGGTTTACCTACGACACGCAGCATCGGTTTCAACCTGAACGTTAAATTTTAACCTAAGTCCATAGCGATCAGCTACCGGCTTCGATACTAGACATCTCATGAAAAAAATAACGCTCACTATTGGTCTTTTGGCCCTGCTCGGCTGGATGAGCAGTTGCGAAAAAGGGTTCGACCAATTGAATGTGAACCCGGCGGCCGCCACCGCCATCAATCCCGTGTATACCTTCAATAATGCTATTGTCAATAGTTCATTTCCGGCATCGATCCTCATCTTTGAGGAAGCGATTGTTCAGCAGATGTTTTCGCCAAACTCGGGCATCACCCAGGGCGGGAACTTCAACGTCGATAACCGGGGTGTAAGTGGCTCCAATGCGGCCATCTGGCAACGTTTCTACCGGGACAACATGCGCTACCTGGTCGATGGTATTGCGAAAACCCAAACTGATGCCAGCCGGACCAATCTCTACAACATGATGCGGATTCTGAAGGCTCACACCGCTATCGTACTGACGGACACTTATGGCGACGTTCCCTACTCCGAAGCGGGTGTCGGGTATCTAAGTTCCAACGTATTGCCCAAGTACGATACGCAGGAAAGCATTTATAACGACGTCATCAAGGAGCTTACCGAAGCGACGGCGGGTCTGGACGCGACCAAAGCCACTGAAGCGGGCGATATCATGTTTGGTGGTGACATAGCCAAGTGGAGAAAGACCGGTTACTCGCTCCTGCTCCGGGCTGGCATGCGCCTGTCGAAAGTCAACCCAACGCTGGCTCAATCGACGGTACAGAAGGCCGTAGCGGGTGGAGTGATGCAATCGAACGCAGATAACTTCGTCGTTCGGCATAACGCCAATTTCACCAACTCGGTGGGAGCCACGCTCAACTCGACCGAAGCGGCCAACTATTACCTGACCAGTAATTTTGTTTCGTATTTGAAATCGACCGCCGATCCCCGGCTAGCATCGATTGCGGTGCGGTATGTAGGGGCTAAGAGTGGTGCCGAGCAACTACCGGCCAAAGCGGTTCGTACGGCGGATGTACAGATTGGTATGCCACTTGGGTATGACAATGGCACAGTTGGTGCCAGGGCCATAGCCGATGGACTGGCTAGTTTCTACGATTATTCACAGCTGGATCGGACCCGGATGGGAAGTCAGTTTGCCCCCTGCTACCTCGTGACCTACGCCGAAACACAGCTTCTGCTGGCCGAAGCGGCCCAACGCACCTGGACGACGGGCAGTGCTGCTGATTTCTACAATGCGGGCGTAACGGCACACATGAAGCAGCTCGGAGATTATGATGCTTCGTCGTTGGTATCCGACGCCAATATTGCGGCTTATTTACAGAAGAATCCATACGTAGCCGCCAAAGGACTGGAGCTGATCAATACGCAATACTGGATTGCCGCTTTCCTGAATGGTCCTGAAGTATTCGCTAACTTTCGGCGGAGTGGCTTCCCGACGCTGACCCCGAATCCGTATCCGGGTAAAGAAATCAAGGGCAACTTCATCAATCGCCTAAGTTATCCGGATTCCGAGCAGTCGGTCAATGCGGCAAAACGGCAGGAAGCGGTCAACCGTCAAGGGCCTGACAACCTGGATACGCGCGTCTGGTGGGATAAGCAGTAAATCATAAACGCTGGACGTCGATTTATACGCCATATTTCTAAAATATGGCGTATAAATCGACGTCCAGCGTTTTCAGTAGCGAAGACGGAACCCAGTCGTAGTGGCTGGGTTCCGTCTTTTCTATAATTCATATTAGAAAGCAGTCGGTTTAGACTCGCCTTTATCGGGATCATCATTTTTCTGACTCCCCCACCGACCACGTCCCCAACTACGGCATCGGTCGCGCCATTGTTTTTTCATCTGATCGCGCTGTTCGGGCGTCATCTGCTCCCAGCGCTCGGCCATTTTCTGTTTCCATTCGTGCCGACTGGCCCCGAAACCACCGCCCCACTCAGCGTCGTTACGCTCGTTACCGTTACGGAATCCGCGCCCCCCGAATCCACGGGGGCCAAATCCACCAAACAGAATTCGGCTTAACACCAGTAACCCCAATGCCTGCCAGAAACTGATTGTCGCTACGCCCAGAATGGTCGGCAACAATGCGTTCCAGAGCGCCATAACGACGAACCCCATCAGACCAACGAACACTAGTGCGAAGCCGAGGAAACGTAATCCCCGGCGAAACCAGAATTTTCTCATTATCACGTTTAGCCCGATCACAACGGCAAACCGTTTTCATCGGGCTGATTAAAGTTAGTTGGGTAGCGTTGGCAGACCAACCTTGCCCTTTATTCTCTTTCTTGGTTCGACTCAGGCGCTGGTTCAGTTGGTTTTATCCGTTGTTCGTCACGCGCTGACCGATCCGGATGCCAGCTACGTTCCGAACCGTTATGTTTCCAATGATTATGCTGACCAAAGCGTCCACTGTGCCCGAAGCTACCGTGACCACCGAAGCCAACCAGCAGCCGGACCAGAACGAACAAACCCAGTGCCTGTACAAACCGCAGTCGGGGACCATTGAACAGCGACGGAACGAGCCAGTTCCAGAGTCGCATCACAAGGTAGGTTATCAACAAAAAGAACCCAATACCCAATAAAGCAAAACCAATTCCTTTTACGATCATCATGACTTTTACCAGTTACTTGTTGACTTAGTAATCGACTCTACCAACTTGGCTAGTCATCAAAGAAATCATCGTACAAATCCTGCAATCGTTCGCGGAGGTGCAGGACCGCATACCGTTTCCTCGATAGCAACGTATTGACCGAAACACCCCGCTCATCGGCCATGTCTTTAAAACTCCGCCCCTCCAGCTCGTGCTGCACGAACACATCGCGCTGATCAGCGGGTAATTCAGCAAGGGCATCGGTTAGCGCATCCATCAGCGTTTCGCGAAAAAATTCACTCTCCGGACTCGAATCGTCGGCTACAGCCAGCCACTCACCCAGCACGGGGCCCTCATCGTCATCGGAATAGTCCGACGAATCGAGCGAAACGGTACGTACCCCATTCGGCTGGCTTTTACGGTACCAATCGCTAATCTTGTTTCGCGCTACCGAAAACAGCCACGACGCAACCCGTTCGATCGGTTTGGCCAACTGGTAAGCCTCCGTCAGTTCAACGAATACATCCTGCAATACATCCTCGGCCTCATCGGGATCGGGCAGTCGTCGGCGAATAAACGCCAGCAATCGACCGCGCTCTTTGCGGACCGTTTCACCAAGCGTCTGGGGCGTGTCCTGCGTACGCTCAGTAGCTTTGGTGTTTGATGCTGGTCGATTTATCAAAGTTGTATTCACGTTCTGACTGGTCAATGGCCAGTATCCTTATAAAAGGGTAGTCGGAATCAGAAGGAAAATATTTTACGGCGGGTGCCGAACGATGACGATAATGGGATGAAGGGCGGAAATAGCAGACAAAAGGTTGAAAGGTGTAGCTCAAATCTAAAAAAAAAGGCGCTGAGTTCAGAAACTCAACGCCATTCCAAAAAAATTCCGTATGCTTACTGCCGGACAAAAACCACATCGGCGAAGTACCCTTTACTGTCTGTAAACCAGCCCGTAACCGAGAATCCGGTTCGCTGGGCGAGTTGCGCGATCTGAACGCGGGTAAACTTGCGCGATATTTCGGTATGAATAATTTCGCCATCCTCGAACGGTACGGTCATGTCCAGAGTCTTGATGTCGACCGTTTGCGGTTTCTGACTTACCAGATAGGACCGTGCTTCACCCGTTTCTGGGTTATAGGTTTCGTAATGATCGAACGCGTCCAGATCGAATGTGGCGTCAAGATCGTGGTTGATACGCCGGAGCAGATTGAGATTGAAGTCTCGCGTTAGCCCCCCCCGGTCGTTGTAAGCCGCGTGAATGACAGCCGGATTCTTTTGCAGATCGAAACCGGTCAGGACAATGTCACCCGGTAACAGTCGGTCGTGAAGCTGACTATAAAAATCGACCGCTTCATCGGGCGCAAAATTACCGATGTTCGATCCCAAGAACAAGACGACGCGTCGGGCATCGGATTCCGTCGATAACTGCCGGAGCGAATTAAAGTAATCGTCGTGTTGCGGTTTAAGCTGAAGATCAGGCCACTGCTTGCGAACGTCGACAACCAACCCATCGAGTGCATCAGCCGAAATATCGACCGGTGCATAAGCGAAATCAGCCTGTTGTCCCGCAAAAAAACCAAGCAGAATCTTCGTTTTCAGCCCGTCACCCGCCCCCAATTCGACCAGATCGAATGCGCGTTGATCGGGCGCAAACAGGTTAAGCAGATCCGCCTTATACGTTTCCAGAATTTCGTACTCCGAGCGGGTCAGATAATACTCAGGACAATGCATGATTTCCTGAAAGATCCGACTGCCTTCGGCATCATAAAAAAACCGGGATGATAAACGCTTTGGTGTTTGTACCAGGCCAGTTTTCACTTCGCTGGCTAATGCAGCATCGAGGTCATTTTCTATTACTTCGCCAAGCGTATTCCCGTGAACTGCCATCGTTTGTCAGGTTGAAAAAAATTGCGGTACGTTGGTCGCGAATGCCCGTCGGGTGTAGCCACCGAAGCACCACGCAGCACAATCTGCCCACTCATAAACTTACCATTGTATTCGCCTACGGCTCCTTCGGCGGTTGAGAAACCGGGATAAGGCAGATAGGCCGAATTAGTCCACTCCCAGCGAGTCCCCCAGTTCAGCTCACTGGCTGCGGCTTCCCATTCAAATTCAGTCGGTAAGCGCTGACCTTTCCAACGGGCATACGCATCGGCTTCGTACTGGCTAACGTGACAGACTGGCTCGTTTATATCGACAGGCACCAACCCATCGAAGGTATAATTCCACCATACTCCGTCAATTTTGTGCCAATACAACGGAGCCAAAATACCGTTGGCATTAACCCAGGCCCAGCCGTCGGCAAACCAATACCTGAAATTCTGGTAGCCCCCCGCTTCCATAAATTCCAGGTATTCGCCATTGGTGGTCAAACTACCTGTTAACGTAGTTTTGTTCAGATAAACGTTGTGTCGATCCAGCTCATTATCGAAGCAGAACGAGCCACCTTCCTGGCCGGTATCCTGATAACCGATGGTGTAGATGCCTTCGGAAAGGATTATGTCTTTTGCCTCATCATTACGCCCTTCCTCGAAACGAGTAAGTGGCATCTCAATAGCCGGAAGCAATGGATTATGGCCCAGAATATACTTGATGTCCGTGATAAGGAGTTCCTGGTGCTGCTGCTCGTGGTTCAGACCAAGCAGGATGAGTGCGTAAAGGTCGGGGGATAGATCGGCCGTATCCAGAAACCGGCCCATGTGCTCGTCCACGTAAGCACGATACGCATAGACGCCCGCAACGGTCGGCCGACTCATGTTACCCCGATCGGTACGCAGAACGCGCTTGCCAACGGTTTCGTAATAGCTGTTGAAAACGTAGCTGAAATCGTCGTGAAAAAGACGATAGCCGGGCGCATTGGGAATCAGGACAAACGTCTCCCAGAACCATGTCGTGTGGCCCATGTGCCATTTAGGAGGACTGACATCGGCAATGGGTTGCACAACGTAATCCTCCGTTTCCAGCCCCCGGCAAATGGCTTCGGAGTGCATTCGAACCTGGACGTATTGCGCAGTAAGCGTTTGTTCAGCAATCATTTACTGGTTTATGATTAGTAGTGTGATGAAGTCTATAGACAATTACAAATTACTAACCATAAACCATGCACCTTGTTTAGTATCCTGCCATTTGTTCGTCAACGTAACACCAGACCCATCGCTCGCCGGGTTCAGCTGAAGACACAACGGGATGAGCACTGTGGTGAAAGTGCTTGGTCGCGTGTTTGTTAGGTGACGAGTCGCAGCAGTGCGTTTTGCCGCAGGTCTGGCAGGTACGCAAATGCACCCACGAACTACCGGTTTTGATGCATTCTTCACACACGTACTCATCGGTGGTTTTGATCTCGGTCAGCGCAGCCAAGTGCCCGCAGGTTGTTTGTTGAGCCATACGATTCGGAGAAAAGACTTGTCTATCTGTTAATAGAGGAAGGTGCTATACGTAGAGTCTTTTTTGCAAAGGGTGTTTCATATGCCGTATCTTGAAGATACGGCATATGAAACACCCTTTGCAAAAAAGACTATTTAGTTATCGGCCAGGTATTTGTGAACGAAGCTGACCGCCATCGCGCCTTCGCCCACGGCTGAGGCTACGCGGTTCATCGCGCCAGCTCGTACGTCGCCCGCTGCGAAAATACCCGCGCTGCATGTTTCGAGCAGGTATGGCTCTCGATCGTGATTCCAGACTTTCTTAAAATCGGCGTATTTGGCCAGATCGCGACCCGTCGCAATAAACCCTTTCGGATCTTTGAGAATATCCATTTCGATCCAGTCGGTCAGTGGCTTTGTCCCGATGAATATGAATAGCCCGGCGGCATTCACGGTTTGGCGTTCGTGCGTGTCCATGTTTTCCAGTACCAGGCATTCCAGCCGTTCCTTACCTAGTCCCTCAACGACTTCCGTACAGCCCAACACCTTGATGTTCGGTGTCTGTTCAATCTGGTCGACCAGGTACTGCGACATGGTTTCAGTCAGGTCTGGACGACGTACGCAGATGAACACCTCCGATGCCGTTCTCGACAGATACATGGCTCCCTGCCCCGCTGAATTACCGCCCCCAACAATGTAGACCGGTTTACCTTTGAACGCGTAGGCTTCGGTTGTGGCCGCTCCATAGTAAACGCCCGCACTCGTAAATTTGTCGAGACTTTCGTTTTCCAGTTTGTGGTACGATACACCTGTGCTCAGCACAATGGCCCGCGTCACGATCTCGCTGCCGTCGGCCATTCTGATGTGCTTGTACAAACCCTGTGGTCTGATGGAAACAACTTCCTGCGGAGCCAGAAACTCAACACCGAACCGCTGCGCCTGCGTAATGGCCCGGCGTGTCAGATCAGCACCGCTGAGGCCATTGGGAAAGCCCAGGTAGTTTTCAATCCGCGAGCTCGTACCTGCCTGTCCGCCGGGGGCCCGTTTGTCGACCAGAATCGTTTTCAACCCTTCCGAACCACCGTACACCGCAGCCGCCAGTCCGGCAGGCCCCGCGCCGATAATGGCCAGATCATACAGACTCTGCGTTGCTTTAGGCTGCAAACCCAGCTTTTCGCCCAGATCACCGATGGTGGGCTGCGTTAGGGTCGTTCCGTCTTCAAACACAATAGCAGGCAGATTACTGCGATCGATGCCGTGCAGATCGAGCAATGCCTGCGCCTGCGGATCACCTTCGATATCAAGCCACTGGTACGGGAACAGATTGCCCGCCAGGAAATCTTTCAGGTCATGCGAGCGGGGCGAAAACTGATAACCAACCAGTTTCAAGCCGCCGTATGAGGGCCGGTAGTCCGACTGCCAGTCACTGAGCAGGTCGTCGAGTACGGGATATAATTTTTCTTCGGGCGGGTCCCAGGGTTTGGCAATGTAATAATCCAGTTGCACCTCGTTGATCGCGCGAATGGCCGCATCGATGTCCGAATACGCCGTCAGCAGCGCCCGTTTCGCGTTGGGAAATAGTTTACGGGCCTGCGACAGAAATTCGACGCCACTCATGGCGGGCATTCGCTGATCGGAGAGAAACAGGGCCACCTCCTCCCCTTTTTTCTTTAGCTCGGGTAACGAATCAAGAGCCTCCTGCGCCGAACTGGTACACAGAATGCGGTATTTTTTACGGTATTGCTGCCGCAGATCATGCTGAATGGCTTTCAACACCTGCTGGTCGTCGTCGATAGAAAAAATGATCGGTAGCTTCATGGAGATAAAAGAGGGAAAGCTTGGGACTACTCGCTGACCGTTGATTCATACGCCGTACCTCTGAGATACGGCTATGAATCAACGGTCAGCGAGTAGTCTTCTCATTGGATAGTTATTGAGTTGGCAAACAAATGCTGAACGCTGTATGGCCCGGCACCGATTTCAGCTTGATCGAGCCATTGTGGTGGTCAACGATACCCTTTACAATGTCGAGGCCAAGGCCGGTTCCTTTGCCTATTTCCTTGGTCGTAAAAAACGGCTCGAATATTTTATCCTGAATGTCTTCCGGAATACCCGTGCCGTTGTCGGTAATGGTGGTCAGAACGAACTCCGACCCATCAGATCGCCGGTCGGGTTGACTGCTGATTTCGATTTTACCCCCATCGGGCAGCGCGTCGATGGCGTTGTCGATCAAATTTGTCCAGACCTGATTCAGCTCGCCCGGCCAGCCGCAAACGACCGGCAGATCGTCCGGGATAAGAATCGACAGATCAATGTGTTTGCTTTTGATTTTGTGGTTCAGCAGCGTAATGGTGCTACGAATACCTTCGGCGAGCAGTACCTGTTCTTTACCACCGCCCCGATCCATGTGGGTATAATTTTTGATAGAGCCGATCAGCGTTGATATCCGTTTAGAAGCCTCGCTGATGTCCGAAACCAGTTTCTCGGTCACCAGATTATTGACGATCCAGTTGGTAACCCCTGCCAGGTTCTCGTCACCGATTTTCTCCAGCAGCCAATCCAGATCATCGACCGTAAAGCCGTAATCCACCAGTGGACCGGCCAGATCCATGCTGTCATCAATCGCGTGATCGTCCAGCCAGTCGGTCAGATCATCTTCCAAACTGGTGCGTTCGAGTAGTGTGAGCGGACGCGTTTCGCCGGCTGTCTGCTGGTCCATTTTCTTAAAAAACACTTCCTGCACACAATCGACCTGGTCGTTGGCCAGATCGAGGCTCATCACGGTCTTGAACGATTCGGGCGTGGCCCGCAAATGAGTACTCAGCGTATCGACTGAGCGCACAACGGCTGACACGGGGTTGTTCAGCTCGTGAGCCAGCCCCGCCGACAGGCGACCAAGCGACGCCAGTTTATCGGTCTGCTGCGCCAGTTTCGTAAAATCCCGGACCCGCGTCGTCATCTGATGAACAAGAGCTTCGGTCAGTTCATACTGGGTCTGGGCCAGTTCACGCAGTTTGTCGCGATGAAGCCGGAGTATGCGTGATGGTTTGTCGGTAATGATTCGGTTTCGGATGGTCTGAATGCGGGAATAAGGCAGTACCCCCAGCACCGACTTCGGTTCGTAGATCAGAATTTCCTCACCCGACCCGGATGTGCCCGTATCGACACGAATCCGCCCCTCCAGGAGCAGCATCATGTACTCTACAAAATCCCCCGCATGCAAGATCGTATGCTCTCCGGGCAGACTTATTTCTTCGGACTGATCAATGAGCCACTGCACCTGCTCGTCGGGCACAAGATCGAAAAGTGAAAACTGACGAAGGGTTTCTAGACGTGTCATGGCTACGCGCGAACGTTGATGGGCAATAGGCAACTAATTACGAACTTGATTAGCTACAGAAAAGCACTGGGCGTAAATTACGACCGCCAACCAGGCATTGATCGTTCAATATATACGTTTTTTCTGATATACAGCCTCTCGTCAAGATGCGCACTGTCCTGCTTCTGCTCTGCCTGTTTGCTGTCGCCTTCCGACCCGACAAGCCCGCTTATCGCCTTTACGGCCCCGACCTGAAAACCAAAACCTACGCAAAGCTCGTCCGTCAGGCGACCGATGCCGATGTTGTATTGTTCGGTGAGCTGCACAATAACCCCATCTGCCACTGGCTTGAACTTCAGTTGACGAAAGATTTACAATCAGCCAAAAATGGCGCGCTGGTACTGGGAGCTGAGATGTTCGAGGCCGATAACCAAACGGCGCTCAACGACTTCGTGCAGGGACGAACGACCAGCAAAGAACTGGCTGCGCAGGCCCGGTTATGGCCTAACTTCGACACCGATTACAGCCCCATTGTCAACTTCGCCCGCGAGCAGAAAATTCCGTTCATTGCCACCAATGTGCCGCGTAAATATGCCACGCTGGTTGCCCGCAAAGGACTGGCCGCGCTGGACACGCTTCCGGCAGAAGCCAAGAAGCAAATGGCTCCGCTACCGCTTACGGTGGACCTTACCTTACCCGGCTACAAAGCCATGCTCGATATGATGGAGTCGCACGGCGGCAGCAACCCGTCAACGCAAACGACAACCACCGATACCAAAGCCAGTAGCCCAGCCGCTAATTTTGCGCGCGCTCAGGCCATCAAAGATGCGACCATGGCCTACTTTATTGTACAGAATCTGAAAGCCGGTCAGACACTCCTGCACGTAAACGGCGACTATCATTCCAAAAACTTCGACGGCATTGTCTGGTATCTGCGCCAGCAACGGCCTGACCTTAAGATCGTAACGCTTTCCTCTGTCGAGATGGCCGATATCGACAAACCTACCGTCGAAGGGACTAAGCTTGCCGACTTTATTTTGGCCATTCCAGCCGATATGACCAAAACGTACTGAGAACAATACGGCCCTCATGCAGCACTGATCAGCAGGTCGTTGTATTCGGTTACGAGTGCCCAGCAGTGGGCCTCGCAGTGCCATTGCATCTGCATTAGTGGTCGATCCGCAAAGCGACGCAGCCAGGGTTGTTCGTAGGCCGTGAGTAACCCGGCGATGAAGAAAGTAAACGTACTGAACTCTCGTTCGATGGCGTTCGTATCGATACGGGGTGTCGCTTCGCCCAGGCGCAGCAGCGAGCTGGCCAGTATCATTTGTTCGATGCGATTGCTGGCTTTTTTTAGTTCATGAACAGCATCCGCAACGAGTCGTGCGCGTATAGGCTCCAGTTCGGGAATCATGAAATCACCCATAAGCCGCGCCAGGTGGTAGATGATCAATGAGGCTCGGGCGTAATGGGGCGCGCAACGAAACGGCTCATCAGTATAACGTCCGGACTCGACCACCGACCGCAGATACAACAAAGCGTCGCTATCGTGCTGGTTGCGGGGTAGCTTAAACTGATAGATGCAGTATAGGATGTTGCTTAATGCACAGGCATCAAAATCGATACCCATATTTTTGCCAAACCAGGTCGAGTAAGCACGAAGGGTACGATAATCGGGGTACGTATTTTTGATCGGGTGGCGTTGACTACCGTTGGCGTGCTGGGCCAGCTTTGCTTTAAGCCAGTTCAACCGGTCGGTGGAGGGCGGGTTCGAACGCTGCGTCAGATACACCATTGCGGTGTCGTCAATGTCGTCGGGAATGCGAAAATGCTCGAAATGCCGAAAAATATGGCCGTTCGGAAAATGACGCGATGGGCGTGTTGGCCAGAAATTATAGGTATCCAACCCATCTTTATTCTGGAAACGGGCATAGGCTCGTTCGGCGTTCTCTGAAATCTGGCTTATTAATTGCTGGCTTTCAGGCGAACGAACCGAACGCAACGACTGCAACACAAAGACCGTACTGGCGGTAAAGAACATATTGGTATCCAGACGACGATAGAAAATCGCCGGATTACTGCGGAACGACGGAAACAACCCGGTGCTATCCTGCAAACCAGCAATCGTTCTTATACCATAATCCGTAGAGAATTCTGTCATTGTTTTCATAAACGCTCAATCCGCTACATTCTATCCATTCGGGCAGACGAAAGGGCCATTGCGTCAGAATGCGAAAAATGTACCGGTCATTACGTTCTTTTTTGTCAAATTAAGCGTGAATATTTGCGCCTATAATTGCTCTTACGCATGTTCAATTTAATAGTCTTTGATGATCCGACCATTCGTCCGGCGCTGCTGCCTTTCACCTTCACGCGGCCTGTCGCCGAGATACGGGTTGGTATTCTGACCATTGCCGAAAAATGGGCGATGCGCCTGAATACGACGCCCTCCTTCCTGACCGAAATCTATCTTAAAGGTAAATATCCGCTGCAAACAACCACCGACAATCTGTACGTCAACGGAGCTTTGTGCCCCACTCCTGAACTGGTTGATCGGATCAATACGCTGTCCATTGGCGAGAGCCTGATTTCGCCCGACGGACTGCTGATGGCCCTCCGCACCGATTATGCCGTCGAAGAGGCCGCTCAGCTCGTGGACGTACCGCAACATACGGAAACATTTACGGCTCCGGTGCCGACGATTCGTCAACTCTGGAGCATAGTGGCTGCCAACGGCAATCAGATTCAGGCCGACTTTACGCTGCTTACCGCCGGTCGCCAGTCGGAGCCGATCACGGATCAGTTCACGCACTGCTACGCGCCCGAAAACGTGTTCATCGAAAAAGGGGCTACCATCCGGGCCGCTATCCTGAACGCGGAAGATGGTCCCATCTACATCGGCAAAAACGTGACCATCAGCGAAGGCAGTGTTGTGATCGGGCCCTGTTCGTTCGGCGAGGGAACGATGGTGCATTATAACAGTAAAATGCGCAAAAATACCAGCGCAGGGCCCTACTGCAAGGTTGGGGGCGAAATCGGGAACTCCATTTTGTTTGCCAACAGCGGGAAAGGTCACGAAGGGTATCTCGGCGATTCGGTAGTAGGTGAGTGGTGTAATCTGGGGGCCAGCACGAACACCTCGAACCTGAAAAACGACTACTCGAACGTCAAGCTTTACAATTACGCGGAGCGCAGACTGGTTAATACGGGACGCATGTTCTGTGGGTTGTTCATGGGCGATTTCACGCGGGCGGGCATTGGAACGATGTTCAATACCGGAACCGTTGTCGGGGTCAACGTCAACGTGTTTGGCAGTGGGCTGCCCCCCAAACACATTCCCTCGTTTTCGTGGGGTGGAGCCATCGACGGTTTCATGACCTACCGGCTTGAGAAAGCGATTCAGGTAGCGACCGAAGCGTTCAAGCGACGCGACCGGGAATTTGACGAACAGGAAGCAGGCATTTTACGGGAGATTTTTAACCAGGAACGTCTGGGACCGCATAACGAAACGCCCCTTAGCCTGCTGAACAATTTTTAGCCAGTAAAGGACCACGGAGCCGCACCAACGGCTGGCTCTGGCAGGTCAATCGATCATGCAATTTTCAGAAATAATAGGCCAGACCGAAACCAAACAGCTGTTGGTGAGGGCCGTTCAGACGAACCACCTTGCTCACGCCCTCCTGTTCGATGGCCCGGCGGGTAGTGCAAACCTATCGTTGGCGCTGGCCCTGGCTCAATATGTTAACTGCGAAGACAAACAGCGAACCGGCGAACCCGATGCCGACTCCTGTGGCCGGTGTGCGTCCTGCATAAAAATCCAGAAACTCGTTCACCCCGATTTACACATGGTTTTTCCGGTCGCCAATCTGGCCAAAGGAAAAAATTCGGAAGCGTATCTGACCAGCTGGCGTAAATTTCTGCTCGACCAGCCCTACCGAACGCTGCCCGAATGGCTCGAAACAATGGGGGCCGACAACAAACAGGGCAATATTTCCGCCGAAGAAGCCCGGAATATTCTGCAAAAGCTGTCACTGAAAGCCTACGAAGGGGCTTACAAAATCATGCTGATCTGGCTCCCTGAACTGATGAACGTAACGTCGGCCAATGCGTTGCTGAAAGTACTCGAAGAGCCCCCCGCGCAGACGCTGTTCCTGCTCGTTACGAACCAGCCCGACAAATTACTGATCACAATTCTGTCGCGTACGCAACGGATAGCGGTTCGGGCGTTTACGGACGAAGAGGTAGCTACGTACCTGCGTCAGCACCTTAATCTGGACGAAACGACAGCCCGTCGGATCGCCTACCTGGCCGACGGTGATCTGTCGGTGGGACTGAACCTGAGTCGTACCGAATCCGATCAGCCCATGACATCGGACCGGCACACCTGGTTTGCCGACTGGATGCGCACCTGCTACCGGCAGGATTTAATCACGCTGGTCAAACAAGCCGATCAGTTTGACAGTTTCACCAAAGAAAAACAGAAGGGATTACTGGAGTACAGTATCCGGCTGTACCGCGATCTGTTCTTATGGCAACAGGGAGCGGGCGCGTTACTTCGTTTGCCCGACGATGAAATGGCTTTTGTCAAAAACTTTTCTAAAATATTGACCATCAATCATATTGAGCGAATCGTGAATGACCTCAACGAAGCAACCTACCACCTTGAACGGAATGCCCGAGCCAAAATGATTATGCTTGACATGTCACTCACCTTTAGCCGGTTGATCCGATGAAACGCGCCAGTCAAACCCGCGGTTGTGACGATCTTTAGTCGACAACGATGCAACGTCATAACGGTACACAGATCGCATGAGCGCCCTAAATCCGAAGCCCAAACAGGTTATTGGCATGACCGATCTGGTCGATTTTCCGGATCTGAAACTTTTCGATGCACAGGCTAAAGTTGATACCGGTGCCTACACGTCGGCGCTTCATTGCAAAGACGTTCGACTCGTGAGGGCGGGCGGAAAACAAAAATTACGGTTTGAGCTAATTGACAAAACCGGAGACAAGGTAAAGCGGTTTTATAGTGACGAATTCAGCCAGCGAATGATTCGTAATTCGTTTGGCGTGGCCGAAAAACGGTATGTGATTCAAACGCGTATTGTCCTGTTCGGGCGGACCATCCGGGCCGAATTTACACTGGCCGACCGTGAACAACTGAAAAACCCGATTCTACTAGGCCGTAAACTACTCCGCAACCGGTTTATCGTCGACGTTTCACAGAAAAATCTGTCCTATACGGCCAAAGCCAGCAACCGCCCGACGATCGCTAAACCCGCCACCAGTCCCGAGTAGACACGTTTATTCCTCAGCGTTAATCGCCTTTCTGAGCCCCACCCCAACACCGTCTATTAAACACTACACAAATGCGTATTGCCATTTTATCGGCCAATCCGAATTTATATTCTACCCAGCGACTCTTAACGGCGGCCAATGATCGCGGCCATGAGGGACTGGTTGTCAATCACCTGAACTGCCAGGTTATGATTGAGGGCGGCAAGCCATCCGTACTATACGAAGGCCGTGAGCTGGAACCGTTCGACGCGATTGTTCCCCGCATCGGCGCTTCCGTTACGGACTACGGCTGTGCGATCGTGCGGCAGTTCGAGATGATGAAAGTCTTCACAACGGCCAAATCGCAGGCCATTACCCGATCGCGAAACAAACTGCGGAGTTTGCAGGTGCTGTCGAAAGCAGGTGTTGGTTTGCCCAAAACCGTCTTCGCCAATCACCCGAAAAATGGCAATGTTACGCAGCTCATCGAACTGGTCGGCGGCCCCCCGGTAGTGATCAAACTACTGGAAGGAACGCAGGGGATCGGTGTGGTGCTGGCCGAAACGACGAAGGCGGCCAAATCGACCATCGAAGCGTTCTACGGGCTGAAAAAACACGTTTTAGTGCAGGAATTCGTCGCCGAAGCCAAAGGGTCCGACATCAGAGCGTTCGTTATTGGTGGTCGGGTCGTGGGTGCGATGAAACGCCAGGGACTAGAGGGCGAATTCCGGTCAAATATCCACCGCGGAGGCAATGCCGTTGCGGTACGTCTTACCCCCGACGAGGAGCAGACGGCCATCGAAGCGGCCCGCGCCCTTGGCCTGAAAGTGGCGGGCGTCGATATGCTTCCCTCCGACCGGGGGCCGCTGGTCCTCGAAGTCAACTCATCGCCGGGTCTGGAAGGCTTCGAAACGGCCACCGGCATCAATGTCGCCGACCAGATCATCGCCTATATCGAAGAGAAAATACGGGCCGACGAAGGCGATATGGTTGGCGTGTAGGTCATGGCGAATGCGAAAGGATGGGTTAACTTAGCAGCCGTAATTCATTAGCGATGCCTATTGATCCCGAACTTAAGAAAGCCATTGTCCGGATGCCGGGCGTGGAAAAAGATAAAATCCTGCTTCGGCTCATTGCCAAAGATGCGGTGCTGACCGAAAAACTCCAGTTCGAGCTGGTCGAAGAGAGTAGTACGCTCGACGAACGGCGCGATCTGATCCGGCAGTTCATTCGGCGGACGGCCAATCTACATCAGGATTCGGCGGGTTGGGTCATGATGGACATGCGTACCGTCAGCGGCTACATCAGCCGTCATTTGAAGGTAACGAAAGATAAGTACGGTGAGGTCGATCTGATGCTGGACATGCTCAATACCTTTTACGACCACAATGCGCACCTGCTCCAAAAGTACAATTCCCGCACCGACAAAGCAGCAGAGTACATCGCCAAGCGTACGGATCAGGTGCTGAAAAAAGTCAGCAAACTCGATCCGGATTACCACATTGAATTTGCCGACGAGATCAATAAACTACTGCGCTGGGTTCATTCCGCAGCACCAGCCCATTACGCCCGAACGCTGGCTTTGCCGAAAGAGTGGGTTATTTAGTACGGTCCGCATAGTCGAATACGAATACACGGACTGGAAGTCCGCGTTACGTTCACTAAACAACTTTTCCCGTTACTAACCAGTTTTTTTTACCCGATCAGAATCGCGCTGATGGCAACAGGCATTCCCAACTACATAACGTACTGACAGCCATCAGGTAGCCCGTTACGGACTCGTATTTTCATAGCCAGCCACGCAACGACCTGTGATCAGGTAGTAAATCCCCCATTTGAAACCTCAACCGTTCTCAGTAGTTATAAGTCTAACAAACCCACTTAGAACTCATGAACGAAACTGTTCTTATCACCGGCGGCACCGGCTCAATTGGTCGCCACTTGATTCCGTTGCTTCGACAACAGGGGTTTCAGATTTCGTTGCTCAGCCGGGAACGCAAATCGATTCCGGACGTGACGGTTTATCAGTGGGACATCAAAAAAGGCCATATCGACCCAAAAGCGATCCAGACTGCCGACCACATCATTCACCTCGCCGGAGCAGGCATCGCCGACGAACGTTGGACCGACGCCCGCAAGGACGAGATTTTGACCAGTCGCACCCAGTCGACGGAGTTGATTGCGCAGGCGCTGGCTAAAAATCCGCATAAGGTAAAGTCATTCATCGGGGCCTCGGCTATCGGCTACTATGGTGGCGATACCGCAGATCGGCCATTGATCGAAACGAGTCAGGGAGGATCGGACTTTCTGGCGCAAGTGGTTCGGGCCTGGGAGCGGTCGGAAGATTCGGTTGCGGCTCTCGGCATCCGGACGGTTAAGTTACGAACGGGGGTCGCGTTGACGATGGATGGCGGTGCCTTGCCGAAACTGGCGCAACCTGTCCGGCTGGGGGCTGGCGCACCGATTGGCTCCGGGCAGCAATACATTTCGTGGATTCACATCGACGATCTTTGCCGGATGTATTGTCAGGCATTGACCGACGAATCGTGGCAGGGCGTGTATAACGCCGTTGCGCCTAATCCAGCTACTAACGAATCACTGACGAAAGCCATCGCCAGCGTGCTGCACCGGCCTATGATACTACCTAACATTCCGGCTTTTGTGATCAAGATGATGTTCGGCGAACTGGCCATAACGGTGATCGGTGGCAATTACGTCCTCAACAAACGCATTACGGACGAAACAACATTCCGCTACAAGTACGCTGATCTGACAAACGCCCTGAGCGATTTATTGACGTAACGCGGACATCCTGTCCGCAGAGCCGATAAGTTAACGAGTTATAATAACTAAAACTCAATCTTTGGCTCTGCGGACAGGATGTCCACGTTACTTTTTTAACTCCACTCCCGGTCGGCAGAATCTTTCGTATTCCACACGTCGGTTGGGGCAAACCAGGTCGCTCCTTTTTTGAGGAATTTCTTAGCCACATCCTCATTCAGTTCGACACCCAGGCCCGGCTTGTCAGGCACTCTGACGAACCCTTTATCGACAATCGGCTTCATACCCGTCACAATATCTTCCCAGCCCGATACATCGACGCCGTGGTGCTCAAGCGCGACAAAATTCTCGGTAGCGGCTGCGCAGTGTACGTTGGCCATCATGCAAATCGGCGAACCGGCAAAGTGCATGGCCATTGGAATACCCTTCTCTTCGGCGTAATCGCCAATCTTCTTGGTTTCCAGCAAACCACCCGACGTCGCTAGATCCGGATGAATCATGTCAATGGCTTTGGCATCGATGAGCTTCATAAAATCTTCTTTCAGATAAATATCTTCGCCTGTCAGCGTCGGCGTATCAATAGCATCCGAAATTTGCTTCCATTGGTCGGTATACATCCAGGGGACCAGATCTTCCAGCCAGGCTAGCCGGAACGGTTCCATCGCTTTACCGATCTGGATGGCGGTATTGACGTCGAAATGACCGAAGTGGTCAGCCGCCAGCGGCATATCATAGCCAACAATCTCGCGCACTTTACTAACGTGTTCGACCAGGGCGTCCAACCCTTTCTTGGTCACCTGAATGCGGGTGAAGGGGTGCTTGGTGTTCGCATAGTTGCCGAGTTTTCCCGTTTCCTTGTCATCCCACTGCCGCTTTACACTCCAGTTGTTGGCATTGACCAGCATACCCGGCTTATCGGCCAGCATACTGATACCAAAATCCATTTTCAGGAAGGTGTAGCCCTGGTCCCGGCGTTTTTGCATATTCTTGGCAAAGCCTTCGTAGGTATCGGCTTCGGGCGTATCGGCATACAACCGGATAAAATCGCGGTATTTACCGCCGAGCAATTGATAAGCGGGCACGTTATAGGCTTTACCGGCTAAGTCCCAGAGCGCCATTTCAACGCCACACACACCACCGGCGGCCCGGCTGTGTCCACCAAACTGCTTGATCTGTTTAAAGATCTGCTCAACATTACACGGATTTTTGCCCAGCAGGCGGCTTTTGAGCATCAGCGCATAATTGGCACTGGCCCCGTCGCGCACCTCGCCCCAGCCAACCAGACCCTGGTTCGTATCGATCCGGATGATGGGGCTACCGAACGGCACACCCGCCAGAACCGCTACGCGTAAATCCGTAATTTTCAGTTCCGCCGGTTTAGAATCACGGTTGACTTTCTGCGTGATGAACTCCATTTCCTGCTCGACCGCGTGGGGACCGGGCTGCTTGTCGAACATGAAACCAAGCGACAGACCACCTAGTCCGGCCTTGCGCAGGAAATCACGGCGATCAGATGATTTGTCCGATAAAGACAATCGGGATAAACTGTTTTTCATAATTAAAGGATTCCTGAGGGTTTATGGCTAATCGGTTATAAAATGAGTGTATGTCAGTATTTTACTTATTCAGCTGCCTTTTTATTCATAATAAGCGCAAACGCCTGGTTCCTAACGGAAAGGCTGATGCCAGTCGGCTTTTCTAGTTTCACCTTCCGGCTCATCCGATTTTTATTGACTAGTCAACCCTATAAAACAATGATCAAGAAAACAGTAATCGCGTGGACGGTGATCACCCTCTCGGGCCTCTTATCAGCCCAGGCCCAGCGGATAGGCTCAACGCCGGAGTATGTTACGGCCCTGACCGCCAACTGGAAAGGCGAACGATTGCCCGATGGCCGTCCGAAAGTGCCTGAACTAGTACTGGACCGATTACAGAATTGTACGCTTGAACAGATTTGGGGTTTTCTGGGAAAGAAAGGCTACCGCAACCAGGTTGAAAAGAACTGGGTCATTCTCAAGCCCGGCGAAACCATGACAGGACGCGTCGTTACGGCGCAGTTTATGCCTACCCGGCCCGACCTCGACAGTTTGGTGCGGTCGCAGGGGAAAGCCGAAGGTCGTTCGCAAAAAGGCGGCATCAACATCTGGCCGATTGATGTGCTCACGAAAGGCGATATCTACGTGGCCGATGGCTATGGGAAAATTAAGGATGGGACGTTGATCGGGTCGAGCCTGGGCAACGCCATTTACGGAAAAACCGGCAAGGGTGTCATCTTCTACGGATCGGTTCGGGACATGCAGGAACTGAAAGATACGAAAGGCTTCAACGCGTGGGTGAAAGGACACGACCCTTCCTACATCAAAGACATGACCCCAACCTCCATCAACGCTCCCATCCGCATTGGTGAGGTTACCGTGCTTCCCGGCGATGTGGTGTTTGCCAACGAGTACGGAACGGTGTTTATCCCCGCTCACCTGGTTGAAGAACTGGTGTCGGCTTCTGAAATGACCGCCCTGCGCGACGAATTTGAACGGGTACTGTTACAGCAGGGCAAATACCCATCCGGCGAAATTCACGGCGACTGGTCCGACAAGATCAAAGGCGAATTCAGAACGTGGGTGGGCAAGTACCCCAAGAAATTAGCGATCACCCAAAAAGACATAGACGCCTATCTGGCGAAAGAGGGCCATTAATTACGTTGACGCATGAAATCCAGCATTGCTACTTTATTTTCCTTTATTACGCTTATTGGCGTTGCCGGTCAGCTATCGGCTCAGACAATACCGAAAGATGAACTCGTATTTTTAACCGCCGAATGGAAGGGCGACCGGTTCCCTGATGGCCGCCCAAAACTACCCGATGAGCTGGTCGAACGAGCCAAGCACATTGGTATCGACGATGCCTGGACAGTCCTGAAAAATGAAGGCTACACGAATCAGTTTGAAGGTGGCTGGAAGCTGATCAAAGACGACGTACCGGTTACGGGCCGGGCGGTTACGGCGATGTTCATGCCTAGCCGACCCGATGTGGAAAAGATCATCAAGGAGCGCGGCATCAGCAAGCAGGGCAGAAAGGGTAACACCAACACCTGGCCGATCGAAACGCTCACGAAAGGTGATGTTTACGTGGCGGATGCGTTCGGTAAAATTGGCGGTGGCACGCTGATGGGTGCTACGCTGGGCAATGCTATTTTCAGCAAAACCGGCAACGGTGTCGTGTTCAACGGAGCCGCCCGAGACTTGCAGGAATTGCAGAATATCCAGGGATTCAATGCTTTTGTCCGTGATTTTCACCCGTCGTTTCTCGAAGAAATGGTCCTGATGGGGTTGAATGCGCCGATCCGCATCGGTAACGTGATGGTACTGCCCGGCGATCTGGTCATTGCCCAGCGGGAAGGCGTTTTGTTCGTGCCCGCTCACATGGCCGATCAGGTCGTTAGCACCGCCGAATTTGTCACCCGCAAAGATCAGTTTGGCTTTGAGATGGTCAAATCGGGACGGTACACGACCGGGCAGATCGACAGCCAATGGACAGACGAACTCAAGACTAATTTCCTTAAATGGCTCGGTCAGCATCCGGAACTGGGGGCCATGACCAGACCCGAGCTGGATAAAGTGATGAGCAAACGGACATGGTGAGTGCGAATGTGGTATGTATGATATAGTGTGTATGCTGTATGTTTTGCCAGCGAAGCAATATACCACAAGTGACTCATTTCAAACACATTATTTTGTTTTTTGTCATGCTGACAAAAAAATAACAAACCGAACCTCTCCCCGTTCCTACGTGTTTTTTATGTATGACCGATCTGTTGAAAGATGCACTGCGCAAAGCGGCTATGTTTTGCGCGTATCAGGAACGAACCCAGCAGGAAGTGCGCAACCGGCTGAAGGAATGGGGCATTTACGGCGATGATGCCGAAGAAGTAATTGCCGAGCTGATTCAGCAGAATTACCTCAACGAAGAACGGTTCGCCCAAAGCTTTGCGGGGGGTAAGTTCCGGATAAAAGGCTGGGGAAAACGAAAGATCAAGCAACACCTGCAACAACGGGGCATTACGGGTTATAATCTCGATCAGGCGATGAACGGAATTGCGCCGGACGACTACCGAACGACCCTCAGCGAGCTTCTAGACAAAAAACGCCGTAGCCTTCGCGACGACAATCCCCTGATTATTAAGCAAAAACTGGCTCGTTATGCCTTCAGCAAAGGCTACGAGCCGGATCTGGTCTGGCAAGTGCTCGAAAACACCGATTAAGTGTCCGTAAAGCCGGTGACAGTTGTTTTATGACCCAAAAAACTGGTTCTTTGCGGTTTGGCCGATCATCTATCGTGGGTAATGAATCAGCGTTTTGTCTCCATCATCCTGCTCAATTACAACTCTCATCAATTTACGTTTGACTGCGTTGATTCGATCAATGAAAAAACGCAGAACGTTCAGTATGAGATTATTGTCGTTGATAATAATTCTGCTCCCGACAAGTACGAAGCGCTGCAACCCGTTGCCGATCGCCCAAATGTCCGGCTCATCCGCAGCCGCATCAATCTTGGCTTTTCGGGCGGTAATATGCTGGGCGTTCAGTTCGCCAACCCAACAGCCGACTACTACTATTTCCTGAACAATGACTGCATCCTCCGGACGAATGTGTGCAGCCAGTTGACGCTGTTCATGGACGCCACACCGGATGCGGGTCTGTGTGGTGCCCAGATGTTTACCGGTGATGGCTCACGAGAAGCCACGTTTGGGTATCTACCCACACTGGGCAGTAAAATTATTGGGCACAGTTTCGTCCGTACGTTCAATCCGGCTCTGTACCCAGCCATTCAGCAGGTCTATACCGAACCGATACGCGTCCCTTTCATTATGGGCAGTACCTTATTCGTGCGGGCGTCGGCTTTCCACGCTATCGGCGGGTTCGATGTTGCTCATTTCCTGTATGTCGAAGAAGAAGATGTGGCCAAGCGATTGTTACAAATCGGCTTTTATGCCTATCTGGTTCCACAGGCAGAATACGTGCATTTTACGGGTCAGAGCACAACCCGCAACTACGACGTTGAAAAGGAGTACTACATTTCACTGTTCCACTACTTTCGCAAATACCACTCCTGGCCCGCAAGAGCCTTATTTCGCGCCTATTACGTTATCAAAAACGGTCGAAAATTTTACCAGGATCGTATTTATGCCCGGTTAGCGGGATTCATCTGGCGCGGTAGTCCCATGCGCGAAAGCCTACGTCATCGTCAGAAAATCAGGTAGTATCTCGCCAGTCAAGCCGTGCTTACAGAGCGTAGCCCCAACGTAGAAAGACCCGCGCCATAGGTTAATTGGCGCGGGTCTCTCTGCAAACAGACGGGATTTACATGACTCAAAAAGTCGTGTAGTTTCCCTTAAAAATCGGCATCGAACGTAATTCCTTTAGGCTCTTCGGCAACAGCAACGGGCATTGGCTCACCAGCCTCATTCGACTGGTTGGCGGCTGCTTTCGACGCTTTGAATTTAGCCATAACTTCACCACGCTGGTATTCGCCAACCCGCTTCTCGAAGAAGTTGGTTTTGCCCTGAAGCGAAATCATGTCCATGAAATCGAACGGATTCGACACATTGTACAGTTTTTTCAGTCCAAGCGTAACCAGCAGGTGATCGGCGACGAACGCAATGTACTGCTTCATCAGTTCGGCATTCATACCAATGAGCGACACGGGTAGTGCATCAACCACGAACTCCTGCTCGATTTCGACAGCATTGCGAATGATGTCGTAAATCTGCGATTCGGGCATTTTGTTGATGATGTGATCGGTGTAGAGCAGACACGCGAAATCACGGTGCAAGCCTTCGTCACGCGAGATCAGCTCGTTCGAGAAGGTCAGCCCCGGCATCAGTCCCCGCTTTTTGAGCCAGTAGATGGAGCAGAACGAACCGGAGAAGAAAATGCCTTCCACAGCCGCAAATGCGATCAACCGCTCAGCAAACGTTCCGTTATCGATCCAGCGCAAGGCCCACTCCGCTTTTTTCTGTACGCACGGAATCGTGTCCATAGCGTTCAGCAAGCGATCTTTTTCAGACGCATCTTTAATGTAGGTATCGATCAGCAGCGAATAGGTTTCAGAGTGGATGTTCTCCATCATCACCTGGAAGCCATAGAAACACTTGGCTTCGGCATACTGTACTTCCGAAAGGAAATTGACCGCGAGGTTTTCGTTTACGATTCCGTCAGAAGCCGCAAAGAACGCCAAAACGTGCGAAATGAAATGCCGTTCACCATCGTTCAGGTTGTTCCAGTCTTTCATGTCCTGGCCGAGGTCAATTTCTTCAGCGGTCCAGAACGACGCCTGGTGCGTTTTGTAATACTCCCAGATATCCCAGTGTTCAATTGGGAAGAGTACGAAGCGGCCTTTGTCTTCCTGTAGAATCGGTTCGATTACTTCGTTTTGTACCATAATGGCATTAATGTTTATAGTTGGTCATCAGCCGTGCAGAACTGGCTGATAAACGTGTCCGTATGTTGTATCGTTTCAACAAAATTAACCGTTCAGGCCACTTCTACAAGCCTATTCGCTGAATGATTTTTGGTCGATTAACGGCTCGTTGCCGGTAAACAGAACGCAATCAGCACGTTGGCCGATCAGGCTCCACCTAAGTTCTTGAAATAGTTCTACTAAAACCTGTCACCCTGATTGTCAATCAATTGACGTATAGACAGCCGTTATTGCACTGACACTGAAGGGCACAAAAAAAGGCCGCTTCCGTAGAAACGACCCGCATTCTGATCTATAGGCTACAGGGCCACGCAGAGCCCCGGACAGGGAAAAAAGGCACACTAAAATAAATCCTTGATGTCAATCCGGCGGTGCTGGTGTTCTTCGTCTTTAAAGGGCAGCATTACCCGGACCTGACCGTGTTCATGAACGGCTTCGATCTGTTCGGCATCCACAAAGGATGGAATGTCGAGTACCCGTAAAAACATTGGCACAGCCAGCCGCTGGGTAGTGCCATCTTCTTCGCTACGGCCCGATGTGCTGACCAATAGCGTATACAAAACCAGCTTGTTTCCTTCGACCAATACGTTAAACGAATTGGCACTGACACCCGGAGCTGACAATTTTATAATGAGTCGTTCGTCCTCCCGATCAACTTTCATTGTCGTTTGGCTCGAACCGCCGTATAGGGTATTGAGCAAATCGACCTGACCGCCCGTTCCCTGAAATACATTTTCTATCGCTTTCATAGGAGTTGCTGTTTACTGTCCAAGTAATGACTTATAGACAAACCTCGTGCCTAATGGTTTAGGATTAGTTAATCCCGACATGCTGTCAGCAAATGACTGTGTATTTTCCCTGTTTTATGCCGTTTTGGCGCGATCAGCCCCTGTTTCTATTTTTTATGCCAGATCGTCCGGTAGGCCGAAGTGGGGAATTTTGGTCGTGTAGACTGGGGTTTTGTGTGGTTTCCGTTCTACAGACCAATACGACGTATTTCTAGCGGTAAAGACCTGTTTTGGTGACTGCTAAGCCGTACCTTTGCGGGAAATAAGGTTCGGTCCACGTTTCCCGATTGTTGCTGGCAAGCGCCTGTCCACAAAACCAACGTACCGAAAACGTCACTCATGCATATTCGAATCGGAACGCGCGGCAGCCGTCTGGCGCTGTGGCAGGCGGAACATATACAAACGCTTTTACAGGCCGGGGGATTAACCTCCGAACTGGTACTTATCGACACCAAGGGCGATCAGGTGCTGGACCGATCCCTGTCGAAAATCGGCAGCAAAGGCGTCTTTACACAGGAACTGGAAGATCAGCTCTGGGTAGGCTCGATCGATATTGCGGTGCACAGTGCCAAAGATCTGCCGTCGAGCTTGCCCAATGGCTTATCGATCATTGCCTTCACCGAACGCGAACTGCCGAACGATGTGCTGGTTAGCCGGGATAAGAACCTCTCGCTCACGAGCGGACGGGAGTTTACGATTGGTACCTCATCGACTCGCCGGGTTGCTATGCTGAAGCACTACTGCCCACACGTCACAACGGTCGATATGCGGGGCAACCTTCAGACACGCATCCGTAAACTCGACGAAGGCCAATGTGATGCGCTGCTTCTGGCGTATGCGGGCGTTCACCGGATGGGCTACGATGACCTGATCGTCGAACAATTACCCCTGTCGGACTTCACTCCCGCCGTTGGGCAGGGTAGTATCGCGATCGAAGCCGCCGATACGCTGTCGATCGACAAAATTGACCGCGTTCGCCAGCTGACCAATCATGGCCTGACCGAAGCCTGTCTCCGCGCCGAACGGTCGTTTCTGGCTCGGCTGGAAGGTGGTTGCAGCATTCCGTCTTTCGCGCTGGCCCAGTGGTCGCCCGAACAAACCATCACCCTGACGGGCGGTCTAGTCAGTCTGGATGGCAGTCAGCTTCTCCGCGAAAACTTTACTGGCGCTCCGGAAGAGGCATCGATGCTGGGCCACGAACTGGCCGAAAGCATTCTGACTCGTGGTGGCGACGTCTTACTAACCGAAATTCGCGCTCACCTATGACCCCAACCATTGCTACCACCGACGCTGATATTCGTCGTTGTTTACCCGCCATGCTAGCCCTGCGCCCACACCTGACCAGCGAGCAGGCGCTTGAGCAAATCCGGTATCAACAGGAAAACGAACGGTTTGTACTGGCATTCATCAACGAAGGAGATCACTCCCACCCAGCACCCGCCGTGGTCGGCTATCGCTACATGAACCTGCTCTACAGCGGCAAGACGCTGTACATCGACGACCTGTCGACCTTGCCGGAGGGGCGCGGGAAAGGGTACGCCAGCACCCTGCTCGACTTCGTTATTGAGCAAGCCCGGCAGGCAGGCTGTCAGTGCGTTTCGCTCGATTCGGGTCAGAATCCGGCCCGCTACGATGCACATCGGCTCTACCTGAACAAACGATTCAACATTACCAGCCATCATTTTAAACTGGATTTATGAGTTACTCTGTAAACCAGTACTTTGCGTTTGCTTTTTTGACCAACTGACTAACAGCCTGATCTTCAACCATGAATCTATTCCGAATTAGCTGGAGCAACCTGAAAGACAAGCCCCTGAGCAGTTTCCTGAGCGGTCTGCTGATGACCTTCGGCATTACGATTATTTCGCTACTGCTGCTCCTCAATAAGCAGTTGGATGACCAGTTCCGGAAAAATATCAAAGGAATAGACATGGTGCTGGGCGCCAAGGGAAGCCCCTTGCAGTTGATTCTGTCGAGCATTTATCAGATCGATTCACCAACGGGTAATATTCCGCTTGACGAAGCTGAAAAGCTGACGCGAAACCCAATGATCAAAACGGCCATTCCGCTGGCGATGGGCGATAATTACCGCTCGTTCCGGATCATTGGCACGAACAAGAAATACATCGATCATTTCGGGGCCACTATCGGGCAAGGACGGCTGTTTCAGCAGGACCTCGAAACCGTGATTGGTCCGCGCGTAGCCGAAGTCGCGGGGCTAAAATTGGGTGACACCTTCTCCGGATCGCACGGTCTGGATGCCGAGGGCGAAGAACATGCCGACACGAAATACAAGGTTGTCGGTATCCTGAGTCCCAGCAATACGGTTGTCGACCAACTCATTCTGACGCCCGTATCGAGCGTGTGGGCCATTCATGAACACCACGACGAACACGGGGAAGAACACGAACATGAAGCCGGTGAAGCACATGAGGAAGAAGGCCACGAAGAAGCCCCGCGCGAGATCACGAGTATGCTGATCCAGTTTCGGAATCCGCTAGGCATGATGATCGCGCGAGGAATCAATACGAACTCCAAACTACAGGCGGCTCTACCGAATATTGAGATCAATCGGTTGTTTTCATTGCTCGGCGTTGGTGTCGAAACCCTGCGCGGACTCGCTGTTGTGATCATGCTCATTTCGGGCATCAGCGTATTTGTATCGCTCTATAATTCGTTGAAAGAGCGTCGGTACGAAATGGCACTGATGCTGTCGATGGGAGCCACACGGGCGCAGTTGTTTGGTATGTTGCTGCTGGAAGGCTTAGTGCTGGCGCTGATCGGTTTTGGTCTGGGTATTCTGCTCAGCCGCGTAGGACTGTGGTTGTTCTCAAACAGCGTTTCCTCCGAGTATCACTACAACCTGGCCGCCTTCGGTATTTTGCCTGAAGAATGGGTCTTGTTAGGCGTTGCCGTGTTCATTGGTCTACTGGCCGCAGCCCTACCGGCATTAGGTGTCTACCGCATGAACATTTCACGGACACTGGCCGAAGAGTAGAAGGCGGGTAACCAGCGATCGGGTAACTTCCAAGTCACTCGACCACTACTAAGCCCCAGTTTGACTAGTAAAGACTTAGTAGCTCAAGGGAGTCGTTGAGAGAGAGTGTGTGACCGGGTGACTCATAAGTCACCCGGTCACACACTCTCTCTCAACGACTCCCTTCTAAATCCCGATTTGACTATTACCCAATCATCGATGACTCAATTACGCTTTAAGATCTGGTTCCTTTTCCTACTCCTGACGACTGCTTCGTACGCCCAGTTACCAGGCAATACTGCTCGTTACACCCAACCCGGCGTTGACGTGCTGCACTATGCGTTCGTCCTGACATTGAGCGATTCAACCAATCAAATCAAGGGCGAAACAACAATCCGGTTCACCCGCGCCGACGACCGCCAGACTGTCTGGTTCGACCTGATCGGCGGAAAGGCCGATTCGACACAGACAGGGATGAAAGTCCGTGAGGTACGCCTGTCCGACGGAAAAGCCACCCCATTCAGTCATCGCAACGACCGGGTGTTTGTCAATCTGCCCTCGGCGCAGCCCGGCCAGCCCACCGAATTGACCATTCGCTACGACGGTGTTCCGGCACGGGGCCTGATCATCAGCCAGAACAAATTTGGTGAACGTACCTTTTTCGGCGACAACTGGCCCAACAATGCCCGTAACTACCTGCCCGTTATCGATCACCCATCCGACAAAGCGACCTGTGCCTTTACCGTCAATGCGCCAGCAACCTACCGCGTCATTGCCAACGGCAAACTGCTGGGCGAAAGCAATTTACCCGCAACATCGGGTGGCCCTCCGCGAAAACTAACGCGCTGGCAGGAAAATACGCCCATCCCGACAAAAGTGATGGTGATTGGTGCCGCTCGATTTGCGGTTGAGGAAGTTGGCTCAGTGGGTGCGGTGCCGGTGCAGAGCTGGCTTTATCCCAAAGACAGTCAGAAGGGATTTATTGACTATCGACCCGCGAAAGAGATCCTCCAGTATTTTGTGGATAAGGTTGGCCCTTACTCCTACGAGAAACTGGCCAATGTGGAGTCGACCACGATTTTTGGGGGTATGGAAAATGCCAGCTGTATTTTTTACAACGAGAAGGTGATCGTTGGCCGCAAGGATTCGGATGTGGAAGCCTTGCTTGCCCACGAGATTGCACACCAGTGGTTTGGCAACTCGGCCACGGAAGCCGACTGGTCACAGCTATGGCTGAGCGAAGGGTTCGCCACCTATTTCTCAGCGCTCTACCTTGAACATGCGTACGGCAAAGACACGCTCAATGCGGTTTTGAACCAGAACAAAGGTCAGATTCTGCGCTATACGGCGCTTAAACCCAAAGGTACCATCGTCGATTCGACCACTACGAACCTGATGGATCTGCTGAACCCAAATTCCTACCAGAAAGGCGGCTGGGTATTGCACATGCTCCGCCACGAACTCGGCGACGACGTTTTCTGGCAGGGTATACGCGCTTACTACGCAAAATTCCGGAATGCCAACGCGCAGAGCAGCGACTTACAGGCGGTAATGGAAAGCGTATCGGGCAAGAGACTAGGGCCGTTTTTTAAACAATGGCTCTACCAGCCCGGCTACCCCGAAGTAGTTTGGGGGTCTAGCTACGACGCGGCAAAAAAGGCGCTGGTCATCGACGTACGGCAATCGCAACGTAGTGGTGTCTTCTTCACCATACCACTTACGTTCAGCATGCGCGACGCACGGGGCCGTGAGGTGACGCGCTCCCCCCGCCTGACCATGACCGAGGCTACGCAGACGTTTACGATCCCGCTGGCCACCCAACCGGCTTCGGTCGTGATCGACCCGGATAATACCGTATTGATGCGGGCTTCACAAATGGGTAAGTAAATTGGCTAACTTACCGGCTAGATAACTGCTCCTTCCCATGCTCAAGCGCGTTTCGATCCAGAACTTCAAGAGCCTGAAAGACGTCACGCTCGACCTTCAGAAAGTCAATTTACTAATCGGCCCGAACAACTCCGGCAAGACGAATTTTCTAAAGGCGCTAGAGTTTTTTGAGTTGTTTGCAAATGAGAAAGCGAGTATAAATAATAGTATACTATTTCACAAAGATCCGTCGAACAGAATGTCTCTGAAGGTTTCATTTGAGCATACTTTTGGAAACGATAAAAAGTATTTTGTGCATTATTCATTATCGTCATCTGTAAGCTCATCTGAAGTAATTTTTAACAAGAATAATTTTCAACTTTTAGTATTTAACAGCCAAAAAGTAGATTCTGAGGAAGAAAATAAAGAGACAGTTTCACAAAACTCTACTGCACAAGGTTTGCAAGTAAGGTTTGGATCGTTAAAATTATACAAACCAGATCCCAATAAACTCGACAAACCAGCCCCAGTTGGATTAGGAGATGATTCAGTGGTTGCGGATGCGTCTAACTTAATAGCTTTTTTCGATCGGATTAGAGACGAATATCCAGAATCGTTTGCGCAGATAAAAGCGGATTTAGCTACCTGCGTTCCGGAGTTTACGGAGATCAATTTCCAGAATGTTCCGTCCACAGATGAGCTTGTAAAACAGTTTGGCGATAAAACCTTTAAGCGAATTGGCCTAACAAACGGCAAGCAGAAAACAATCTACTGGGCCGACGAACTCTCCGAAGGTACGCTTTATTTCATCGCCCTTCTTTGTATCATCAACCAACCAAATCCCCCCAAACTTTTACTTCTGGAAGAACCCGAAAAAGGAATTCACCCGCGCCGGATTTTTGAGGTGGTACAATTTATTTTTAGACTGGCGGAGGAAAAGGATGTACAGGTTATTATGACGACACACAGCCCAATTGTGGTTGATATGTTCAAAGACATGCCAGAATCGGTCTTTATTTTTGACAAAGACGACAAAGGGGCTACCCATGTTAAGAACTTACAGCATGACGTAATAGAGCCAGAGATAATTAAGAGTAAGGAGTTAGGGATTGAGCCTCCGCACTATACGGATTCATTGGGTGATGCCTGGACGGTTGGTTTTTTGGGAGGAGTACCAAAATGAGCCGGATCATCACGTATGGCTTTTTTGGAGAAGATAAGGCTCAGCGTAACTTTCTCGAAAAATACCTTCATCAGCAATATCCTGAAACATTTATTGAGGATGAAACAGAACGTTGGCGATTCAAAGCGGCAAATGGTAGTCAAGTGGACAAACTGCTACCAGACGCTTTAAGGCAACGAGCTTTATTAGGATTGGATATATTATTTGTCAGCCGTGATATAGATACTGAACATAAACCTACAATTAAGGCAAGGCAGGAACTATATACAAGTAAATGTGCGAGTCATCCCGTCATATTGATGCTTCCCGTTCAGTGTATCGAATATTGGCTTTGGTACATTAAACGCCATAATGAAGAGGCAGGAAAAAATACCCCGCTAGAATCATATCCACGTTCAGAAGCCAAGCGAGCAGTTTATGGAGACACAAACCTCGTCAGTAAGCAAATTCTCCTAGCTGATGGTATTTTAATCAATTTTGATATTTCTTGGCTCGAACAGCGTTCCGAAAGTTTCAAGCATTTTCACCATCAGGTAAACGCATTCGTTAGCCAACTACCCTAATCATGTTCAACGTAGGACCGAGCGATTGGTAAGCCAGTGAACGAACTGCCTGATTGGTGGTTTATTGAGAAAGGAACATTAATACAACAACCACAGCTAAGCCATAAACGGCCTTACTCACGATGAACTACTATAATTCCATAATCGAGACCATTGGCAATACGCCCCTGGTGAAGCTCAACAAAGTCACGAAAGGAATACGTGGAACAATTCTGGCGAAAGTCGAGTATTTCAATCCCGGTAACTCGGTCAAAGACCGGATCGCTATCCGTATGATTGAAGACGCCGAAGCGCGGGGTATTCTCAAACCTGGTGGCACCATCATCGAAGGTACCAGTGGTAATACGGGGATGGGCCTTGCCCTGGCGGCTATTGGCAAGGGCTACAAGTGCATTTTCACAATGGCCGATAAGCAATCGCAGGAGAAGATCGACATTCTGCGGGCGGTTGGCGCAGAGGTCGTCGTTTGCCCAACGAACGTAGCGCCCGACGATCCGCGTTCGTATTATTCCGTCGCGAAGAAGCTCAACCGCGATATTCCAAACTCGCTTTATCCGAATCAGTACGACAACCCGGCCAATACAGCGGCTCACTACGAAACGACCGGCCCCGAAATCTGGCGCGACACCGACGGAAAAATTACGCACTTCGCGGCTGGTGTCGGCACGGGTGGGACCATCTGTGGTACGTCAAAATTCCTGAAAGAACAGAATCCGACGGTTGTATCCGTTGGGCTAGATACCTACGGTTCCGTTTTCAAGAAGTACAAAGAAACTGGCCAGTTCGACGAGGGTGAAATTTACCCGTATCTGACCGAAGGTATCGGCGAAGACATTCTGCCCCAGAACGTTGACTTTAGCGTGATCGATCATTTCGTGAAAGTCACCGATAAAGATGCGGCTATCATGGCCCGGCGATTATCGCGCGAGGAAGGGCTTTTTGTGGGCTGGTCGTGCGGTACGGCGGTGCATGGTGCACTGGAATGGGCGAAGGAGAACCTGACCGACGACGATGTGCTGGTGATCCTCCTCCCCGACCACGGTACGCGCTACCTCGCCAAGATTTACAACGATACCTGGATGAAGGATCACGGCTTTCTGGAAGATCGGGCGTTCAAAACGGCCCGTGACATTATCCATAACAAAAATGGGCAGTCGCAGCTAACGACCATCGGTTCCAACGTATCGGTTGGGCAGGCGATTCATGTGCTGAACCGACACAGCATCTCTCAGATTCCCATTGTCGACGAAGATGGCCATATTGTAGGCAGCCTTACCGACTCTACGATTCTGACTAAGCTCATTGAAGACCCATCGGTGAAAGAGAAACCAGTAAGCGATGTCATGGACAAACCGTTCAAGTTCGTTGGTCTCGACAATACGATTGATTCTCTGTCGTCGCTGATCGACCGTGACAACAAAGCGTTACTGGTTCGGGACGAAAAAGAGCAGGTTCATATCATTACGCAGGCTGATCTGCTAGCTGCAATGACAAATTAATACGTAGAGACGCGTCTTTGCGTCTCCTGATCGGACTCGCCCAGACCGGGGGTTTTGCTAGAATACAATGAGACGCAACAAGTAATCAACTTGTCCAGACCGGGGGCTTTGCTGACGCCAATGAGACGCAAAGGGTTGCGTCTCTACCGTCGGTTATCGCCACCATCTACCATGCTGAGGTAGCTCATGTAACGGCTTTCGGCAATTTCGTCCTCGGCAACGGCATCTTTTATGGCGCAACCCGGCTCGTTGACGTGTAGACAATTGTGAAAACGGCACTGATTTAATCGATCGCGCATCTCCGGAAAGTAGTGACTGATTTCTTCCTTGGCGGTATCCATCAGCCCAAGCTCCTTAATACCCGGAGTGTCGATGATGTAGGTGTCGGGGGCCAGTTCGAACATTTCGGCGAACGTTGTCGTGTGAACCCCTTTGTTAGCAAACGTAGAAACCTCATTTGTCCGCAGGTTCAGGTCGGGTGCGATGGCGTTCACCAGCGACGATTTACCGACGCCCGAATGCCCTGATAATAAGGTCACTTTGCGATCGAGCAGCTGTCTGAATGCTTCGACCCCCTCGCCCTCCGTCGCCGATGTGGGCAGACATTGGTAGCCGATACGCTCGTACATATCCATGATCTCCTGCTGATACGCCAGTCCTTCATCGTTCAGAATATCGGTTTTATTGAAGACAATGGTCGTTGCGATGCGGAAGGATTCAGCCGATACCAGAAAGCGATCGATGAACCCCAGTGACGTACGGGGCAGCGTAAGCGTTGCCAGCAACACCGCCCGATCGATGTTGGCCGCCAGAATATGGCCATGGGCCGTTTTGTGGACCGACTGCCGAATGATGTAGTTTTCGCGGGGTGAAATATCGGTAATGACGGCCGTGTTCTCGGCTTCGTCTTCGACATCAAACTCGACACGGTCGCCTACGGCAATCGGGTTCGTGACTTTGAGCCCCTTGATCTTGAACTTGCCCTTCAGCCGACCCTTAAAAATATGACCATCCTCGTTACGAATGTCATACCAGGAACCAGTGGAGCGTATAATTAAGCCTTGTTTCAATGGTGAACGTGCGAAAAAGTGACTAAGTGAAAGAGCGAAATGGTAGTGCGTCTTTTATTCGCTCTGTCTCCCGTTCCCTCTTTCGCTCATTAGTTGTGTTACAATCTTCATAACCTGCGCCGTTGCGCCAATGTTCCGTTCTACATAACTACGGCTGATTTTAGCGGCTTCGGCGGTATTTATGTACTGATCGTCGAATCGTACCAATAACTCGTCGGTGGTATTGATTGGGAAAGCAGCCCCTTCCTTCACTAAATCAATAGCCTCCTGAAACTTATCGTACTCGGGACCGAAAAAGAGAGGCACACCAAAGGTAGCGGCTTCCAGAATGTTGTGCAGCCCCTGCTTGAATGCCCCACCAATGTAGGCAAACTTGCCGTACTGATAGAGTGAGGACAGCATCCCGACATTGTCGATGAAAAGCGTTTGCGATTGACGGAGCAGATCATTAGCTGACGGGCTATTTTTGTCAACCTCCGAATAGCGTATCGACGGTTTGTGAAGCTGACTACGCCATTTCTCAATGACCTCTCCGTGAATCTCATGCGGGGCAATGATGGCTTTCAGCGGTTTATCGAACTGGTTTAGAAACGGAATAAGTACGTTCATATCTTCCTGCCACGCACTGCCCACCACCAGAACCGGCTTTCCGTTTGTAAATGCCTCGGCAATCGGAATAGCTTTTTTGGCCGTAGCGACCGCAGCGACCCGGTCAAAGCGCGTATCGCCAGCGAGTGTGACGTTGGTAATTCCAATCGTTTTCAGCAGGTCGACGGACTCCTGATTCTGCACCAGAATGTGATCGAAATAGCGAAGCATATCCCGGTAAAAACCGCCGTACGGTTTAAAAAAAAGCTGATCGGGGCGAAAAATGGCCGAAAACGAAATAACAGGTACTTGAGCCGTTTTTAGCTCATGAAGGTAATTATACCAGAATTCGTACTTGATAAAAAAGGCGATTTTTGGTTTCACGATAGCCACAAACTGGCGGGCATTGGCGGGCGTATCGGCGGGCAGGTAAACGACAAAATCAGCGCTGTCGTAGTCCTTCCGAACTTCGTAGCCTGAAGGCGAAAAAAAAGTCAGCAGAATCGTATGATCGGGATACTGGGTCCGGTACGTTTCGATCACGGGTCGGCCCTGTTCGAACTCACCCAATGAAGCCGCATGAAACCAGACGATCGGCTTTTCAATGCCCGAAATTTTTTCGGCCAGCTTACCGGACCAGCCGCGCCGGCCATCGACCCATAGCCTGGCTTTGGCATTGAACGGAGCGACGAGCCGTAGTATAGTCTGAAAAACAAAAATGCCGGTGTTATATAATCCCGAAAACAAGCGAATAGATGGTTGGTTATACGTACAAAGCTAACCAGTTGCTGCCAAACCATTCGAAAACTATGCAATCATACGATACACTCACCGAAGCACTTACCGATCTTCAGAAGAAGGGGTTCACACTCGATTACAACCTGAAAGACGATCATCTGCATTGTTCGAAAGACGATATTATGTTGCGACCAGCGGACTTCGATGTTGTGGATGTGTACCGCTTTGAGGGCATGACCGATCCGGGCGACGAATCTGTCTTATACGCCATCGAAGCAAAAAATGGCCAGCATGGCACCCTTGTCGATGCCTATGGTGCCTACTCGGAAGCTATATCGCCCGAGATGGCCGAGAAACTACGCTACACGCCCAAAGAATGACGAACTTTTCACGTAAAAAATTGATTTTACGTCAACAGAACGTGTGTCGATACAATGAACTGGAATAAACTAACAAGCGACGCTCAACTCGCAACAATCAAGGAAGAGTCGGCAAAGCAGCCAGTGCTGATATTTAAACACAGCACGACCTGTTCGATCAGCGCCATGGCACTCAGCCGCATGGAACGCAACTGGAGTGATCAGCTCGGGGTGAAACCTTATTACCTCGACTTACTGGCTAACCGGCCAATCTCTAATAAAATTGAAAGCGAATTCGGTGTAGAACACGAGTCCCCGCAAGTGTTGCTGATTCGTAATGGCGAATGCATTTATGATGCCTCCCATATGTCTATTTCGTTTGCCGGTTTGCAGCAGGCAGTATAGTAAAGAGGGCAAGAAAAGCGTGACGAGGATAACGTGTTAACGACCGTTATTCCCGTCACGCTTTTATTCGTTCAGGGTGATCTTCGCCCGATGGCAAACGCCCCCGATCGGCGGATTGAATTTTGACACGCTCACCTGCACTGACAAAAGGTCCGTGTATTTGGTGCGTATCTCCTGAATGATTCGGTGCGCAATGTGTTCCAGTAACCGCGCAGGTTGCTGCATCACCGTCGCTGTAATCCGGTACAGATCTTCGTAATTGACGGTCGCGCTCAGTCGATCGCGTCGGGCAGCTTCCGAAAAATCGGCTGTTACAACAATATCTACCGAATATTTATTACCAATTTTTTGCTCCTCATCGTAAAAACCGTGGTAGGAGAAAAATTCAAGTCCTTCTAGAGCAATTGTACCCATTTGTCGTGTGGACGGTCCACCTTTACGAAAATCCCTGTTACGCGAGTAACGCACGGACTTTCATGGCAAGTTATCAGACGTATTTAGATCTGATCAAAGAATGACCCACCTCGTTTCGGCTGCGATTCGGTTGCGGGTTCGTTGGTCGCCGGATCGGCGGTGTTCACTTCGGCAAGCACCGACTCTGGAGCGGTTTCGAAGGGGTCAGGTTGATTTTTAGCGACAGAATCCGGCGTTTCCAGCTGGGCATTAAGTTTGTCAACAAGCGGCTCGTCAACCGGTATCGATTCCGGCACCGACGTTTCGCGTTCGATCAGCGGGGGTAGTTCATCGACCGGGGCAGCCGCCAACTCCGGCATTGGCTCGGCAGACGTTTCGGGAGCGGGGTTTTGCTGCGCATCGTCCTGCTTCAATTCACCCTGAATCTGCGTGGCAACCTCATCAATTTTTCCTTTAAGATCCTGCTTGGCAAATTTTTTCTCGAACCGCTCTACACTATCAACCGCATTGCCCGCGAGGGTACGAATCTGATTCGCCAGATTGTCTTTGTAGCCTTCAAGTGCTTTGAAATCGTATTCCAGGGCCTTAAGGTCATTAAGTATGTTATCTTTCAGGTAGCGGGCCTGGTTTTCCGCATCCTGTACCATCAGTGACGATTTTTTACGAGCGTCACCGAGTATGTCATCTGCCTTTTGTCTTGCATCTGCCAGATGATGTTCAGCCGCTTTGGTAGCTTGGTCGGTGATTTGGGTGCTGGTATCCTCGGCGGTTTTAAGCGTCCGGAACAGCGTCATTTCAACTTCTTTCAGTTTACCCAGATCTTTCTCAGCGATCTCGAGCTGCATTTTAAGCATTTTATACTCACCCGTCAGGCGTTCCCATTCCTGAGAGAGTGAAACCAGAAAGGCGTCAACGTCTTCGGTTCTATAACCACGCAGCCCCCGTTCAAATGTGTGCTGCCGGATTTCGATGGGCGTGATTTTCATCGGTGCGCTTCGGTTAGGGAAATTATGAACATACCTAGTAAAGGTGAAGTAACGCCCATTATACGTATTTCGCAATAAATAGCAAGGAAAATCCGCTTCTTCGGTCAGAAATAGCCAATCAGCTCACCTTCCACACGGAGACTGTACGATCATCACTGGCAGAAAGTAACTGATTATCATAATTTGTCCACAACAATTTATTGACGGATGTACCATGTCCAGCATGCCGGGCCCGATCGACAACTTTTAGTAATTTATACGTCTCGGCATCCCAGATTTTGATGGATTTATCCATACTGGCCGTAGCGAACAACGTACCTTCCGCATTGTAGGTCAGGTGGTTGATAGCAAACATGTGCGCCACTATTTCTCGATGCAATGCATACCCATTTTCGACGTCCCATACTTTTAGATGGGCATCTCGCCCGGCTGTTAGCAAAAAACGAAAATCCGGCGAGTACACCACCGTAAATACCGAATTGGTGTGCGCCGGAATCGTTCGTTTAAGTGCGTAGGTGGTCAGATCAAAAATGCGCACGCTATGATCACTATACCCCACCGCCATTTCACGCTCGACGGGATTGACAGCTACACACCGCGCTGACTGATCCGATGTTTTCAGGTGTTTCTTGACTGCCAGTTGTTCGGCATCGACAATCGCAACGACACCATCGGAGAGGGCTATAATGGCTTCGTGTCTATAAAACTTAATGTCGAAGATGGCCGCAGACGTTAGCTTTAGCGAGTTAACTTCCTGTTTACGAATTGTATCAATTAGATGCAATCCTTCGTAATTTTGGCCAACCCATAATAAACCACTCTCGGGATGTAGGGCCAGTGAGTAGATCGAAGCAGGAATTTTTGCTACTAATTCGCCGAGATCGGGCCGGTCAAGTTGCCAGCGCACAACCAGTCCATCGGCTCCGGCCGAGAAAACCTGATTGGATTGCAGACCTTGTTCGAGTGCGTACACACAGTCGCGATGGCCGCCAAACGTATCAATTTTATCAATAATCACGAATCATAAACCAAAAATCGGGTATCAAAGGTCGCTAAACCTTTCTTTTTCTCGAACGACTTCCGACTTTTGATTCGTGACTGTCCAATTAACGATAAATAGTGATTGCGTGGCCGTGCTCCGGCCCATCACCGAAGACGAACCAACGCTCAGGGAAAATCTTCCGTTGACCCTGGCAGAGCAGGAAGAACTGGCAACGATTACTCATCCGGCTCAGCGGGTCGAGTGGCTAGCCAGTCGAACGGCTATTCGCCAGTTGATCGACGCGCAGGGCCTGGTCTATGCGGGTCTGCATAAGGACGAATTTGGGAAACCTCATCTAATCGGTACCCCCTGGCATGTTTCGCTGTCGCACACCAGCGGCTGGGCGGCTGCGGTGTTGCATCGAACGCGCCCGGTCGGCATTGATATCGAACCAATCCGCGATCAGTTTCGGCGCGTGGTGCCCCGTGTGTTATCGGAAGATGAAGTAAACCACGCAGCGGGCGAACCGAGCCGACTGGCTGTTTACTGGTGCGCTAAGGAAGCGTTGTATAAACTCTATGGCAAACGCCAACTCACATTCCGTGAACACCTGCACGTTGAACCGTTTGCCGATGGAGCCGAACACCTCATCGGCCATGTTCGCTTGCCCGACCACAAAGCTCAGCTGACGATCCGCTGTTTCCAGATCGGCCCCGGTTTACTGGCGGTGGCGTTCTAACTGTATAGACCAGTCCGCTGATGCGGCAATCCGTTGCGTCTCCTGTGCGCCAGCTAATTCGTTGCGCTAGCTTGACTTAGCATCATCACGCCCCCCGATTCTGCGGTTTTGCTGACGCTCAAGAGACGCACTCCCATGCGTCTCTACATGGGATGTTACCGTTGTGTATAATCGGATAGGGGAAGGCCATCGCCGTCGTCCCGAACCATGTCCAGAATTTGTTCTACTTCCCGGACCCGGTCGGTATCTCCGTTTTTTTCAAAGGCCAGCGTCAGATTCCGCAATACCCGGCGAACAATGTCGGCGTTGGTGCAGGGTTGATAGAATGTATCCAGCCGTTTTAAATTTAACTGATCGATATACTGATCGATGTCTTTCTTGGTAAAGACCAGTCCCCGGTTGAACACGTTGATGTAGAACTGAACACCGTTATCGTTCTTGTAGGTCAGCACGAAGAGGTTCGGCAGGTTTACCCCGTAGATCGGTAAGTTTAGCCGTTTCGCGATGAGCATATAAAGCACACAAAGCGTAATCGGATTTCCCCGACGCGTTTCCAGCACCTGATTGATCATGGAGTTGGATGGCGAATGAAAGTGCTTTGTATTGGGGGCAAATTTCAGCTTCGTAAAAAAGGCATTGTTCATAGACCGAACCTGCTCATCGGGGTGCATGTCCGCTTTGATGTCAATCCAGACATCGTAATACAGCTGTTCGATATCCTGCCTCAGCTTGTTGAGCGACAGATCGGGATATTGGTAGGTTGCCACGATCCAAAGTCCTTCCAGGAGATCCATAGCCCCCCCGTTTTTCCAGTCGCGCATGCGCTCCAGAACGGATTCATATTGCAGGTCGTGGATAATTTCTTCGATGCGTTTTTGCAGAGCCGGATTAAAACTTCCCTCCCATTCTGTCTCCAGCAGTGGGATCATTTGTCCGCCTATTTGTCGGATTTGCTGTTCGACATGCTCAACCACTTCCATGTCTTCATCGTCCAGCAGCGAGATCAAAGCTTTTAATTCGTTGTCGCTCATGCTTTTTTGTCACGTTTTAGTATGGCCCCTGGATAAAAACTACTTTCGGAAACCTCTTGAATATACTACTTTTGTCAGGCTTAACGAGCTGTTATCCCAAAGTAACAACAAAATTTTTATAAAAAACGGTTTGACTCCTACAGGTAATTCCCCCAAAATTCTGGTAACCGGCGGAGCAGGTTTTATTGGCTCACACACGGTCGTTTCTCTGGTTGAAGCTGGCTTCGAACCGGTCATTGTCGACGATTTCTCCAACTCTGAACGTTCCGTTCTCGCCGGTTTGCGGACCATATTGGGTCGCGATGTAGTCTGCTACCCAGCCGATTGTAACGATGCTGCTGCCATGGAAGCGATTCTTCAGAAAGAAGCGATTTCGGGCGTCATTCACTTTGCGGCTTACAAAGCGGTAGGAGAATCCGTTCAGCAGCCGATGAAGTACTATCGGAACAATCTTGATTCGCTGATGCTTCTGCTCGAATTGATGCCAAAATATGGGATTAAGAACCTCGTGTTCTCGTCATCCTGTACGGTCTATGGCCAGCCCGAGCAGTTGCCAGTTACAGAAGAAACGCCCCGACTACCGGCTCAGTCGCCATACGGTAATACCAAAGCAATCAGTGAAGACATCATCCGCGATACGGTTCAGGCCAACGTGCCCATACGAGCTTTAGCGTTGCGCTATTTCAACCCAATCGGGGCTCATCCGTCGGCAGAAATTGGCGAATTGCCGTTGGGTGTTCCGGCCAATCTGATTCCGTTCATCACCCAGACAGCCGCCGGGATTCGTCCGAGCCTGACTGTCTATGGAGATGATTATAACACGCCCGATGGGACGTGCATTCGCGATTACATTCACGTTGTCGATCTGGCCGAAGCGCACGTTCAGGCGTTGCGCAAACTGAGCGAACTGACTACAGACGCCAGTTACGACGTTATCAACATCGGTACAGGCCGGGGCGAGACGGTCCTGAACATCATCAAAACATTTGAACAGGAAACCGGTGTCAAGCTCAATTACACGCTTGGCCCCCGTCGTCCGGGTGATGTTGAGCAGGTCTATGCTGATGTGACCAAAGCTAACAACGTGCTTGACTGGACAGCGAGTCGTTCGCTAGCCGAATCGCTACGGGACGCCTGGCGGTGGCAGCAGAAATTAGGTTCATAATCATCCACACAGTAGGATAGCAACTAGCCTGATCATAAACAAGTACTGCTCCTAATAAACTAAAATCGATAAAAAGAGCTCATGAAACTTCTCATTACGGGCGGTGCCGGATTCATCGGGTCGCATGTTGTTCGGTTATTCGTCACGAAATACCCGGAGTATCAAATTTATAACCTCGACAATCTGACGTATGCCGGTAACCTGGCGAACCTGTCGGACATTGAACATGCGCCGAACTACACCTTTATAAAAGGCGATATTACGGACGCGAAGTTTCTGGAAGACATGTTCACCGAGATTCCGTTCGATGGAGTTATCCACCTTGCCGCCGAATCGCACGTCGACCGTTCCATCACCGATCCTATGGCATTCGTGATGACCAACGTCGTCGGCACGGTGAATTTGCTCAACGCAGCAAAAAACAGCTGGAAAGCCGTATCGGACAGCTTCGAGGGCAACCGGTTCTACCACGTCTCCACGGACGAAGTATATGGTTCACTCCATAATCCGGAAGACTTCTTCACCGAAGACACCGCTTATGATCCGCAGTCGCCTTATTCGGCTTCCAAAGCAGCTTCGGATCATTTCGTTCGGGCCTACGGTAATACGTACAAGCTGCCGGTTGTGCTCTCGAACTGTTCCAATAATTACGGCCCGAATCATTTCCCGGAAAAACTGATTCCGCTGATGATTCACAACATCCAGACAAACAAACCGCTACCCGTTTACGGTAAGGGGGAGAATGTTCGCGACTGGCTCTACGTGGTAGACCATGCGCGCGCCATCGACGCCGTTTTCCATACCGGTAAACTAGGCGAAACGTATAACATTGGCGGCTTCAACGAGTGGAAAAATCTCGATCTTGTCAACCTGTTGTGCTCGATTATGGACCGTAAACTTGGCCGTCAAGAGGGCACATCGGCCCAACTGATCACCTACGTAACCGACCGCGCCGGACACGATCTGCGCTATGCTATCGACGCTAACAAGATCATGAACGAACTGGGCTGGCAACCATCTCTCCAGTTCGAAGAAGGTCTCGAAAAAACAGTAGACTGGTTTTTAGCCAATCAGGATTGGCTGGAAAACGTCACCTCGGGTGCTTACCAGTCGTATTACCAGGGCATGTACACAAACAGATAAGTAGTGAGCGAGCGATTGTATGACTGGCTAAAACCAGCAACATTCACTCAATCGCTCATCCACCATTCACGCATTCATCATGAAAGGAATCATCCTTGCCGGCGGCTCCGGTACCCGCCTTCATCCGCTTACATTGGCCGTTAGCAAGCAGCTGATGCCCGTTTACGATAAGCCAATGATCTATTATCCGCTCTCGATTCTGATGCTGGCGGGTATTCGCGACATTCTTATCATCTCAACCCCGCATGACCTGCCGCATTTCGAGAAACTACTCGGCGATGGCACACGGATCGGCTGCAACTTCAGCTATGCGGTGCAGCCAAGTCCCGATGGACTGGCGCAGGCTTTTGTTATCGGCGAAGAATTCATTGGCGACGACAAGGTAGCGCTGGTTCTGGGTGACAACATTTTCTACGGATCAGGCTTATCGAAACTACTTCAGGCCAATAACGATCCCACGGGGGGCGTGGTTTATGCGTATCAGGTTCAGGACCCGGAACGGTATGGCGTTGTTGAATTCGATGATGCGTTCAATGTTCTCTCCATCGAAGAAAAGCCCGAAAGTCCGAAATCTCATTATGCGGTTCCTGGCCTGTATTTTTATGACAATGAAGTCGTTGAAATCGCCAAAAACATTAAACCTTCGCCCAGAGGTGAGTTGGAAATTACGGATATAAACCGGGTATACCTGGAGCGTGGCAGTCTGAAAGTTGGTGTTCTGGACCGGGGAACGGCCTGGCTCGATACCGGCACGTTTGCTTCATTAATGCAGGCGGGTCAGTTTGTTCAGGTTATCGAAGAACGGCAAGGCCTGAAGATCGGCTGTATCGAAGAGATCGCTTACCGGATGAAATTCATCGACGCGAATCAGTTGGCAGAGATTGCCAAGCCACTCGTCAAAAGTGGCTATGGCGAGTACCTGCTCAATATACTGAAATAGCATAACAGCCTATAGTTCGCACTAAAAAGCGCCAGGGGATCACCTCTGGCGCTTTTTTATATGTCTAATTACAACACGAATTCAACCACTGGATAAATTAAATAGTTACTAATTTGTAGTAAAGGTGAAAGAGCGAATCCTCTGCGGCAAAAACAAACAGACTACAATTCCCTAAATACCAATTAGTTAAACGATTATTATTACTTACAGAGCACCTAAACTATAAAGATTAACGACAAAGTAACCAATATACATTTTATTGACTACTACGATACTAAATTTTCTATCTTTCGTCATAAGCTGTAAGCTTAGGTTATCGATGTGACGAAACGTAGCCTACTTCGCCCGCAATCAGTCATTTTCTATTAATGAATCTACAGTTATTATGAAACAACATGCAGACACGCTCACAAACGAGCTAGAAACATTTCGGACAAATGTAAAAGCGCTGATTCTACGGTTATACCGTGCTAATGTAAAAAACCATGTAGGCGAAGTGATGCCCGAAGTTTACCTGTCTGAGGAGTGGGAGTACGAAGGACAGGTCTTTAACGCATTGACTGAACGTGGACTTGCTTACATCGTTAAAGAAGAGCTTATCGAAGAATTTACCTGGAACGATCTGGATATAGAGTCTTTGGTTGAGATTGTTACTATTTTGGAAGACAAAGAATTTGATTGAATTTTACAGTATTGCTAGGCATCGGCTACGTACAGGCATATAGTCGTAGTCATTCATATAGCCGTGTGTTTTCAAACGAAGCCGTACTTGAAAATACACGGCTAATAAAAGCAAGTTTCTGTATTCCTTTCCTGAACCAGCTACAGTCAGGCAAAATCCAGCGACATTGAAAACGACCCATCAGTTTGTTTCCGCTCTTTATAGTTCGTAGCTGTGCTATAGCCCAGTGCTGTCTTTACCTGACAATACCAACCCTACATTGTCAGCCACGGCGAGAAAAGGTATATTGCGAAATAAACCCGCACAAACTAACCGATTTCGCCTAATGAGATTGCTGTTAATGAGCCTTGCCGCTATGTTGATACTCAACGTATGTATGGCACAGTCTACTCATCTTCCTCAGACCAGAACAACCTACCGAAATCCGGTCATTGCAGGCGATTTTGCTGATCCGTCGATTATACGCGTCGGCAATACCTATTACGCTGCCGGAACTTCATCAGAGTGGGGACCTGCTTACCCAATCTATACGTCGAAGGACTTGGTCAACTGGGCCTATGTCGGACCCGTTTTTGAGACTATACCAGCCTGGACAATGGGCAGTTTTTGGGCACCAGAGCTTTTTTATCGAAATGATACATTTTATGTTTATTACACTGCTCGCCGAAAATCCGACAAACGTTCATACATAGGGGTTGCCTCGACCCGCGATCTTCGCAAGGGCTTTACGGATCACGGATTATTACTCGAATGGACCACTGAAGCGATTGATGCCTTCGTAATTGACGATTCAGGCAAGCTATACCTCACCTGGAAGGCGTACGGACTCGACAAAGGCAAAGCCATTGAAATTCTCGGCGCTGAACTGTCTGACGACGGCCTGAAGGTTACGGGAAAGGCGTTTACGCTGATCAAAGCGGAACCTGCCAATTGGGAATCCGGCGGTGCCGAAGGACAGGCCATTTTCAAGCGCGGGCGTTATTATTACATGACCTATTCGGGCAATGCCTGCTGTGGCCCCCGTTGTAATTACCAGGTTGGGCTGGCTCGTGCCGAAACGCTACAGGGTCCTTGGGAAAAATATGTAGGCAATCCGGTGCTGGTCAGCGACGAAACCTGGAAATGTCCCGGACATGGAACCGTAGTCACGACGCCAGACAATCGCTACGTTTATCTTCACCACGCTTACCATGGTACTGATTTTACCTTCACCGGTCGGCAGGGTGTATTGAGCGAACTAATTTGGAACGATACAACGCAGTGGCCCGCTTTTCGATACGGCAAAACAACGCCCGCCCAGGCTGAGTCACCACTTGGTGCTAGTCAGAAAAAAGAACCGGATTTGACCGTCGACTTTAGCAAAACAATACCGGAAATTCCCTGGGTGTGGGATGTGAGTTTACCGAAGCCCGCGTTCGCTGTTCAGAATGGGCAATTACAGCTGGTCAACAGCACGGCTGAGCCAGCCGGGAGTTTCCTTGGCCTAGTCGTAAAAGATAGCACGTACACGTTCTCATCATCAGTGAATCCGCAAACCGACGTGCTGCAAAGTATATGCTTGTACGGTGATGCCAGTAATGCACTAGGGTTTGGTGTAAAAAGAGGATTAATAGAGCTTTGGCAGGTAAAAGAGGGTGTCCGTAGCGTACTAAAAACCCAGTCGATACCGGAGACAACAAACCCAATCACGATGCGGTTGCACAGCCGTTCTGGTCAATTTTATTCGTTTGACTGGAGCGCTACCGATAAAAAACCTCAGCCCTTCAACGATACACCGTTGGACGGCTCATTCCTACCCCGCTGGGACAGGGCACCACGCGTAGGCATAAGCGTATCAGGCGACCAGAAAAACCCCAGCCTTATTCGCTCCATTCAGATCGCATATGATTAGCGGAGCCAATCTGGATGCGGCATGAATACAGTGATCGTTCCATTCCGCACGGGCAACAAGAATGCGATTTCATTTAAAATGAGCGTTTAGGTAAGTCCATGATCATCAGATCGGAGATTTTCTCTATGTAAAAATCCCTGTCAATCAATACGTTGACAGGGATATCCTAACCTAACCTATGAGATGAAAAATAGTATTGCTGAGGTTGCGTATCAGCTACGATACAAAGGTAAGCAGTGAGCCAATGGTTAGGCGAGAGCAGAAACCCTCTTTTTAGGTAACGCGACACAATCGGGCAGAAGTCCGTACTTTACTACGTAGAACTACCTGATTGCTTCTTGAGAATACCGTTTAATAGACAACTACAATGTAGCCTATTGTTTGTCACAAGGTTTAGCGATAGTTTTCGGCTAAAATTCTCTCATCATTTATTACTGGAATGGCTACTATTTTCACTGAAAACGCCGGGCGTTTTTTAACTCCTCAGGAAACGAAGGCAATGACCAGGTCCTACCGTGACCAAAAATTGGCGGTGGGTCTATCGGCCAACGATTACGTTCGTTCAGAGTATTTTGGCATTAATCAAATAAACGAACTGCTCAACAAGGAAGGCTGTGTGGGTTTGCGCATTCACCACGCCAAACGCTGGGAAGATGCGGAGGGCAACCCCACGAAAGAAGGTACCGGACAACTCAAACCCCGCGTATTGTTAACGGCGGTCGATGCCAGAGGCCAGGACATTGTTACCAAGCAGGACAACCGGAGCCTGAAGGATATGTCTGTCAACAGGGGTGACGATACCCTGGGTGACGGATACACCTGCCCGCAGCACTGCCCCACTAATTCTTAGTCGTTTTGCGCTTATGGAAAGGCTGTTGCATTTTTTTGAGCGCTATCCACTTGATTTACTAGCCCATTTAAGTAGTCTCTTACCGATAATCGTTGGCTTTTTGAGACTTGACCTGTTGAAGCTTGGGATAAAATTTGTCTGGCTGTTTTTTATTTTTCACTTCCTGAAAGATACATACGCGCTGATATACATGTTCATAGTCCCGAATAATCTGTTTCTACAAAATATAGAGCCAATTATTGAGTCAATCCTGCTCGGTTTCATATTTGTCAGCTGTTACGAAAATCCTGCCCATAAGCGGCTCATCACATCGTTCACGCTGATTTGTACCCTTGTCACCCTGGCTGCCTATAAAAGCGAAGAGGTGTCATCCATCAGCTTATCCGCGTTTAGGCTGCTTGCTATTGCGCTGTCGCTCAGCTACTTTAATAAGATTCTGACCGATATGCGTGTAAAGCGCATTACAAAACATACCATGTTCTGGTTTGTCGCCGGATTGCTTATTTACTCATCGGGTACCTTTTTTATTGTGCTTTTCAGTGAATACTGGTACAAAGACATAAACAAGGTACCCGCTGAAATTTTTGATAAATACTGGAATGCCAGTCAGATTCTATACATACTATTTTGCTTCATATCGGCTCTGGGACTCTGGGTAAGCAAATACGATCAGGAAAATCTGGCATAGTAACTTATTGACGCCAAAAGAGTTAATATACTGTGTTTCACCACTTGCTCACGGGTGCGGTCAACCGTTTGGAGTAAGCCTATGATTAACCAATTTTACTGTGATAGGCTTTGGGCCTAGTTTAGATATGCATTCATGGATTCTGGCTTCGTAATTGCTTTTGGTACGGCAGTACTGTTGACGATGGCTGTGTTCATCATCATCTTTGTGGCCTATTATCAGCAAAAACAGGCCAAACAACTACTGGCACTCAAAGAATTACAGGAACAACACCGGCGTGAGCTGATGGCGGCTACCTTCCGGGGACAGGAAGAAGAACGCAGGCGACTGGCTGAAGATCTGCACGATGGCATTGGTACGATGCTGTCGGTGACGAAAATGAGCCTCAATCAACTGGAGCGGCAGATAGAGGGCGATACGATCCGGATGAATCTTCAGATTACGAAAACCCGGTTGATGATTGATGAGACAATGACCAACGTCCGACGCATCAGCCGGGATCTGGTACCGACCACGCTCGAACGGTTCGGATTGATAGCAGCGCTGGAGGAGCTGATCGATCGAGCCAGTGACCATGAACTACAGGTGCACCTGAACTGCCCCGAACATATGGATCAGTTGTCGCCCGCTATTGACCTGATGCTGTATCGAATTGCGCAGGAACTAGTCAACAATGCCATTCGACATGCCCGCGCCCACTCCGTTACCGTTCAATTGCAGTTCGACAACGAAGCCGTACGATTATCTGTTCTGGATGACGGTGTCGGGTTCGATTTTGACGCCGTTACCGAAAATAAACTGAGTGGGCTGGGTCTTCGCAATATAGAAAGCCGTCTGAGCGTCGTTGATGGCCACGCTACCTTCGATGTGGCACCAGGACGGGGGTCTCAGATTCACGTGCAAATCTATCTGCAAAGCCCGCAGGCGGTTGCCTTGTCCAGTTAATTTGCTTGTCTGTGTAGTTGTTCGTTTGTTTGCTTACTTATTTCACCGTTTGGTTGTTTGCGTTGTGCCCGCTAACTACGACAAATAGACCAACATAGTACCAAACAGCACCTTACCTCCCACTCCCATGCGAAAAATTAAACTGGCACTTTGCGACGACCATACGTTATTCCGGGTCGGACTGGCTACAATTCTGGGACAGATTTATGATTTCGACTTGATTCTCGAAGCCGGAAATGGCCGGGAGCTTATCGACAAAATTTCCCGTAAAATGCCCGATGTCGTACTGCTCGATCTGCAAATGCCAGTCATGGACGGGACCGCCACCGCTGACTATCTCCGCGAAAATCATCCATTAATCAAGATTGTTGTACTCACCATGCACGATGAAGATCGGATGGTGCTTCATTTGCTCGAAAAAGGCGTTAGCGGCTATTTGCTCAAGGATGCCGAAGCGGGCGAGGTAGAAAAAGCGATCCGAAAGGTAATGGACGAGGGCGTTTATCTGAACGAATTCGTTTCGAAAGCGATGCTCCGGAAGATGACCAACAAAACGACTGTTACCAAACCAGCAAACCCGTTTTATAACAGTAAAATTCTGCTATCAGAACGCGAGAAAGAAGTATTGGTACTCATTTGCGAAGGGCTGTCCACCAACGAAATCAGCGAGAAAATCTTCCTTAGTCCACGTACCGTCGAAGGTCACCGGCTGCGTATTCTCGAGAAAACGGGCACAAAAAATACGGCGGGTATGGTAGCCTATGCCTTTAAAAACAGCCTCGTTTGAGGTGTAGGATCGAAACGAAAATCCTACACCCCGAAGCGATTTACAAACTTCCCGTCTTCCCGCCATCAACCGGTACATTGATACCATTGATCGATGCCGCTGCGGGCGTACACAGAAAGGCTACCGCAGCCGCGACCTCTTCGGCGGTGGTGAAACGGCCTGTCGGGATTTCGCTCTCCATCTGCTTCGCCACTTCCTCTTCAGTTTTGCCCGATGATGTTGCGCGCATGGACAACACAGCATCCAGACGGGCTGTACGCGTGTAGCCGGGCAACACATTATTGACCGTAATACCAAACTGGGCAATTTCCAGCGACAGCGTTTTAGCCCACTGCGCCACCGCTCCCCGGATCGTATTGGACACGCCCAGACCCGGAATGGGTTGTTTAACCGATGTGGAAATGATGTTTACAATTCGCCCGTAACCCGCTCGTTTCATGGCCGGAACAACCGCCTGAACCAGGGTCTGGTTATTCAGTAAATGATTATGAAAGGTTGTCACAAACTCGTCCGGTTTGGCGTCAATCAGGGGACCACCCGCCGGACCGCCCGTATTGTTGATGAGGATATGAACGTCAGGAAATTTTTCTAAATGATCTGCGATAGCGGTAGCAACGGCTCCCGGCTGGCTAAAATCGGCGACCAGATAACGGTGGGTTTGCCCTTTTGTCGTATCCAGATCGGCTACTGTCGTTTTGAGGGTCTCTTCATTTCTGGCAATGAGAACAATAGAGGCACCCAGCAAAGCCAGTTCGATAGCCGATGCGCGGCCAATTCCCTGTGTGCTACCGCCAACGAGGGCCGTTTTTCCGGTTAAATCAAGATTCATCGTGTTGGGTTGTCTGTTAGTCTGCCAATTGGCAGTTAAACCATTTGGAACGTACATGCGTATGTTTCGTAAACAAACGAAAAATTCATGACACGTTCTACGATTCCGGTAGTGGCAATCGGGCTGATAGGGTCCATGCTGGTAGAATTAACGGCATTGACAACACCCGATCCAAAAATTAGTACAGCCCCCCTTAATTCATCGATGCTGAGTGTGCCGGTCGACCATAGCGCCTATGACCGACTTCTGAAAAAGTACGTAAACGAACGAGGGCTTGTCAATTACAAAGGCTTCAAACGTGACGAGAAAGAGCTGCAAAAGTACCTCGACTTGATCAGTAAGAACCCGCCAACCGACAAATGGAGCAAAAATGAGCAAATGGCGTACTGGATCAACGCGTATAATGCCTATACGATTCAACTGGTCCTGAAACATTATCCAATTGCCAGCATTAAGGACATTGGCTCCAAGATCCAGATTCCCTTCGTCACGACGCCCTGGGCCAGTAAGTTTTTTAAAATTGGTGATGAAGAAATGAGCCTCGATAACATCGAACATAGCATACTCCGCAAGAAATTCAACGAACCACGTATTCACTTTGCGCTGGTGTGTGCCGCCCGGTCGTGTCCCCGGTTACGGACCGAAGCGTATACCGCCGACAAGCTCATTGCTCAACTGGACGACCAGGGAAGTGATTTCCTAAATAACCCGGCTAAAAATGCGATTACTCCCCAAAAGGCCAGTTTGTCTAAATACTTTGACTGGTACAAGGGCGACTGGAAGGAAAACAACAAGTCAGTTGATTACTGGGTCAATCAGTATTCCAAGACCAAAATTAATAAGGATACCCCTATCTCGTACCTGGATTACAACTGGGCGCTCAACGAACAGTAACGCGTGGCCCGTTGAGGAAGTCGCAAAAGCAGTTTATGACACCTGGCCTGAACTGTATTGACCTTACGTTGTTTTCTGTTTATTGGACCTATGCCTACTGCTACTTGCCATGCCTAAACGTATTTTATACTGGTTCCGTAACGATCTGCGCCTGCACGATAATGAAGGATTCGCGCAAGCGGTTGCTACCGCCGATGAGGTGCTGCCGGTCTTTGTTTTCGAACCTCGTTGGTTTGACGAATTGCCGGAACTGGGTTTTCGAAAAACCGGCACATTCCGTACTACGTTCCTGCTTGAGGCCGTAGCTGACCTGCGCAAATCGCTACAAGCCAGAGGAGCTGATCTGATCATACGAGTCGGCCATTCGGCGAAGATTCTGGCTCAACTGGCCGAAGATAGTGAAGCCGACGCTATTTACGCCAGTAAGGAAGTGACAGAGGACGAGACGGATACCGAGTCGGACCTGAGCAAGCGGCTGAAACCGCTCAATATCGATCTTGACCTGTTCTGGGTATCGACGCTGTATCACGTTCGCGATTTGCCGTTCTGGGTTTCGCGGTTACCGAATAGCTTCACCAAGTTTCGTCATGAGGTTGAAACGTACACAAACGTCAGACAACTGATCCCTACGCCCCAGACGGTTCAGCCTGTTCATAGCGTTGATGCCGGAGAGTTGCCCACCCTAGCCGAACTCGGTTTTTCGGACGAGGAGATCACGCAATCAAAGCAGTCAGCCAGTTCGACCGCCATTCGCTTTACCGGCGGAGAAACGGCCGGTCTGGAGCGACTACAGCGATACATCTGGGAAAATGAATTGATCAAAACGTATAAAGAAACCCGTAACGGTCTCCTAGGTGAGGATTATTCGTCCAAATTTTCGGCCTGGCTCGCCTTGGGCTGTTTATCGCCCAGGTTTATCTATCACGAGATCAGTCGATTTGAAGTGGAGCGCGTCAAAAACGACTCGACCTATTGGCTGATATTCGAACTGATGTGGCGCGATTTCTTCCGTTTTGTCGGGCTTCGTTACGGAACTCGGCTCTTTAAGCCCAGCGGCATTCAGCAAAATCTGGCCAAAACCTGGGTTCGTGATCCGGCACTGTTCAGACGATGGGCTGAAGGAAAAACCGGCATTCCATTTATTGATGCCAACATGCGCGAGTTGAACACCACCGGTTTCATGTCCAACCGGGGTCGGCAGAATGTCGCCAGTTTTCTGGCCCATGACCTCGGTATTCTCTGGACATGGGGTGCCGCTTATTTTGAAAGCCTGCTCATCGACTATGATCCTTGCAGCAATTGGGGCAATTGGAACTATGTTGCCGGCGTCGGAAATGATCCCCGTCCCGATCGCTGGTTCAACGTATATAGCCAGGCAAAGCGTTATGACGAGCAGGGTGAATTCGTGAAGCACTGGCTTCCTGAACTGGCAACCGTTCCATCCGCGAACGTACACGCGGTCTACAATTTGTCGCCGAGTGAGCAGGCGCAATACGGTGTGATTCTTGGTGAAACCTACCCTTTACCAGTCATCAGCCCAGACAAATGGATAACAGAAGAAAAAAACCGTTGACGTATATTTCAGGTTACAGTGTAGTGGGTTTTGTTCATCTTTGACCCAGCAACAACTTTTCCCATCTTAACAGACATGTCAAAAACATTAATTATTGTGGTGGTTCTTGCCCTGATTTTGGGCATGTATGGCTGTAGTTCGTACAACGGCCTTGTTCAGAACGATACGAACGTACAGGAGAAATGGGCGCAGGTTCAGACGCAGTATCAACGTCGGGCCGACCTGATTCCAAACCTGGTTCGGACAGTTCAGGGAGCTGCTAATTTCGAGAAGAGCACATTAACGGCCGTCATTCAGGCGCGGGCCAACGCAACAGGAATAAACCTGAACGCCGACCAACTGACTCCCGAAAATATCAAGAAGTTCCAGGCCGCGCAGGATCAATTGAGTGGTTCGTTGTCTAGACTGTTGGCGGTAGCAGAAAGTTACCCGAACCTAAAGGCAAACCAGAACTTCTCAGAGTTACAAGCCCAATTGGAGGGAACAGAAAATCGTATTTCTGTCGCGCGAAACGACTTTAATGGCTCCGTGAAGACCTATAATCAGTCCGTACGGTCATTCCCGAACAATATCTTCGCCGGTATTTTCGGCTTCCCGGTCAAAGGATTCTTCGAAGCGTCGCAGGCAGCGCAGAACGCACCTACGGTTCAGTTTTAAGGCATAAAGTATATTTATTGACTAGTTGTAAAGTCCTGCTTGTTGAGGCTTTATAACTAGTCAATTTCATAAGGCTGTAACTTCCCCGCTATGACGAACCCGTTCACTTCCGAAGACCAGCAACGTATTGTGGATGCCATTCGACAGGCTGAAAAAGCGACATCGGGTGAAATTCGGGTCCATGTCGAGCGGCACTGTGCCACCGCCGATCCCGTTCAGCGGGCCATTGAGGTATTTGCGCAGTTAGGTATGCACAAGACTAAACTGCAAAACGGCGTCCTGTTTTATCTTGCCCATGCTGACCGGAAATTCGCGGTAGTAGGCGATAAAGGGATCAATGCCAAAGTTCCTGCTGATTTCTGGGAGACTACGAAAACATTGCTCCGTGGCCACTTCTCGACCGGGCATTACGCCGACGGCTTACGCCTGGGCATTGAAAAAGCGGGCCAGCAACTCCAGCAGTACTTTCCGTACGACGGCGCAACCGACACTAACGAACTCGCCGATGAAATTTCGTTTGACTGACACTTCCGTGAATGTACCCACCTTTTTATACCAAACGATTAAAACGATTGGACTGGTAATTCTGCTGCTGTTCCTTGCCGTTCCGGGCAATTTACGGGCACAGGATTCGGCAACTGACGACCCCAGCAATCCGAATAACGTTATACCGAACAAGCCAAACCCACCCCGATTAGTTAATGACTTTGCGGGCATCCTGAGCAGCAACGAAAAAAGCCAGCTTGAACAAAAACTACGAACGTATAACGATTCGACATCGACGCAGATCACAATTGTCATTGTCAAAACGACCGAGCCGTATCCTATCGGCGATTTCGCCTTTCAGGTTGGCCGAAAGTGGGGTGTAGGACAGCAGGGAAAAAATAACGGGATGGTGATTGCCTGGGCAACGCAGACGCGCAAGGTCTTCATCGCACCCGGCTACGGCCTTGAGGGAGCCATTCCTGACGCCATTGCGAAACGGATTATTACCAACATCATAGCGCCAGCGTTCAAGCAGGAACAGTATTATCAGGGTCTTGATGCAGCAACGACGGAAATCATCAAGCGGGCCAATGGCGAATACAAAGCCGATCCGGCTCAGGCCGATGGTGATGGCTGGGGTCAGTTCCTGATCTGGGGAATTGTGATCTTCGTTATTATCATCTTTATCTCGCGTCGGAGCGGTGGTGGTAGCAGTGGCAGTAATCGTGGCGGAGGTTTCTTTCCACCGGTCTTTTTCCCAACGTCAGGCTGGGGTAACTCTGGCGGAGGAGGCTGGAGCGGTGGCGGTGGTAGTAGTGGTGGCGGCTTCGGCGGATTTGGTGGCGGTAGCTTTGGTGGCGGTGGAGCTGGCGGAGATTACTAAGTCTAGATCGATAGCATCGATAACAGGGAAATAGGTAATTGGTAGAATCGGGTAATTCCCAACTACGAATTACCCATTTTTCGTTCATCCCCTCATTTGCGTCTCCGTCCCAGCGGAGCGGCAAGGTACGTAGCACCGACCAGCGCAGCCAGCAATAGAATTCCAACGATTTCAAAGGGCAACACATACTCGGTCATGAGCTGTTTACCAACCGTATTGACCGTCGTCTGCCAACCGATCGGTCGAGTCAACAGCGTAAAATTGGCCCGTGCCAGCAGGGTATACAAAGCGATGAACAAAGCTCCAGCCACAACCAACGCAATTAGCCAGGAATAAGCCCCGGCCCGATTCAGCGCAGGAATGCTGTTCGGCAACTGGCTGGTCGTATCGACGGGTGAGGGTGCTTTGTGCGTGAGCATAATCCCGAAAATAACCAGTACCAATACGCCCCCTACATAAATCATGATTTGCGCCACTGCCAGAAAATCAGCGCTGGCTAACACGAATAAGCCGGCGGCTCCCAACAGGGTTAACAAAAGAAAAAAGGCAGCATACAGTACGTTACGGGTCAGTAACACAGCCAGTGCTCCGCCTAAGGTCAGAGCGGAAAATCCATAAAAAGCTAGTTGAACCACTACTTTGTCTGTTTTCTGATTAGGCTGATGGTAACTCGTCGTCCGACGGCGGGTTTGGCGGAACCACTTTCGGCTTCATAGTTGGTCGAAAGGCGGGTTTTGGCTTAGGCGCTTCCGCAATGAGCGTTTCCGGAGATTCTCCTGCCTCCTCGGCTGTTGACGGTTCCATGGCTGGTTCCGCAGGCTCAGTAGCAACGGGAACCGGCTTAGGCTTCATGGTTGGCCGAAAACCGCCCACTGGTTTTGGTGTGGGCACTTCAACTGCTGGCGGTGCAAGCGTTTGGCTATCTACCGCATCCGTACGGACTTCTGGTTTATCTGAATCTACAGCCGTAGCAGACTGAGTAGCCTTAGGTTCTATGCTTGGCGGAGAACCTGAGACGACAGGGTCAACTTCCGCCAACACAGGAATTTCATTACCCTTCTTATCCGTATTAGTTTCGCTTTCGTCGGCGGGTGAGGGTGTGCTCGTCGAAACCGTTTTCGGTTTCATAGTCGGGCGGAAAGCGGGTTTCGGTTTAGGAATCTCCAAAACGGGCGCTTCCTGAGGTTCCTTTGCGTCATCGGCTGTTGATTCCGTAGCAGATTCAGCAGCGGACAGAGCCGATTTGGGCTTCATTGTCGGACGAAATGCCGGACGAGTGGTTGCTGCTGGCGCAGAAGTTTCGCTGTTAAGTGGAGGCTCGGAGGTTATGGCGGGTTCCTCTGTTGACAGCTGTGGTGGCTTCATCGTCGGACGAAAGGCCGGTTTAGGCTTGGCAACTTCAGGAGCATCTGGATCGGTAGGTTGCCCGGCAGGTTCACTACTGGCAGGTTTTGGCGGCTTCATCGTTGGCCGGAAGCCGCCGGGAGCCGCCTTAGGTTTTGGTGTATCATCCACCGGTTTCTCCACATCAGCTGACCCTTGTTCCAGCACGTCTTTACGTGCCTCTACGGGAACATTGGTTGGGACAACCGGTTTTTTCGTCGGTCGAAATACTGGTTTTTTTACTGTTTCTAACCCGCCCTGCGCAATCTGTTGCATTTCCTCCGGCGTAGCATCCGTCAATGGGTGCTCGATCGATGAACCTTCGGAATTAGCCGGCTCGGCAGGTGGTGTAGTTGCGGCAGGTTTGGAAGTTGGTCGAAACGCGGGTCTGGGTTTAGCCGCCGGACTCGCAACGTCCGAGCTGTCTATCGTAGGCTGAGCCGCAGCCTTTGCCGCAGCCTGAGCGGCCTTATGCTCTTCTTTTTCCCGAAGAAACTGCTCATACAATGACCGTTTTTCGTCGGCGACTTCGGGGGTCAGGGTAGCGAACTCATACGTCAGTTTCCCCAGTTCAAACTCACTGTAGTCGAACTTCTTGTCCATCGTCAGGCATTCCGTTGGGCAAACTACCGTGCACAAACCACAATAGCAGCACTTGGCCATATCGATGTCAAACTTGGCCGCATACAACCGAATGGGTGACCCATCCGATGCTCGGCCAACTTCTTCTGTTGCCTTAATGGCATCGATCGTAATGCAGTCTACGGGGCATATTTTTGCGCATTTGTCACAAACAATGCAATCGTCGATCTCATTACGGAGCCGATAACGGCCATTATCCGGAATAGGAAGCTGCTCGTGGGGGTACTGGAGTGTAACGAGGCCATTCTGCTGATCAAAATAGGTCGCATCAGCAATGCCCTGGGGCGTTCGGCGCTGGGTTGCATTCCGTATGTGACGGAACGTCAGACTTAGTCCTTTCAGCGTGGTTCGGATACCTGCTTTTATATCGTTGAAATAAGCCATTTTTTACAGAGCAAAGGAACAAAATCAAGACGACGAATCGGCAGAAGAACGAACAATTTCTTCTGCCGATTCGGTATCACGACTTCGTTATAGAGCTGGGAACCGATCGGGTTCGCATTCGCTCATAAGCGCATAAACCGTGTCAATGACATCATCTGCGCTTGGTTTTGAAAAATAATCACCGTCCGATCCATACGGCGTACGGTGCGCCTTGGCCGAAAGTGTTTTAGGGGCAGAATCCAGGTAGCGATACGCATTTTGCTCTTCCAGTACCTGCTGCATCATATAGGCTGATGCGCCACCCGGCACATCTTCGTCGGTAAATATGACCCGGTTCGTCTTTTTGATGGACTCGACAGTAAGCTGATGAACATCGAACGGCAATAGTGACTGAACATCGATCACCTCAATGTGTATGCCTATGTCGGCCAATTGAACAGCGGCTTCCATCACAATCCGGCACATGGAACCATACGTAACAACGGTCACGTCGGAGCCCGTTCGCAATATTTCCGGCACTCCAAGTGGCACGCAGAACTCAGCTAGATTGTCGGGCAATTTCTCCTTGAGCCGGTAGCCATTCAAACACTCGATCAACAGAGCCGGATCATCGCTTTTGATCAGGGTGTTGTAAAAACCGGCCGCCTGTGTCATATTACGCGGAACCAATACGTGAAGGCCACGTAAGCTGCCCAGCATCGCTCCCATCGGCGACCCCGAGTGCCATATTCCTTCAAGTCGATGGCCACGAGTCCGAATAATGAGTGGCGCTTTCTGACCGCCTTTCGTGCGATACAACAGGGTTGCCAGATCGTCGGTGAGGGTTGCCAGTGCGTAATAAATATAGTCAAAGTACTGAATCTCAACGATTGGTCGCAGACCACGCATGGCCAGGCCGATACCTTGTCCGATGATACTTGCCTCGCGAATACCCGTATCCGTAATCCGTATCTCGCCATATTTTTCCTGTAACCCGGCGAACCCCTGATTGACATCTCCAATCAGCCCCACATCTTCGCCAAGGGCCACCACGCGGGCATCACGGGCAAACAGGCTGTCGAAATAACGCTGCATCAATATATACCCATCCACAGGTACAGCATCATCAGCATATTGAGCCGGTACAGCCTCAACCAGCATCGGCGATTCCGGCGATTGACTGTACAGATACGAATTGTACCGGTCTGCGTTTCCCTCCTGTGTCTGCTCAAGCCAGGTTTTTAAGGGTTGTCGGGTAGAACTTGTCTCATTTCGCAGAATCCGAAGCGCTTTTCGAATCGCACTGACAGCGTCCCGGCGCAAGGGATGAATCGTTCGACGAAGTTCTTCCCGAATAGCCATCAGTTCAGCGGATCTCGGATTATGACGCGCTACCTGTTGGAGTAGGCTTACAGCCGAATCGAAATCGTCTTTCGTTGATAGTTCAAATGCACTCCAGGCTTCGGCACGCGCCTTTTTGGCCGTTTGCTTGGCATCCGCTTCAATACGTTCCAGTTCATCCTGAGTAGCGTATCCGTTGGTCAGAATCCACTCCCGAAACATCCGATTGCAATCATGTTCGGCTTCCCACGTCAATCGATCCTTTGTTTTGTAGCGTTCATGCGACCCCGATGACGAGTGCCCCTGCGGCTGGGTAAGCTCCTGCACGTGAACCAGTACGGGAACGTGCTCCTCCCGGCAGATGCGGGCTGCCTGTAGATAAGTTTCCAGCAACGCCACGTAGTCCCACCCCTTTACGGTGAAAATCTCGATGCCTTTTTCGTCATTACTTTCCCGCTGGAAGCCGGCCAATGCTTTCGAAATACTTCCTTTTGTCGTCTGGTATTCGACAGGTACCGAAATCCCGTATCCATCGTCCCAAACTGACATCAACAGAGGCACCTGCAAGACACCGGCCGCGTTCATGGTTTCCCAGAACATGCCCTGCGATGTAGAAGCATCACCGATTGTGGCAAATACTATCTCATCGCCATGATGCGAAAAATTGGTCAGGGACTGGAGCACCTCATTATTCCGGAACAATTTGGACGCATAGGCTAAACCGAGCGCCCTCGGAATCTGTCCGGCAGTTGGCGATATATCACAAACGGAATTGAACAGTTCCGTCTGATTCCGCCATAACCCATTTTCATCAAGCCATCGTGTAGCGAAATGACCGTTCATAGACCGACCTGCGGTATTGGGTTCGGCCGCGATATCGGTATGAGCGTATAGCTGGGCAAAAAGCTCTGTCCATTGAAGTTCGCCCAGGGCGGCTACGAACGTTTGATCGCGGTAATAGCCCGAACGAAAATCGCCCCGGTGAAACGCACTGGCGGCTGCAATCTGCGCCAGCTCTTTGCCATCGCCGAAGATTCCGAATTTTGCGCGTCCGCCCATCACATCACGACGACCCAGTATGCTTACCTGTCGGCTTTCACAAGCCATTCGATAATCAAGTAGGATTTTTTCGCGAGTCAGAATATCGGTTGAGAGGAGTTGTTCGTTGGCTATCACAGCAGAGCTACGGGTTGAAAGCGTCCAACATTTTATTTTTTTGATGAGGTGGTCAACACGGGTCGTCCAGCTATCATACGAAAGTAAATTTAAGGCAAAACAACTCAGCTTTCAAAAAAACGATTTTTTCTGTTTCTTTGTTAAGTCAACAACAGGCAGTTAGCGTTTGGCAAACTCTTTGCTACTGTGTTGATTTGTTCCGTTTCTTATTTAAACAGCCAAACCGTAATTCCGTTTAGTCAAATGAAAAAATTTCTTTCACTTTTCGTAGCTTTATTTGTGTTCGTAGCAGTTGGTTACGCGCAAAAGGGAGTCCTGAAGTTCGCTAAAGAAACGCACGACTTTGGTAAAGTTGAGCAAGGCAAGCCAGTAACCTACGTGTTTGAGTTCAAAAACACGGGTACTGATCCTGTCGTAATCAACGATGCTACCGCTTCCTGTGGTTGCACAAAGCCAAGCTGGAGCCGCGAACCAGTAATGCCAGGCAAAACGGGCAACGTATCGGCTACGTTCAACGCTGCTGCTGCCGGCCCGTTCAATAAAGCCGTTACAGTAACGAGCAATGCAGAAAGTGGCCAAACGGTCCTTTATCTGAAAGGTGAAGTCGTTGCGCAGAAAGAAGCACAAACGGTCGCTACGCCCGCTGTCGCTCCAGCCGGTAAAGACAAGAAAAAATCACGCTAACACGCTGAAGGGTTAATAGTGTGGTCAAGAAAAGCATCTGGTCGTTTACTGGATGCTTTTTTTTGTGCAGTATCTGTTCGGTTATGACGTATCTACTATCGACCGGACGGTTCCTCTCCCGTCAATATTCTTCTTCTTCACTAAGAGTCCGGGACAGCGCTAGAGCAATACGTGGGCCAACATCGCCAGGCAAATTTTCCGTTGAAACACTTAATACACCTGGTTTGGCAATCGCAATTTTGAAGAAGTCTACATCACCAGCCGGATGAACAGCGGTTTTAAGGGCCTGCCCACTACTGACCTGTTTGGCGGTGATGAATGATTTATTGCACTCGAATATATCTGAATCATTCAGTGTTATCTTACAATGCTTATAGCGCTGAGTTCTCATCACTATAAGCATTCCGTATAAGCACATAATACGTACCAGCATCACAAACCAGAGAGCTCAAGTACATATTTTTACCCTGATAGTTATAGTCATCCGCAATTCCCTGTGTTGCGGCATTGTACACTACAATACGTACACCTACATTACTGGGCACGTTCTCAACAGCAATATCCAAAACGCCTTATTTTGTCGTCACGATTTTAAAATAATCAAGGAACGGATAGCTGGCAATTTTCAGCGCCTGTCCGCTTGTGATTTCTTTTGCTGTCGTAAACGAGTTGTTACATTCAAAAACGTCTATACTATTCAGCACGACTTTGAATTGAACGGAGTCGCGCTCGCTAAGGTAACTGGCACAGGGCGATACATACAACCGGTTGAGCGCAACCGAATCGGCTTTGATAGGTACGGCCATCCGATTTTGCATCACCGGCGACATGAGTGCCCCCGCATCGGCGGACGTAGCCATACCCAGCAATAATCCTGCATGATAGGCAATCGACCGGGTCAGCATGTTGGTACTCCACTTGACATCGTTACTGAGCAGGATCGTATAGGAGCCGTTACTTTCCTGCCGAAGTGCCGATGCTATCATAGCCGGACCACGTAGAAGGCCCTCCGACACGACAATCGGCTTGGCCTGAAGCTGATCCGGGTTTACAAAACGAACAAAGAGAATGGCCCGCTCAGAAGTTGCAAATTCCAGAAAGCTGACATTTGGACTCATTTTCTGCCACATAGCAAAACCAGCCCGGATGGCTTCCCGCTGGCTGTTGTTGTCGAGTTGAGCAGACGAATTGGCAATGGTATACCGAAAGGCGCACTCGTTAGACAGGCGCTGGCTGGCTTCATTCCGGTCCGCGCTCACATACACCTGTGGGGAGGCAGCTGGTATCTTGTCCTGATCCTGGCACTGCCAGAACGAACTACCCAGTAATAGAATGGAAATTATTGATGTAGATAGGTTTTTCATGCATACGGATCGAAACGAATAGCTGCGACTCCACCGGGTAATTTACAACTGGCGTTAATCCGTTGGTCATCAAAAATTCCCTTTTTACTAAGCGTATGCAATCGATCCGTTTGTACCAGGTTTGACGGGTTTTGTTTTTTGCGTATCATTGCTTTCGTCCCAAACGACCCATTCATGCACTCCTCTACTGTCGCCACTCCGGAGCCTGCCGTTGCTCAGCCTGCTCCCGTCCGACGCTTACTTTCCCTTGATGCTCTACGCGGCTTCGATATGTTCTGGATTATGGGCGGTGAAGAAGTGATTCATGTACTGGCAAAAACCACTGGGTGGGCCTGGGCGTTAGTCATGGCCGATCAGTTGACGCACGCGCAGTGGAACGGATTTCGTGCTTATGACTGTATTTTTCCGCTCTTTCTCTTTCTGGCAGGCGTATCAACCCCCTATTCACTCGGCAGCCGGCTTGACAAAGGCGATAGCCGGTCAAAACTAGCTCGCAAAGTCATTATACGCGGGCTAATTCTCGTACTGCTGGGAATTATTTACAACAACGGACTTTTCGAGAAACCCATCGCCGAAATGCGGTTCGGCAGCGTACTGGCCCGTATTGGTTTGGGAGGAATGTTTGCCCAATTGATCTACCTGTATATTCGCAACGAGCGGACGCGTTACGGAATTTTTGCCGGTATACTTTTAGGTTACTGGGCCTTACTATTGCTCGTGCCTGTACCGGGCTTCGGGGCAGGAAACCTAAGCATGGAGGGAAGTCTAGTCGGTTATGTAGATCGCTTGTTTATGCCGGGTCGATTACACAAAGTCATTCATGACCCCGAAGGGCTACTATCTACATTACCAGCCATTTGCACCGGGTTGCTTGGCATATTTGCCGGAACTGCCCTTCGATATGCTGGCTTAAGCGATGGCAAAAAACTTCAGCGACTCGTCGTTGGGGGCGTTGCCTGCTTGGCGTTGGGTTGGCTGTGGAATCTGGTTTTTCCAGTCAACAAAAACCTCTGGACAAGTTCATTCGTACTGGTAGCCGGTGGCTGGAGTCTACTAATGCTGAGTCTGTTTTACTGGATTATCGACATACAGAACCTGCGCCGATGGACGTTTTTCTTCATCGTTATTGGCATGAATTCGATCCTGATCTATCTGGCGAATCGCGTTATTGATTTCGAGTATACAGCGCATTTCCTGTTTAGCGGCATCCTGCACTTCTTCAGCGAGCCAATACAGCTAGTCGGTGGAACACTCGCGTTTCTGGCCGTGAAATGGCTTTTTCTTTATTTTCTGTATACCAAAAAAGTCTTTCTACGGGTCTAGTTTTACTTGGTAGCGGTCAACGCCATCAACCAAGCCTTGCAGGTTTCGGGCCATGTATTGAGCGATCCGAACTTCGCGGTACGGAGCCCATAACCATGTCCGCCGGTTGGATACAAGTGCATTTCGACCGGAACACCGTTCTTCAGACAAGCCAGGTAATAATTGATGCTATTTTCAACCGGCACCGCCTTATCGTCCTCCGAGTGTACGAGAAACGTTGGTGGCGTTTGACTAGTGACCTGTAATTCATTCGAATAATAAGCCACCAATTCCGGGGATGTATTGAGTTTACCCAGCAACTTATCCCGTGAGCCAGTGTGCGCTTTCTCACCAAACGTCACAACCGGATACAGCAGTATAGCAAAATTCGGTTTAGCCTGTTCGCTCGCTTTAGGCCCCCGGTTGTAATGTGTTGCCAGCGTTGAAGCCAGATGCCCTCCCGCCGAGAATCCCATAACCCCAATTTTAGTAGGGTCGATGCCATATTTGGCTGCATTTTGCCGAATCAGCGTCATCCCCTGCATCGCATCCAGAAGGGGCACTTCCTGCTGGTTCGTCATTAGTTTCGCATCGGGCAAGCGATATTTCAGCACAAAAGCCGTCACACCCATCTCATTGAACCATTTGGCAACGTCTACGCCCTCATGGCCCGATGCCAGAATTGAATAACCCCCTCCGGGACAAATCATAATAGCAGCACCCGTCGCTTTCTCCTTAGTCGGTATATAAGCGGTAAGCGTCGGTACCGATACGTTACTGATCCGCATAATCCCATCACTGCCCGGATCGGCTTTTTCGTCAATTTGAACTCCGGCAATGGCATTAGGAATGTTTCCGTCGGGCCATAGCTTGATAATTTCCTGTGAACGAACAGTTTGCGAGAAAAGCATAGTTAGAAACGTAGTGGCCAGTAGTGTGCGCATAGAAGATAGCAGATTAACGACTATGATAGGAGAACAGAAAAGCCGACCAGGGGGTCGGCTCTACTCATATTTCAGCTTCTGCGTCTTCAGCTTCTGTGCTACTCTTCGAACCGCCGTGTAGGATATCAATGAGTTCTTTGACCCGGTAGACCGTTTTATTGTATTTGTTGCCCAGCATGATGATGACATATTCATCTTTAGGACTGAACCAGAACATTGTATTATACCCTTTCCACCAGCCGGAGTGATATATAAATTCAGGTTTATTTCCTTCGTCCAGCATCATTCGGAACCCATACCCGTAATTCTTGGCCCCTTTCTTTTCAAAGCTGCGGGGAATAAAAGCTTCCTGGAGCGTCTTTTTCTGCAACACACAGTCACCATTAAGAGCTCTGTACCAACGAAATAGATCGCCAGTAGTGGAGTAAATTCCCTTATCGCCTACAACATCGTCGTAATAGTCTTTTGGAATTCGGCGGTTCCATTGGTAGCCCGCAGTGCGATGGTAATTCAGTGAATCGTTTTTAGTGGTCGCCACAAAGGTCTGGTGCATACCCAAGGGTTCGAAGATAGCCGAGTGAATATACGATTCGTAGCTTTTACCCGTAACTTTTTCAATGATCGATGCCAGCACCATGTAGTTAGTATTGCTATAACTAAACCCGCGTCCCGGAATATTGTATGCCCTGGGAGTGGGTTTCACGGTAGCGAACCAATGCATAATGGTAGCATTACTTGGGTAGGGTTTCTCCTTTTTGTAAAAGTTCACCTTCATGCTATCATCAAACGCGTAGGCATAATTAGGCAGCCCACTTCGATGACTGAGCAACTGGCGAATTGTAATGCCGTGGTAAGGAAAGTCGGGGTAAAATTTCTGGATAGTATCCTCGAACTGGAGCTTGCCGAGTTCAATCAGCTTGAGCGTCCCAACGGCGGTAAAGGTTTTCGAGAGCGACGCCAGCTGAAATTTAGAGTCTTCAACCAACGTATCGCGTTCACCCCGTTCAAAATGGCCCAGACCAAAGCAATGTTTGTACAAAACCATCCCTTTTTGGGCGACCAGAACATTACCATTGAACCCTTCGCGGACCTTCTGCTGAAAAATGCGCTCAATTTTCTGCGTCTTTTCGTCTGAATTAATTTGTCGCCGGATAGTCGTTTGCTGGTCGGCAGTCAGACGTTGTTCATCGGCACACGTACGCAGGGCACTCGCCGATTTGTCTAACTGTTTCTGTGTACTTTGTCCACAGGAAATAATAAGGTTTAGAAAAACTAAAACACTTATTGCACTCCACATTTTATTCATCAGCACCATCCTCACGCACCGTTTTACGCTTACTATACCTTAAACTTAGAAATAAACTCGGTTCTTGTGCAGCAACTGCTAGTCTTTTCGAAATTAACTAAAAAACTAACGATTAATACCTAACTAAGCGCTACCGATTATTCACTGGCCAATACCCTGAACGCTTGCTGGTCGCACTATATGGTCTCATCCGAGCCGGTTTATTCCCTAAGAAACCTGACTTACGTATACCCAGATAAGCGCCAAAACTGTCGGGTAGTAGTTGCCCAACGTCGGCAGCAATAGAGCCATTGATGCTGGCACCACCCAGTATATTGACAGGCACGGCGACGTTTAACAAGCCGGAAAATTGACGGGGTAATGTTATAAAAGGTATATCGTAGGTTCCGGCGTTGATGCTGTATGACAATCGTGTGGTCAAATCCACCTTGTCGAACAGCAAAGCACTTAAGCCAAGGTGGAACGCACTAACCCGATTGTTGGCAATAGCGGGGCTATACGTGGATAAACTAGGGTTCACATCTGCCCTTGGCATCAAGAAAGGACTACCGATGGTACGGCCAAAATAAGTCCACCCATCGACAAACTGGCTATGGTTAAAATAATTATCGCGACCACGGCGTTTCGGATCGTCGATAACAAATTCGGGCCCACCCTGACTGCCAGTAAAGAGATATTCCAAGGTAATTTGTCTCAGAAAAAACGCGTCTCCCGTCGGCTGATTCCGATTTTTGACACGTAAGCCATTCAAGCCATCCTGTATGTTAGTGCCGTAAAACAAGGAACCATCATCATATAGGAATTGCCGATAGGCATAAATATTCCAATCATTCAGGTCAACGTCGGCTGCTAGATCGAGTGATCCTAGATGGTTACCAATGCGATTGTCCTCAAAGGAAGTGAGATTATTGTCGTTTTGATAATCATTCCCGCGTGTACCAAATACAACATTGGGATAATACTGTAAACTCGATGGAAGTTTTCCGTCTACGGCTACTACAGGCCCTAACACATTGGGATCGGCGTACCCTCCCCAGATTACCTGATGATTAAAACCTGCGTATAAACGAACCCGCCACGATGGTTTACCTAACCTTGCATAAAAGTACTTTTGATGCAAATAGGATCCTTTTACCAACCGGTCTGAGTTTTCAAACCACCCATGTGACCAGGCTCCCAATACAGAAATAACACCTTTTGTAAATGGAAGTGGCGTATAAGAGGTTAAACCAATTTGTATTTTTGGAATGGGCAGCGCGTTACCCGACCAGGCATAGGCACCAGTTGTCAGCAACGTATCGACTAAACCTACAACTTCTTTACGACGACCAGCGTAAAGTTCAAATGCCCCCAGCCGTGTTTTAATATAGGCCTCAGCCAATAAAATCTGATTACTCTGCCCAGCATTGGCGACAACGTTTAGGCCGTATCCCCAATCTGCTTTAGGGCGGTTGCCTGTGCTATCACTAAGTTGGTATTCTGAATGCAAGTTCACATTCAGGCGCAGTAAAGGATTAGTTAGTGGAACAGTACCGTATTGATTTGCTCTCAACCAGAACGGCGTTTGACTCGAAGAGGCCATCCCTCCTGCTTCTACCGAATACTGAGTAATCCGTTGACCGTAGGAGGCAGTGCCGGGTGTAAACAACGAACTAAGCAGAAAGAAACTAAAAAGGGCAATTCTCATAAAGTGAGGAAAAAGATAGCCTAGTGCCAATCCATTACAACGGCTATTTGCCCCTGCCCTGCACCATCACCCGGACCGTCTGGGCGATAATCCAAATGTCAAATAGAAAGGATCGGCGTTCTGGATAAAGAAGGTCATACCGTAGCCGTTGCACCATTTCTTCAATACTGGCTGCGTAGCCAAACTTGATCTGCCCGATAGACGTGATACCCGGCTTTACCTTCAGGAGTGTCCTGTATTCAGGAGCAACCTCTACAATCTGGTCGATAAAAAACTGCCGTTCAGGTCTTGGCCCCACCACTGACATATCACCGCGGAGTACATTATAAAACTGGGGTAACTCATCCAAACGTGTTTGCCGCATAAAACGCCCCCAAGGCGTAATCCGGTTATCTCGATCTCCTCCTGACAATACTGGGCCCCCTTGTTCCGCATTTACATACATGCTACGAAACTTATAGATGAGAAATGGTCGCCCTTCACGACCAATGCGTTCTTGTGCATAAAGAACTGGGCCTTTGGAGCTCAGCCACGTAACAATAGCAACCAATACAAAAAAGGGTAATCCTAAGCTTATTATTCCCAAGGAGAACACAATATCAAATCCGCGTTTGAGGGTATTCACCTGAAAATCAACCAGCATCTGCGAAGACAAATTCAGAACTGGCAGAAAGTCGTGGTATTCGACAGAAGCTCCACGTGCTAGAAATCCCCTGAAATCAACCAATAGTTTTACCTGATAATCGACATCTTCTGCATCATCTACAATATCTTTTAGACGACTATTATCAATGTAAGGCATACAACAATAAACGCAGTCTATCTGATTAAGACGAACATAATCCAGCAATTCGTTATAATTACCTCTAAGCAAGTCCGATGTTTCAGCTGTCGGTTCGTCAAAGTAACCGTAAAAATGAAATCCCATCTCGGGATGAGCGTCATAAAACCCTCTGATCGTCGTGGCTAATTTACCATATCCGACTACTATGTATTTTCGATTATTATAGCCCCGAGCCCGGTATTCTTTCAGGAATATCAGCCCCCCAATACGAAAGGCCATACCCAATACAGCAAATATCCCATACGTAATAGCGATATGCTCTCTTGAGTAATAATAACCTTTTACAGCCACCCAGTAAATAGCCAACACGGCTACATGTACGGCCATCAATATAAATAACTTTTTGATTAAATGGTCGGCTTTGAATAGCTGCCGAGGGAAAATATAAGGCTTAAACAGTAAGATTTCAGCCAGCCAAATTAAGTTAAAGACCCACCATAAGGTGGCATAAGGTGGCTCGAAAATAGGATTGATTGTTCCAAACTTTATTCCATACGCCCCTACAAAAGCCGCGTTCAGGCTTAGGAAGTCGACAATAATGTGAAGCGGAAAGAATAATATGGAATAGCGATGCCTCATCTTTTACTGGTTTGCTGTGCGGGTACAATTCACAACTTTATCATGCTTGGATGAGCGAATATAGGCAGTGAAACTGGCCGTATTTCTTAAAATTATCCTACGGTTGTAGAAATTGCCCCGCAATGTAATAATTTTTATCCTATTTGTTGACAAGATCTGATTATTACTACATTCCAGACGGTTATTGTTTTATCTAGATAACCAGTTTTTTTTCAAACTGATATATCCTCCTACCCCATTTTGATAGAGCTTTCCCTCATCAATAGCAATACTCCCGGTCAAATTGATACCCCCTAGAATAGCGAGGGGGGTTACTATACTGGCATATCCCGAAAATTGATTTCGGATAGGTTGATAGGGATTATCATATGTACCTAGATTTCGACTATACGATAGCTTGATTTGGTACGAAATCAAGCCTGCCAGCATAGTTCCTCGCCATGGCAGGCTGCCAGCGAGCCCTGTATGAAAAACATACATTCTGTTATTGGCGGTAAAGGTGCCATACGGATACTGATCCTGCGGTCCGAGTGCGGGTGCGATGAACGGTGTGCCGATCGTATGCTGTCGATAAGCCCAACCATCTCGATACTGCTGGTGATTAAAATAATCATCTTTGCCCCGTTTGTCAGGATCATCGATAATAAATTCAGGGCCGCCCTGACTGGTGGTGTTCAAAAACTCGAACAGAATATCACGGACCAGAGCATCGGGATCATTCCTACGAATGCGTAATCCATTTAACCCATCAGCAATGTTGATCAAATAAAATAACGACCCATCTTCATATAAATTCTGACGGTATAAATACAGTGTATGACGAACAAGATCCAGTTCGACCGCCATATCTACCGAACCCAAATGGTTACCAACTCGGTTTGTCATATCAAAAAAGCTATATTGCTGTGGATCAGTACGGCCGGAGTTAAGTGTCGTAACCACGTAAAAATAGTTCAACAATCCATTCGGTAACTTGCCTCCTACTGGTATTGTACCTGGGATGCCTGTAGGATCTGTAGCTTGCCCACCCCAAACGGCTTGATGATTAATACCTCCGTAGATACGTATGGGATCCCGTTCCCGCCCTAATCGTAGATACAGTGATTTCTGATGTAACATGGTATTTTTGATATACCCTTTAGCATCCAGATAACCATGCGCAAACGTTCCCTGAACCGCAAGCCAGCCTTTCGTAAAACCAATAGGCGTAAAGACAGGTATGGAAATCTGAATCTTAGGAACTGGCATCGCATTGCCAGACCACGCGTATGAGCCTGTTGATAACGTTGAATCTGCCAGACCAAACTTCTCCCGTTGTCGCCCAATGTATAACTCAAAAATACCCCGACGTACTTTCACGTACGCTTCTGGCAATAAAACCGTATTTTCATACGCTAATTGATTTGGGGAATTGTTGACCACTACATTTAATCCATAGCCAAAGTCAAACTTTGAATCATGCCAGTGTCCAGTGCTATGACGGGCACTATCATAATCGCTATATACTCCAGCCCGGAATGTCAACGCTGACGATCGATTCGGCACAATACCGTATTGATTGGCCCTCAGCCAAAACGGGGTTTCGGTTGATGAAGAAGTGTATGTTCCTACTTCAGCCGAGTAGTGATTAGGTCGACGTAGAGATTGTGCTTTTAAAATAATGGAGGCACTAACAAAACAGAGTAAAAGACCCGACTTTAAGCGGAAGTGCATTGATTGTCGAAGTGAGTGAATAAATAGACTTACAATATTAATGCCTTAAATCGATGTTTATTGTGATTCTGGCTTCTTTCAATCCATTGTGCCGAACAAGTGATGAATAGAAATAAAGAAAGCCTACGTTTATCACGCAGGCTTTCTTTATTAAGTTGTAGAAATTATTTTTTGATAAGACGACTTGTTACTTTTTGTTGATTGGCCTCTATAATAGGAATATACACGCCAGCATCTATGTTTTGGGGTTTCCACTCGATTTGGTGTCTACCGGCAGATTGGTTTTCTTCTTTCACCAACTGACCAACAACTTTCCCCTGTGTATCTATTATCCATAGGTTCACTTTACCGTCAGCAGGGAGAAGATAATCTATTTTTGTGGAATGATCGAACGGATTGGGGTAAGCTTTCAGCTCCAACGCGAGTTCATTAGCTCCAATTATTGGCTGGATAGCTGCGGTGAATGTGCTCCCTAATTTAGCTTCAAAACCAGTTGATAGCGTTACGGAACGACCAGCCTTGTAATCAACAGTGCTAGCCGTGCCAATTACATTTACAGCTTCTATTGTTTCAACGGCTTGCTGAATATACTGACCAGCTCGTTCATAACTCAATTGAACACGCAGGTTATTGGCAGGTGCCTGCCCCATGCTATTTACAGCGAATCCACATCCTAATAGTAAAAATAATAGTTTCATATTATTTGCGTTTAGTATTCAATTTGTTAAGACGATGTTCCAATTGAGCGCTTTTCCGAGTTAAAGCATCGTTTTGCTTTTTCAGATTGATAACGTACAAGGTTAATTCTTCCACTTTCTCAAGTAGTTTAGCCTGCATTTGTCCTACATCGACACCTTCCTTAACAACTTCCTCTGCCGATGGAACTCCAGGCAAATGCTTCGATTGGCGAATAAACGTTTCAACATCTGATAAGCTTTTTAATCGATAACCCTTCTCAAAAACCCGGTCAGACCAATCGTTTGTGCTTCTAACAGCCACTTTTACTTTTTCTGTCAATACACCATCAGCCACGTATAACCGGTAACCCGCGGGAGTTTTACTGATTCCCGGGCCAATAACAACTCCACCAGTATTGCTATTTTGAATGTTCTCACCAATTACCTGCCAATTATCAGATACGTCATCGGCACCTATCCGCGCTGAACCATTTAAGCTCCCCAGAATAACATCTCCCTGCGCGTTAACTGTTAAGAATTTTGTTTGGTTAACAGCACTAGCGGTAGAGGAGGCAGTCAAATTAGTAAAGCGTAAACCACTATTGCCCGAATTTCCTTGGGTGATTTCCAACTTATTAGCCGGAGCGGATGTACCAATACCTACATTTGCTCCGGCACCTAATACTATACTGTTACTTTGACTGACTCTGGCTCGCGCACCAATGGCGACTACATTTGTCAAATTTGGGGTAGCTGGCGTTACATCAGCAGCAAAACCAATAAAGACGTTTTCATCTCCCTTACTTTCAACACCTGCGTACTGACCAATTGCAGAATTATGAATACCTGTACTGTTTCGCAGTAAAGATCCATCTCCAATAGCAGTATTTCCAATCCCAGTTGTGGTAGCGCTTCCGGAGCTGTTACCCATAAACAAGTTGTAGTTACCTGTTGTATTATTGAATCCTGCCTGCTGACCTAGAAACATATTACTGAGTCCTGCAGTATTGTTTGCACCAGCCGATGAGCCAATAAACACGTTATAGGCGCCAGACTGATTATTCTGACCTGCTTGAAATCCAAGAAATGTATTTGCGATTCCGGTATTACTTGATCCCGTGTTAGCGCCAACGAAGGTATTTTGAGCTGTATTATTACCTGACGCACCTGACAGCGACCCCATATAGGTATTGCCTGACCCTGTGGTATTTGCACTTCCAGCATCAGCTCCTATGAATGTGTTACTGCTACCTTGCGAGTTAGCATAACCGGCACCGCTGCCGAAAAACGCGTTGTAATTGCCCTGTGAATTAAAGTACCCGGCGTTATAGCCGGCAAACGCATTGTTATAACCTGTTCCATTCGTATAGCCAGCCCCAGACCCTAAAAAGGTATTATTATTACCCGTACTGTTGCTGAAGCCCGACCTGTATCCCACGAAAGAATTGTTCTGACCAGACGTATTCTGGTTGCCAGCCAAAGCCCCCAAAAATGCATTTTGAGTGCCAGCCATGTTCTGAATGCCGGTTCCACGGCCAATGAATAAATTACTGGCTCCGCTCATATTCAAATTTCCCGCTCCTACCCCTACCAAAGTGTTGTCAGACCCTGGAGTAGTCGAAGAAGGTGTAGTGGCTACAAAATTTGTTTGAGCGAAAACAGTCAAACTTAAGGAACAAAAGCTAAATGCAAATAAAAAAATTTTCACATTCTGTTTAGTTTAAATAAAACATTACTATCTCCACAAATTCCCTTACTTAACTATGTACACAATCCAAGCCAGTGATGGCTACAATTTTCAACATATAAACTCGAAAAGGCTACTAATGTGCTCTAATAGTCTCCTAAAGGTATCATATTTTTGCAATAAGAAACATAGTAGCGGGAGTTTTGTTACTTCACAACATTCTCTTAAATCTATTTATTTTGTGTTCAAGTCAGTAATGCGAGAATCTGCCTTCAACATACCTTGAAACAAGCAAACTAGCTCCTGCTTCAAGGTATGTTGAAGGCCACCATAAAATTAAGTAAAGGACATCTAATATCTAATAAACAATCATAAAAAAGATCAGTATCACAAAAATACTGCTATGAGATTAGATTTGGTTGAACAACAAATCCATTTCAACATGATTTTAAATGTTAGCTCAATGGTGATAATGTTGCTTAAAGGGTAATATAGCAGGTAGCGGTGCTTTTCCGAGAAAATGCCCTCCGTTCATGGTAAAGTTTCGAATCAAACTCCTGCCTAAAAAACGGGCTGAATTAGTAGCCAAAGCTTAGAAAGGTAAAGCAACAGTCAAAATTGCCTTGAATACCAACGTCCTGTTGGCGAGCGATGAGGCCATTGAACGACGAAGTGAGCCGATGTTGCCACTATAAACCATCTCTCCACACGCAGCAAGGCCTTTTTTGAACAAGACATGGCTGTATTCACAGTACGATCAAAAAAAACACTGTTGAGTTAGAATCTCATTTGATTGCAATCGTTTGTAACCCGCCACTCGTAAGAGAAAGCCGTTGAAAATTACAGACCATTGTAGACCGCCTGATTAAATTACAGGTGGTGGAGAGTGTCTTGCAAACCAGCGTAGCAACAGCACTAAAAAAAAGAATTAACGTCTTGACGGGTCAACGGATGGATCGTTCCACCTAAGTAGAATGCTGATTTTGTGTATCATGTGAGGCAAGTCTTGTCTATGTGTAAGCATCATTATAATAAGCGATTTCCAGTTGTTTGTCTGGATAAGCCACCCAAATAGCTTATAGAGATTATGCATCATCGATCATCCAATAGGATGCGATAGAAGATTCTGAATACATCCGTCACAGCGTACGTAAGCGAGATTTATATGGTCTTTGAACCACTAGCAGGTCACCAATTTTGATTATCAAAGACGATTATAAGGCCGCCACTTGAGTGGACATAATCATTAATTTAATGGGTCGAGTTTACGCCAGATATTTGAAAATGATAGTAATTAGCGACAATTTAAGTACGCACAAGCCTAGCGCTTTTACACGGTTTTAAGGCCGGAGAAAGCCAAAAAGTATCTGGATCGGCTGGAATCTGTCTACACTCATAAGCATGGCAGTTGGTTAGAGATAGCCGGGGTTGAGCTAGCTATCTTACAACGTGATTGTCCAAGTCGCCATATCGCCATCAAAGAGTTGTTGGTGGCTTAAATCAGTGCTTGGCAAACCAAGCGGAACGCTAAACAAGCTAAAACCGATTGGTAGTTCACCACTAAAGACGCCCGCAGCAAATTGCACAAGCTATACCTGACTGCTTAGCCTTCAACACTAGTATGTGAATCATACTATAAAAAACCTAGTATTATCACGATGCCATTATTTCTCAGCACTTTCTTAAACAGTCTACTCATTTATAGCGATTTGTAGCTGTACAATAGCAGTTGAGCAGATAAAAGCTTGACATCAACCTGGATAGGACAACGTGAACAATTGATCAAACGGTCCGATCATCAAACAAGGTACCCGGTAAGTGATACCAAAAAGACCTTACTACTAGCAAATTTATTTTAGAAGGGGTTGGGGAATTGTCTCCGGTAATAAGGTTAGCTTCGCTGAAGCATTGGTTGAATGGTAGCAAAATACAGCCAACTCACCGTAGATAATAGCGTATACTCGTAATCTTTGACGATTCGGCGGAAGAACGGGGTCGCCCGTGCGATTCGTCCAGGCAATACTCCGTTCCACAACCCATCGCTTGGCGATAGGTACGAAACCCTGAGTCGATTCCGGCCGAGAAGCTTTCTCGAACCGGGTCGCTGGTGCGATAAATACCCCAATCAACTAAGGCCTTGGCAAAAACTCCGTTGTCCGGCTGGTCTCCATACACTTTTTCTAACCGTTCGCCCACTCGCCAAAGAATATCGCCAACTAGTGAAACCGCAGCAGGCCCATCGCCCTGATTGGCAGCATGAACAGCGGCTATCCAGAGTCGACCTTGTGTATCGACCACAAACTGTCGTTTACGGCCGTTGACGCGTTTATTGGCATCTATACCTCGATACTCGCAGATCATAGGATTTAACTTAACGCTTTGTTTATCAATTGATAACACCGATGGGTGAGCTTCTTTGCCGCCCCCTTCACGATCCAGTTGATTCAGCGTCGAATTGATTCGCTCGAAGGTGCCATCCTGTTTCCATCGCTCAAACTGGGCCACCGGTGCGGTAATAATAAACGGCCTGCCAGTTAGGCCATTCTTCGGGTAGATTACGCCACTGAGCGCCTGTGCATCAACCATAAGATGATGTTCACTATTTGACGTAGATCGTGTTTGCGCTTGCGTTTAAGCCGGGTGGCCGGTAGCATCAAAAAAGGGAGAAATTGCGTCTCATTGAAGGTCGGTCAGTGGCTTTGTTGCTTGCCGGGCCGCCGGGCGGTCGCTGCAAAGTTGGCAAGACTCTTAACCTTTCTCAATTCCCAAACACATTCTTATTATAGAAATTAACTTATATTTGTAATGTTCAATAAAGTCTTACGCAAAAATGTATATTAGTGATGAATATATTGGAGAAGGAATACAATGAAAAAGATGCCGCCTATTTTGCGCATGAACGTAATGAGATGCTAAAATATATACCGAAACACGTAAAATATGTTTTAGATGTAGGTTGTAGCAGCGGATCGTTTGGTAGTTCTGTCAAAAAAGAATTTAATTGTGAAGTTTGGGGTATTGAGCCGGACAAAAGGGCATCCGAAAAAGCTGAGCTAGTTTTAGATAAAGTTTATAATACTATTTTTAGTGCCGATATTAATTTAAACAATCAAAAATTCGATTGTATATTCTTCAATGATGTTTTAGAACATTTAATCAACCCATTTGAAGCTCTCGAATTATGTAAATCCTATTTATCTGAAGGAGGAGTTATAATTGCATCTGTTCCTAATATAAGATTTTTTGATGCAATCTACCATATCTTGGTTCATAAAGATTTCCATTATGTTAACGCCGGTATTTTTGACAAAACTCATTTAAGATTTTTTACAAAGAAAAGCGCTGAAAGAATGTTTTTAGAGGCTAACTATAAGATAAAGGTAATAGAAGGAATTAACTCTATTAAGGAATTGAATTATAAGGGGTACAAAAATTTCAGAATCTTAAATAAAATTCTTCTTAATAGCATATCTGATATGGAATACCTACAATTCGCTGTTGTTGCACACCTCTGAATGTTTTCAAGGAGATGAGCATGCAATTCAGTGTGTTTACTGTACAACTTCCTTCACAATTATGCAGTTAAAAGCAGCATAATAATGTGCAATATAAATTCGTTACAAGTAGTGCTAATTTATGAAACTTATTAAGGCTACTCCTCTCATTTCGATCATAACAGTTGTTTATAATTCTGCTTCTACTTTAGAAACTACAATACTAAGCGTATTGAATCAGAAGCAAGACTTGATCGATTATTGGATAATTGATGGAGGCAGTACTGATGGGTCTATTGACATTATTAAGCGATATGAGCACATGCTCTCAGGTTGGATCAGTGAACCTGATAAAGGGATCTACGATGCTATGAACAAAGGGATCGATCGTGTTAATGGAAAATGGATTTATTTTCTTGGCGCTGATGACGTATTAAATCTCAAAGTTTTAGAGCAGATAAGCCCTTATTTGAAAACGGAATATTCGTTGGTATTTGGCCAGGTAGTGTTTGACAATAATTATCAGATGAATTCTTATTTAGGCAAACGAACATTATTTCAAAATACTGTACATCATCAAAGTGCATTTTATAATAAATCTGTATTCTCTGAATTCCGCTATGACTCTTCACTTAAAATATTAGCAGATTATGAACTTAATTTACTACTGTATATTCGAAAATCTTTAACATTATTTGTCCCTTTGGTGATCGCAACCTGTGCAACGGGGGGAGCCAGTAGTGAGTTTAGTCGATCATTGAAAGAAACGAATATTGTGAGAAATCGTAATATAAAAAGCCAGGTTAAAGGTAAATTCCTTTCTATCATTCTGTCGTTGTACTATTTCCAAAAAAAAATGCGATATTATATATACGGTCATCAAGTATAAAATTGAAAACTAAAATGCTATTTTACGAATAAAGAAAATGCTATGCAAGAATCAAATCTGAATGAGACAATAGCTGGCGTCGTTGTTTTATATAACAGTGGTGTAGAAGTTATTAATAATATAAATACGTATATTGATCAAATAAAAAAACTATATGTTATTGATAACTCGGATAGCCCTAACTTAGATTTGGTCAATCAATTGCAATCATTCCGCTCAATAGTTTACATACCAAATATTGGCAATTATGGTGTTGCAGACGCTCTAAATATTGCTGCTCACCGGGCTATTAACGATAATTTTACGTACCTTTTGACAATGGATGATGACAGCCGAGCACCATCAAACATGATTTCTAGTATGATTGATTTTATTAACAATTATGCAAATCCAGAAGAGCTAGGTATTGTGTCAGTTGATCACAGTGGGTCACTTTCCGCTGATGCATACAAAGAAGTCAATCTTACAATGACTTCAGGAAATCTCTTGAGCCTTCATGCCTATCAGAAGGTCGGACCTTTCAATAAAAATTTATTTATAGATCACGTAGATCATGAATATAATTTACGCCTTTACCTAAATAAATTTAAAATTATTGAAATTACTAACTTAAAGCTGAATCACAAACTAGGCACAGTTAAAAAATTTAACCTTTATACATTAAATATAAGCTATATATCACACAATCCAGTAAGATTATATTATTTTATTAGAAATGCTATCTATATATCACGTACGTATTTTAATATTAATCCAAAAGTTTGTTTATTTCTGCTACAGCTAAGTGTGAAAGAAATAGTAAAGTCGTCCTTGTTAGAAGATCACAAATATCTTCGTTTAATGTATATTAAGAAGGCTTTATCAGCCGGATGGCAGGGGCGTTTAGGTAAACTAAGTTAATGAAATGGAAGTTGATTATAGCATACTATTTGTTGTCATCGGATCTGCTGCAATATTGCTCGCCATTTATGCTATGCTATATCGCAAATTTGTATATTCAGTAATTGATCCTTTGTTTGTTTGGATATTCACTACTTCTTTTGCTAGCGTTTTAGCTCTTCAAATAATTCCTAGTTTGCAAGATATTATTCACTTTTTTGCTTGCCAGTTATCTTTATGGTTTGGTTTCAAAATTGCTTATTCAAGGCATTATAACTTAAACCCTAATATTGAAAGACAAAATGTGCATTATAAATTTTCTGATCAACTTATTTTACAATGGACTACCTATTTTCTTTTGTTGGTCTATATTTCATCTAATGTCATTATAGGTTATAACAAAGGTTTTGCTTTATTGTCTGACGCACCTACGGAATCCAAGATTGCTAATTTCCAACAAGGTTTTGGTTTGTTCAGAAAGATAAATTGGAGTACCGGAACATTTGTAAGCACTGCTCTTATTTTCATGTATTTTGTAAATAGGAAACGAATTAATTTAATTTTTTTAGTTATTGTTGCTTTTTTTTCTTCATTAGAAGGATCTAAATCCGCTTTGTTACAATTTGCTATTTCCGCTGGAATTGTATTTTATCATCCACTATTTTCGGATAAACAAGTTTTTATAAAGAAATTCAAAAGATATATACCTCTTTTTTTCGTAGCTACAATGAGTGTTTTCTTTGCCGTACTGTGGAAAGAGAATAGCGATTTAGATAGTGTCTTTTTTGCATTCATTAAACGCTTATTATATAGTGGGGATTCAATTTTGTACTACTACCAACCCGTTAACATTAGCTATTTTGAAAACTACTCGTTCTTAAACTATATTTCTGTATTAACGAACCCTATTTTAGGGTTCTTTCGCATACAGCCTTACCAGGAAGCAGTTGGCAACATTATGGTCGACAATTTGCGCGCACCAGGTCCAATGACACCTATTACCGTAGGCCCTAATGCACCATTCTATATTGAAGGACGCATCTACTTCTATTATTGGGGTGCTTTCCCTTTCAGCTTCTTGGTAGGTTATATATATTCGCTTCTCAGAATTCATTATTTTTCACTCAAATCGACAAGCGCTTTTTATTTTGTCTACATGGGTAGTTTCTTTCATCTTGCAAGCACGATGATTAATGACATCAGCCTTGCTATCACTCAATCATTTGATCTGGCTTTCTTTGTCATTCCACCTTATATAGTAGTTAGCTTTTTACTGACTCGTCGATTACATTTGCGATTGGGCTCAACTTCATTTAAGTTGTATAAACTTTTTAAAACTTGACTGGAATGAGTTTTATCAGCATTTGTATGGCTACTTACAACGGTAGCCAATTTATAGAGCAGCAGCTAATTTCGATTTTACAACAGCTAGATGAAGATGATGAAATTATTATATCCGATGATGGATCTACTGACGATACTCTGGAAATAATAAAACAATTTTCGGATCAGAGAATTAAGATTTTCATTAATGCTAATATCCACGGGCCTACAGGAAATTTCGAAAATGCCCTCGAGCATTGTTCTGGACGTTATATTTTTTTAGCTGACCAAGATGATATTTGGTTGCCCGATAAAGTGGCGGTAATAAGTAATTTGTTGATCGATTATGATCTGGTACTCACAGATTGCGAAGTGGTTAATCAGATGGGCCATCAAATACATTCCTCATTTTTCGAACATAGAGGAAGCCGGAAAGGGTTTTGGACTAACTTATATAAGAACTCATATATAGGTTGCTGTATGGCTTTTCGACGTGATATTTTGCAGTATATACTTCCTTTTCCAAAACAAATTCATATGCACGATTGGTGGATCGGCTTACTTGTTGAGGCAAAAGGTAAAACTATATTCTACAAAAAACCTTTAATAAAATATGTGAGGCATGGTGGTAATGCCTCTCCCACAGGAGAAACAGGTTATAGCTTTGCCAAGCAGTTATTAAATCGCCTGTTTCTCTTTTTCAATGTAGCTAAACGACTGTTGGCGTAAGTTCACTTGATTCTTTTTAATGAAGATGTTATCTATTGTCATACCTACTTATAATGCTGCCGCTTATCTCCCCCTTTTATTGCAAAAACTTCGTGAACAGACAATACAAAACGAAATAATAATAATTGATTCTGAGTCGACGGACAATACACAAGAGATAGCACGCAAAGAAGGAGTACAACTCGTTCCAATCAAAAAAGTATCGTTTAATCACGGCAACAGTCGAAATCTTGGACTACAATTGGCCAATTCAAGTGTAGTTGTTTTTATGACTCAAGATGCCTTGCCTGCCTCTCCACAAACTTTAGAAAATTTATTAAGTATGTTAAATAGCCAGGATGATATTGCTATGGCTTATGGGCGGCAACTACCTTATCCTGAAACAGGAGTTTTTGGCCGATTTGCTCGCTTGGCAAACTACCCTGCTCATAGCGTGGTCAAAACGAAAGCCTCAATTCCTGAAATGGGGATTAAAACTTGCTCTTGCTCCAATTCATTTGCGGCTTACCGTAAACTTGATTTACTTTCGGTTGGGGGGTTTCCATCAGATACAATATTAGGTGAAGATGTGTCTGTAGCTGCTCGCTTCATCATGCAAAATAAAGCGGTGGCTTATTGTGCAGATGCGCAAGTATTTCATTCTCACGATTATACCATCTTAGAAGAATTCAAACGTTACTTTGATATAGGTGTATTTCATCAAGAGCAGCAAGCGATTTTAAGTAAATTTTCAGGAGCTGATTCTGAAGGTTTTAAATACGTTGTCCAAGAACTGCAATACCTTAGCCGCAATGGATATAAAAGATTGATTCCTGCACAGTTGATCCGAACGCTGGCAAAATATATCGGGTATAAAATGGGAAAAAAAGAGAATCGATTTCCAATATCCTTGAAACGTCGGATAAGCATGCATCCAGGATTTTGGCTAACTTCTTCTAAAGAGGAATCGAGCCATTAACTAAAAAATCGCTTTGCAGTTCTGTAACTCCGTCATAGCTGATAGATTCACTACTAGCATTTCCTACAACTCTGGGGTTTACCGTAACAGTACCAACGCCACTTGCAAAACTAATGTCAACTATCACACCGACAATATCCAGGTAAGCAGGATTAGTAACACTTTTATCTAAAATAATTACGGTTGCTGAAGGCGGATCTACAGTGCCTATATTATTTTGATTAACGATTATTTGTGCCTGGAATGACAATACTGCGCTACCTCCTGATCCATAACTCCCTGCTCGTACAACGCCGTCAATCCAAATTCTGTAATATCCGCCACGCCCGTTAGAGGAGTTTAAATTATCTGCCTGCAAAAACCGGAATACAGGTGCAGACTGTGGTGAACTTTTTGTCCCAGCGCTTACATTATTATTTGATAATTGACGAATACGTCCTCCTCTCTTCTCAAATGGTCGTGACGTTGTAAATTCCACATTGTCTGCTTTCTTAAGCAGGTTGGCAGAAATAATGTACTGATTAGAATTTATATCGTAACAAACGATTTTACTATTGGAAATTGCTCCTGCTGCCTGTTGGTTTGGATCTGTAGATGGTGCGTGAAATAGCACATACCGATTGTCACGTTCTTCCAATACTGGTAGTGAAATTCTAACATTTAATCCTTTTACAAAACAGCCAGTGATATTTATTAACTCAGTTGAGGGAGCAGTTGCATTAGCTGAGACAATTGTCAAATCGTTCCCTTCGAAACCACTATTCGCGAGTACTTGCAAAATTCGTGAAAATGACTCAACAGTAGCGTGAACACGCATATTGGTCGTATACTGAGTACAGAAAATTGCTGTTTCATTATTGCCGTTACTAGCAGAAACACGGCTAATATATCCCTGGAAGTTAAGACTATTTGTTCCATTTAATATTAGAGCCGGTTGCCGTCTCTCATAGTTCTCAAGAGAAGTTGACTGAATATTGGTAACTCCCATAGAACCAATACCTGAAACAAGAGTCTGGAAGCGACTAGTGGCTGTGAAAGTAGTCGATGGACCAGTCACGGAGGTTGAATTACCTAGTACCACAGATACATTGGCCCGGATTAGGCAAGCATCTATAAAAAACTCTTCCGAGCGGATATTTAAAACACCGATGGTACCGAGTCCATTGTTCGCAGTTGCGAAATCTTCCATTTGGAAGGAACACTGTCGTATACCGCAGTTGAGCCCACCATTAGCGGTTAGCGCGAATTGTACACCGATCGTTGATCGAGTATTGCCAAATCCAGTACTCGATAGAAAGAAAAAATTTTCGCAGCCCGACAATGAGGATCCACTAAAATCAAATATGGCGCCACTCGTGTTACCAATAATTCCCGTGTTGATATATTGGCCACCATCTCCTGTTAACCAAATACCGTTAGAATTTGTAATGTCAATAGGTGATGATACATAATAATAACCAGCTGGGAAGAAAACAGTTGCCCGGTAGTTACCTCCACCTGGTGCTGTTAATGACTTTGCAAAATTAATAGCACGCTGAATAGCAGAAGTGTCGTCAGTTTGTCCATTACCAACGGCACCAAACTGTGAATCCTTAACATTTATCATAAAAGTAAACCAAGCACTGACAATTATATGTATTGAATGTCTACATGAATTCCGGCATACGGACTGTTGTTACACAGTCTTAAATGTATGACGTTTTTTCAATTTACATATGAATAATTAAAACGGCGATCTGGAGCACTGTCACCATTTGTAAAAAATTCAGTTATATTGTTCAACTGCTGTATGTTATCCGCCCAATGGAAATCTATTTTTACTTTTCCTGCGGTTTGTTTAAGGGCGCTTAAGGGGACACTAAGTTCGAGTTCGTTGTTAGTATATCGGAAAGTGCCTGTTGCTACAGGTGTCCATGCTTTCCCATTCCATCGATTGACGGTTGACTTATTTCCCTTGTATGTGTGGGTAATTAAATAATCGTATCCGGCCCAACCTGTTTTTATGGATTGGTCAGCATCAACAAATAACAACATCCAGTTTTTATCGGTCGCAGCCGAGATTTTTTGAGCTGTTTTCACGTAAAAGAAGGCGTTTGTTTTATCATAAGTTACTCTACAACTTGTGATATCATTACGTCCGGTTTTATTCAAATAATTAATTTTATTGTCAGCTCTTGGCCAGTTTCTATGAAGCACATCATCTGCAGGATCAAAAAAAGCAGGCTTTACTTGGTTCCATTCATCAAATTTTCCGTCAATAGAAATTGTCCGGGCAGGAGTGGCTTGCTCAGGGGCGGGTATTCCTTTAAACCGACGAATATTAGCTACCAGTTGATAGTAATAATTATCTGTATAACCTCCTTTCATCGGTTCAATATCTCTATTGTACTCTTCATTATATAAATCAATAAAAAACGTTTGGCCTGGTTTCATTGGTTTCCCCATAAACTTAAAAGGCTTTGCTTTTGCAGCTGAATCTGGCCTGTTAATGAAACGCTGAGCTACCCACTCATTCCATCCTGAAACAAAGACTACTGCCGGGTTTACCTGTAAGGCTCGTTTCCATTGTTCGTCAAAGTACAATCCGTTTTGGGTAACGTTAGTAATACCATTTCTATTTATAACTCCTTGACGTCCTTGCCGAAAACTCTTACCAATACTATTATCGAATGGATGACTGGCAACAGCAACGGGAATTTGCTCTGGCACAGAAGGATCTTTATCCCAACCGTAATTTTGTGGAGTTCGATCAAGCCATTGCCAATTATGAGGCTCATTGCGAGTATTAGTCCATGCCCAACTATAGCGCCAAGTAAAGAAATCACGGATACCGGTATCTGTCATCTCTCCTATTTTACCTAGTATTAATGGTTTCCCCTGCCACCGGAACCACAGCTCCGAATATTTATTCTGGTTATAAATTTGCTCATATAGTGTTGCCACGGTCTGAGCACTTCTCGTATATGTGACAAAACAGATATATGGGGTAGGCATACCCTTATGACGCATATCTATTGATATTTCGCAAATTTTTTTAACTACAGTAAGATATGTGTCACCATTAGTTACATCGAAAAAAAGAATATCGACACCGGCTAGCGTCAACAATTGCAGATTACGTCGAATAACCCATGGGTCATCAGCTTTGTAGTAACCAGCTTCAGGTTCGCCCCACCAATGCCAAGTAGTTTCTGGACCGAACTTTGGACTGGTTGGATTTGCTCTCGTTATAGCCGAAATGTCATATACTGCCTTATCATTGTACTGGCCGTGCAGGAGAAAGTAAAAGATACCTACATATTTATTCCTTTTAAAATCACCTGTCGAGGCTCTTTTTGGTAATGTACGGCCAACTCCATCTGTAGCCGCCCAGTTCGCACTTATCGGCGGAATAATGGGGGAACCCGTTTCTTGTGATTGATATACATTAGAATTACGCGTATCAAATTCTGGTAAAAAAAATGAAGTGATAGTAATACCTATCCATACTACACTAAGAATAAACCACTTCATATTTATATGGAAGCCTGTGCCACCGATTGAGTTGGTCGTTATTAAAATTGTCGAAATAATACTCTACTCCTTCACACCTCACTTTTTTTACAAGTGCTGGCATGTGTTTGACCTCTACGTGTGCCTGTACTCTAGTTAAGAGGTTGAATAACTCAACTATGTATAAGCCAAACTATATTATAAGGACAATTTTCCTAATTTCCCTTCTCTTTAATCAGCTAAAAAGAGAAGGGAAACTAGAATTTAGTCAAAAAATTTCCTTGCATAAACACGGTATTTATTTGCCTGTTGAATTATCATTCAAAGCATTCATTCGTTTTTATACTTGGTAATCATGGACAATATTAAAAATAGTTTCTTGGTCATAACACGCTGTAGCAAGAAGTAAATTCGTCCACTTTAAACCGTGTCTTATTGCAATGCAAATTGGCAGTCTTTTCATTGAAAACTGCCAATTTGTACTCAGATTGTCTGACCAAAAAAACGGTTTTGAGGTTTCAAGATGTTTTTTTCAAACGGTTACCGTAGAGCTAGCAATCATGGCGCAATAGATGTATGCCTATACCGTCTATTGATTCCTCAAATTTAACGGTTTAAATCAACGCAAGGTGATATACTTCTACGACTTTCAGGGCGAAGAGATACTATTTCCTCGATGTTATTAAACCCAAGCGTACGTGTCAATGACAGTGCCGCAATTACTAACTTCAACAGCACATACCTGCTATTTTTTGTTTCTTGATTGTCTAATCAGTTGTTTAAGCTCATTAATCTCAGCCTGATGTTGACGCTTTAAAATCTGAAGACTACGCGACTGCTTTTGATTGTCTTTAGCCAATTGAATCGTGTATAAGGTCAGCTCTTCAATCTTTTCCAGCAATTTAGTATCTGTTTTGTGGAGGTCATTTCCCTGCTCCACCATCTCTACTGCCGATGGAACGCCAGGTAGATGGCCATTCTTTTTGATATGCAACTCGACTTCTTTCAGGCTCTTCAGCGGATAATTCTTCTCAAATACCTTATCGCTCCATTCATTTGTGTTTTTAACAGCAACCTTTACTTTTTCGGTTAGGATACCTTTGCTAACAAACAGGTTATAGTCCGTTGGCGTCTTATCCACACCCTGGCCAATGATAATCGATTCGCCGTTTGTGCTTTGCAGGAATGAACCCTTCCGCTGCCAAAGCGCATCTGATGCTCCTTCACGAGCCGAACCGTTTAGGCTCCCCAAAATTACATTCCCGTTACCATCTACTGTGAGAAATTTGGTCTGGTTTGTCACACTAGCTGTGTTGCTGCTGGTCAGGTTTTGTAAACGAAGACCAGAAGTACCAGTAACTCCAGTGGTAATGTGCAGCTTGGCGGTGGGAGCTCCGGTACCAATACCAACATTCGCATTAGCGCCTAGAACGATACTGTTGCTCTGGCTAACCCGAGCGCGAGCCCCAATAGCGGTAGCATTGGTCAGATTAGGGGTATCAGGGGTAACATCAGCGGCAAAACCGATAAAAGTGTTCTCATCGTTACGGCTTTCTACGCCCGCAAAGCGACCGATAGCCACATTATGGGTACCCACGCTATTGCGTAACAGGGAGCCATCCCCGATAGCCGTATTACCCAAACCAGTAGTATTTGTACTGCCTGAAGAGTTACCCATGAAGAGATTATAGCTGGCAGTACTATTATAACCTGCTTGCTGGCCTAAAAACATGTTACCCGTACCTGTGGTATTGGTGTATCCGGCTTGGCTACCGATAAAGACGTTAGCTGTACCACTCGTATTGGTACGGCCAGCCTGAAAACCTAAAAAGGTATTGGCTCCTGCCGTATTGCTGTAGCCAGATTGATATCCTATGAACGTATTTTGAGTACCTTGTGTACTGTTGCCAGATTCAATACCTAAATACGTGTTAAAAGAGCCTGCAGCAGGGCCCCTTAGGATTGTCTGAGCGTTGTACTGCAAAGAGAAACCGGTTGGAAGATTAAGATTACCATTTATTGTCAACGGACTTCCTGTAGGGACATCAATAGTCTGTCCTATGGCTTGAACTTGTACAATAAGTACACACAGGACACTGAGAAAAGAGTAGATATTATGCCTCATGTTAAATTTAAGTTAGTTTTACTTTAAGCCGTAATTAGGTAAAAAGTAAAGTTCAAAAAAATAAATTAGAAAAAAACTAAAATTCATACTTACCAAACCTTCCAGGCCTATTTCTTGCCCATTTTGGTACTTACATCTACCTTAGATACTCCTAGCGTTTGTTGCATTTGCTTGACTTGATCGGCTAAAAGAGCATAAGCAGTCTCGTTCGCCTGCACTTTAGCTTTGAGCGTTTCTATCTCTGTATTAAGCTCCTTAACCGCTTGAACCAGGGGTATGACAAAAAGCGTATATCCCAAAGTATAATATCGGCCCCCTTCTTCCTGGCGAACACCTTCAAAATTATAGCCTACTTCTTTAGCTGCTTTCTCAACATCTTGAGCTAAAAAACCACTATGAAGCGTTCTATCTTCTTTAACAAGATTTGATGAATATCCTATCAGTTTAGCTTCCTTGAATTTATTTACATGATAAGTAACAGGAGTAAGTTTGGTAATGAAAGTTAAACCAGGCACATTCTTTTGGACATCCTCCTTGATACGTTTATCTGAAAGTGAGGAAATGGTTTGTACATTACAGCGTAAAGATGTAATGCTATTATCACCTAGCACGATCTGGTTGCTAGCGTTAGTTATTGCATTAGCGCCAATAGCCGTTGAATTGTTTAGGTTGCCAACCGAAGACCCAGCATTGAAACCAAGCGACGAATTGAGATTACCGGTAGTGTTGTTTTGCAACCCAATAGTTCCGACTGCGGTATTAGAATTACCGGTCGTGTTAAGACGTAAAGCAAGGTTACCCGAAGCCATATTTCCGTTACCCGTTGTGCTGGATAGCAGAGCAGACCCCCCAAAGGCTGTATTATCATTACCAATTGTGTTGCTTGACAATGCATCTGTGCCAACAGCTATGTTTGAATAGCCACTCGTGTTAGCGGCTTGGGAATTCGATCCAATTGCTGTGTTTTCGTAGCCCGTGGTATTTTTTTGTAAAGCACCAGCACCTGCAGCTGTATTATTAGCACCAGTTGTATTTGACTGTAAAGCCACAGTCCCTAATCCTGTATTATTATTGCCGGTCGTATTATCCTGTAAAGCCACTGAGCCCAAAGCTGTATTTCCCTGCCCACTTGTATTTGTAAACAATGCTTTGTAGCCAGAAGCTGTATTGTTTTGCCCAGTTGTGTTGGCTAATAAAGCCACTGTCCCTAATCCTGTATTTCCTGTTCCAGTCGTATTATTCTGTAACGCCTGTAGTCCCATTGCTGTATTATAGCTACCCGACGTTGTATTCGCCAATGCCAAAGTTCCAATAGCCGTATTACCAGTTCCAGTTGCACTGCTGCTGTAAGCTAGATAACCTAACGCTACGTTGTTAAGAAGTTGATCAATCCGTCCCGAATTTTGGTTATTAACTCTAAAATAAAACGGGACATTACTAGTGGTTCCCAAAAAGTTGCCGTTAGTAGTACCAGCATTACCATTTAAATTCCAGGAGTTACCGCCAGCAGTGGAAGCTCCACCCGCTGTCCAAACTGGCGAGCTTGACGTGCCTGTATTTACCTCTATCTGATTTGTGCTACTGTTGAAAATGATCAGACCAGTAGATGGATTTTGAATTTGATCACGTTGTGATGTAGTTACAGTAGGAGCTAGCAAACCTCGATAGGGACTACCTGACGAGTAGGGACCTGATCTGACATCTAGCGATGCGGATCCGTCTACTGTTCCAGAAGGAGACCCGACTCTAATTTGAGCAGTAGCACCAGTAGCCACGACGAGCAACTGAAGTGCAAAAACTATGTGTCGTTTACGTATATTCACTTTTTTCATAAATTTTAGTATTTATAAGTAAAAATTTGACTATCAAAGTAATTACAAATTACTTAAAAATGAGTACTCAACAACAAAAAATTATTATATCAATCTTGTACCTATGTGGATTTTATGCAAATTCTTTGTTAGGTGCAAATCTTTAATAGATATAACAACAGTAATTGCTGACAAAGCTATAATTGAATTATGAATTTACATACACTTGCCAGTCGGATGAAAGAACTTTAAAACAAAGATTACCCATATCAAGGGTACACGGTTCTGTTTCTCGAATGAAAACGGATTGTTAATGGTTAAAACGGCAAAGAAAATAGCTCTTCTCTGACAGAATACGTTAAAAGAACCCTGTTTTACTTTAAATGATAATAAATTGCTATGTGGTGCCACCAGATAAAATGCCTCTCAAGGCTTCTCGTAGCATGGTTTGATTTATCCGGTGATACGTGGTCTGTTTCCACAAAATTTTGATCAGATTTATCTCAGGACTCTGAACTAGAGTAAATCATATCAGTATAGATAGTATAGACCGTACCGCTCTCAATCGATTAAACCAATTGATTTAATAGGCATATTTGTCATTCAGATTCTCCACAGTAGGTTTGCTCAAGCTAGCCACAAATTCATCAAAACACCGTAACACCAGTTCCGAACTGGCTGCCCCTGACAAATAAAATCCTCAAATGGTCAGATTACCGCCTAGTATAGTGTGTACAAAGGCTATACCTATTGCTTGCGATTGCTTGCGCAGGCCCCCAATGATCCTACCTCGCCATGAAGACACAAGTTAACTTCATGGGTGGCTTGCTTCTCTTAAAAGACTTCTGATCTGAATATAAAGGCCTCGTAAATAGCGTGCACTTTTCTGAATGCGCTCACAAAATCAGCGGACTACATCCCAACAGCCGTCAACTAGAGTAAGTGGCCACTACGCATGCCAAAGATGCTGATGCACTGGGTAAAGGCTACAATTCGACAACAGCATTAGAGGGTGTTTGGGAATTGAGAAAGGTTGAGAGTCGTGCCAACTTTATGATCGCCAAACTTCAAAGATGTGACCAAATAGTGGAAGCCACTGACCGACTCTCAATGGGCCGCAATCGCTCCGGCGACCCGATTCGCCTTTCTTTCAGTTAAAACGCAAACGAAAGCACGATCTAAGGCAGATTGTTAACATCATTTTGTGGCTGCTTAGAACGGGTGGTCAATGGCGAAATCTGCCTGATTGTTGGCCACCTTGGCAGGCTGTTTACGCCCATTTTAACATCTGGAAGTCGGACGGCACGTTTGAACGGCTCAACGCTGCCTTGAATGAGTTAGATCGACTAATGGCAGACCGGGATGCATTGCCATCGGCCGTGCGTGTTGATTCACAGTTGGTTAAATTGGCGTTTTTGATCGGGGAAGACCGTGGTCTTGATGCGCACAAACGGGTTAGTGCGAGGTCGCCCGAGCGGTCACAAACGCACACTTGTGGTTGATACACAAGGGCGATTATGGGTGGCTGCTGGTCAGGCCGACGGTCCAGCAGCGGTTGGCTTGGTAGAGTCGATTCTTTGGCGAGTAGGCGAGCGGTTAGAAAAAGCCTATGGTGATCAAGCCGCTTCGGGGGTCCGATTACAACGGCGTTTTTGCCCGAGCTTCAGCTGATTGGAGCATTGATCGCACCGGCGACCCGGTCTGAGAAAGCATCGCGGCCACCGTGGCGCGGCCCGAGTCCGCTCAAGGTTTTGTTCCCCTTGCCAAACGTTGGGTAGTAGAGCGGACCACTGCTTGGCTCAATCGCACAGGCGACCCCATTCTTCCGGCGGATCGTCAAAGACGATGAGTAAACCATATCATCTTCGGTAAGGTGGCTTTACTTAGCCAACATTCAGATTATGTAGCAACGAATAGGTGTTTTTGGCTAAACCTAATTCCCAAACATATTCTTAAAGACCTGTCGACAGATAAACGATCATCAGTTTTGAAGAGAACGCAAAATTTATAGCTATTCGTGGGAGTAAAATTATTCATCTCAAATAGATCTAAATATCAAACGTGCTCTATCTATATAGCGAAGTAAGTTCCCTAAAAATGGAGATAGTAGTCCATTTTTGATCTTAGCATTGTAGGTTTCATTACTCGCATCAATCAGCCTATTATTACTAAGTCCACCATTACGCATCTTGACAGTTCTTACATTGATGTAAGAAGCGTTAAGAAGATCCTTAGGCCTTAGTAAAAATTCATAATCACCAGATATCTTATAACTAGAATCAAACAACCCATATTTATCAAATAATTGTCTCGAGTGGAAAGAGCCTACATGCCAAGTAACCATCGATTGCTTGAAGGAATGCCAATTCCATGGTTCTCCAACTATTTTAACCAAAGCCAAATCATTATCGACAAGGTCAATCTTTGATGAGACAAACTCTAGCTCTTTACTATTATCGTAACTAATTATATGTTTGACGTAAAGTTCTAAAGCATTTGGATAGAAAATATCATCAGAACCTATGAATGTAAGCCAGCTTCCCGAAGATTTATCTATGGCCTTATTCCATGCATCATACACACCTTTATCCGGCTCACTAATCCAATATTTTATTACGCTTTCGTATTTTTTAATTATAGATACAGTTTTATCTGTGCTACCGCCATCGATAATCAATAGCTCAAATTTTGAATAGGTTTGGTTCAAAATGCTGTTTATACATTGCTCTAAGTATAAATCAGAATTATACGTAGCAATGATCACGCTTACTAACGGCTCCTGATTATTTTCGAACACTTTAATCATTATTTTATGGCCAGTAATTGAGGGGACGTGTCACATAAAACTATTTTAACATATATAAAATTTATTTATGTTTAAAATAGACGAACAATGACATGCGATGTGACATCGTAAATGTACACTTATTTATGATAAATAACTTAATTATAAGACCTGATGTTGTCCACTTTCCAGCACTTAAAGACTTTATTTGGCTAAAAAGACGACTTGGCTATTGTCCTCATAAGACCATGTCTAAATAAGTAATCACATTCTACTTTAAGTTTATCGCCCAAACAGTCAAAGTACAGACTATCAGCTTATTAGAAAAAGGTATATCATAACCACATCATGAATAAACAGGCCAGGTTTTAAGCAAGTTCCCCTAAATGTGGGCCGCCCCGGATATTTCCTAATCTATTGAACCGATTAACGATTGAGAAAATAACGGTCTTTAAGATCAGTCTGGGGAAAGGTATTGTACGGTTTTGGGCAAACTGTGTGGCTGACATTACAAGCGAGACCTACTTATTGTCTAGGTTAGTGCTTCAATTCATAAAAAGGAAACAGTCAAGAGCTTTTATGGCCGTGTTCACTTAAGACATCTACCTACTTATAGTTTAAAACTGGTCTGGTCTTAGATTGGCTCAAAAAGGAACTCAGAAATCGCGCTTTTTTCATTAAAGAACTCAATAAAAGTAGTACGGAAGCAGATTAACTTGTTGCGAAAAAGCGCCAGGACGATGCAGTTTTTTTCAGAAGTGGGTAGTTTCTTTCTTTACAGACTAATTTTACAAGTCGATAAGACTATTTCATAAAAATTATTTACTGACATAGAAAAAGTAGTCAGGTTAAGCCGCTCTCAATAAATTTTCATCAGTTTGACTTGTTATTATATATCAGGCATATGTCCCAAGCCTATACTTTTATATTTCAAATAATATTTAACTTTATGTCTTAACCAATGTAAATAACTACTATTATATCTAACACCTAAGCTTCCACTGTAACCGCTAATTCTAGGCAAAGCGTAAAGAGGTCTGTATACATATCCATCTGATATAGCAATTAGTGCGGCTTTAATTAAAATATTCTCGAAATAGATACCTTCAGAATCATTAACTATAGATTCAAAACGCATCAAATAGTCCTTGACGAATTTTTTTGTAAATCCGAAAAATCTAGAATCGGAGAAAGTCAAATTTAATTTAAAATCGATTAGTAAATCTATATTGGGCTCTTTTCTAAAATTCTCCAGAAAGGTATTAAAATTCAACACTTTGTACCTCCCAGTAACTTTGAATATAAATGTTGCTTCAGAAATAAATTTTGAATGCAGTACTGCATACTCTATACACTTGAGTTCGCCGTAACCTTTTCCTAAACTTTTATTATACTCATTACCATCAAAGGTTAAAAATTCAAATTTATCTATATCTGTAAAGTCAGCTACCTCTGACTTTATATTTGTGTTAGAGTTCTCTACAAAAACAATTTGTATTTCAGGTATTTTTTTCCAGTATCTTAAAGATTCTATATAGTGTTCTTTTCTTTTTTCTACGTCTTGTATGTGCGTTAATGACATACCATTAGGATTTACAGTTCCTGTTAACAAAAGAACTATTTTAAGATTGTTCATATCTTCACTTCGAATAGTTATCGAACGCGTTCGTACTTACATTTTTAGTTTTGACTATAACAGTTTGATACAAGTTTAAGAAATGACTTTTAAAGATTATGCTTGTTAACAAAACTAATGTCATAAAACTTGATATTGACACCATTACAACTATAAGGAAAATATTCAAATTTAGAGTCTGCAGAAATACTTTTAGATAAAAATTAACAACAAGTAAAATTAATAGAGTTCCAACTAAAGGGACAAACGTCTTGAATAGATAGTCCTTCACAAACATGCCTAATTGCTTTAAACAATAGTAAATTACAAACCAATTCAAAGTAACCAATTTAGAAACAAAGGTAGCAAAAGCCATTCCAATCAAACCATAATATTTACCCAACAAATAGCCTAAAAGTACATTAAAAATCCCAGCAGCTAACGTCCATCCATTAAAGGGCCATGAACTTGTATTCCATACAAAATTACCTCCTACTGAATGATTAACTTCTAAAAATGTAATCAGGGCAAAGACAACAGAAAAAGTAACTCCCAAATAATGTTCGCTACCAACCCACATGTCTATTATTTCATACCCGCACACCAATTGAATTATCAAGAGAAGACTAACAATTGACAGGCATATAATAGTGGTACTCGAATACAACTCCTTCAAAGCCTCATGCTTATTTTGAATATAATATTTAGCGATAAAAGGGCCCATGGTTTGATTAATCACCAATGATATCGAAGCTATATATGTGAATACCTGCTGATTGATTGCATAATCGGATATTTGTGTTGACCCAACCACAAGGTATGCAACGAAGATATTACCTTGACTTATTAACCACCCACCCATCTGGTTAATTACAAGTGGCATTGACTGTTTATAAACACTGTAAGATATATTAAATTGAATCAGCTTTTTTGAAGGCACAAATTCTTTGAAAATTTTGTTGTGTCTGACAAAAAAAGTAAAATGAAGCACTACAAATTGCCCTACATTCTGAATCAGGAAAATAAAAGAAACAAACAGTATTGATTTGTAAAATGGTAATCCTCCTAGCAGTAAAAGAAAATAAAGAATTTGAAAAATACTTCTTACAATGCTTTCTGGGCCTACATCACGATAACCAACTAGCATTGCACCTGGCACGTTCGACAAAAGCGCAAACATGATGCCAATGATGTATAGAAAGAAGGAAGCTTTTAACTCATATGAAAGTGCTTCATGTGAGTACAAAAACGATACATATACTATAAAACTAATTAAAATTAAAATACACGTAAATGAGAAGAGAGTTGTAACATATATTTGTTTAGTCTTGTATTTAGATAAAATACCAATAATATCTTTTTCCGAAACCTCACTACTATTGTCTATATAAGCTATCAATCTGGAAATCGTCTGAACAAGTCCCAAATCAGCCATCTGAAGAAAGGCTCCAAATGAAAAGAAAACATACCAAAAGTTTAGCTCATTACTAGTAAGATTTTTGAATAAAATGGGAGTTTGTACAAGACCAATACCAATTGTTAGGATAAATCTTAACCACGAAAAGGAAATACCTCTTATAAGCTTATTCGTATCTCCTTTTAATTTAAACATACTTATTAATTATTAGATTTTCCTATTAATTTTTATGACTACACTTGTGTTTTTACCAAGTGAGCTTTAACCATTTCCTGAGCAACCTGTTCCATACTGTATTTTGCAACCCAATTCAACTCTTTCTGCGCTTTACTTGAGTTTGCATATCCCTCAGCAATGTCAGTTGGCCGAAAAAAAGTTACGTCGGTACGAATATGGTCCTTCCAGCGAAGACCTAATGAGTTAAAAATAACTTGAATAAACTCTCTAAGTTTATGCGTTTTACCCGTTGCAATTACATAGTCATCTGGCACTTCTTTTTGAAGCATAAGCCACATAGCTTCAACGTAATCAGGCGCCCACCCCCAATCGCGAGCAATATCAATGTTTCCTAACGTTAGCACTTCGGGGCTACCAGCAGCAATACGACATGCAGTTGCTACAATCTTTTGCGTAACGAACCTCTCGGGACGCAATGGAGACTCATGATTAAACAAAATTCCAGTACTAGCGTGCAGTTTGTATGCTTCACGGTAATTAGCTACTTGCCAAAAAGCGGCTGCTTTTGCGACTCCGTATGGACTTCTCGGTCTGAACGGCGTCATTTCATCGGCAGCTTCACTCCCTGTATCACCAAAGCATTCACTTGAGCCTGCATTATAAAATTTAATTGGTAAGTTACTAAATCTGATAGCTTCTAATAAATTTAGAGTCCCAACACTTATACTTTCCAACGTTTCAACAGGCTGTTCAAACGACAGACTAACAGAACTCTGCCCAGCTAGATTATATATCTCGTCTGGTTTTACTTTTAAAATAGTTTGTAATACGCTTCTGAAATCATTGATACTAATTGAAACTAATTTGATTTTCTCTTTAATAGATAATCGATCTAAGTTTGCGAACGAAGCCATCTGCGCATCACGCGAACCACCATATACATGATAATTCTTTTCGAGCAGTAATTTTGCTAAGTAAGCTCCATCCTGCCCTGATACACCACATATTAATGCTGTTTTCATAAAATGTGTGTTGTAGTACGATTTAACACTAGTCGTATCAAAAGAATAAAAAACGTAACAGCTACACCCGCGGCCATAAATCCAAACATAATTAGTGTGCGTTTAGGACCGCTCTTAGTCAAAGGTATCGTTGGCGGCTCAAGTGTTTTAAACACGGGTGTATCTTCCTGCACTTTAATCTTTGCTTGTTCTAACTGCTTTGATAGATCGTTATATATCGTTTGGGTAAGTATGTAGTCAGCTTGAAGTCGTTGCTCATCTATTTTAGCAGTATTCAGATATAAGTTTCTATTGCGGTCACGGTAGCTCGATAAAGCCAGTTCAGCATACTGATATCGACTTTTAGCCTCTAATACCTGTTTTAGTAAAAAATCAACTTGTTTACGAGCTTTTTCAGTACGGTACGTAGTCACATAATTTGTCAAATAGTCTAGTGATAAACGAGCAACAGTAGCCGCTACAACGGGGTCAGGTTCAATAGCCGTAATTAAAAGCATACCTGTTTTTTTGTCATACGTAGCAGTTGTACTGTTTTGTACTATTTTAATTAGTTCGTCCTGTTCTTTAGTTACTTGAACAGCTTGACTAAAGTTCTTAGGATCAAGCTTTTCTTCAGCTTTTTTCTCATCTTTAGGAAATAGACCTCCTAACCAACCTTTATATACACTATCATTTATTTTATATATAAATTCCTTAAAAGACATTTCACCCTTAAGTTTTTGAGAGTATACTCGCTGTTCTAATAAGTGAAGAGCAAAGGGAACACTTAGTAGAACGTTAGGATATAAGTCAGGACGTATCGCATCCTGACCATTTACATTATCAAGATTTATACCCGCTAAGCCCGCTAATGACCCTAAACCACCTAAATTACCTGCGCCTTTCCCTTGTATTTCAGGAAGCACTGTAACTTCAGATGTGTACATATTGTGTTTGGAAAAAGCATACAACGCACCAATTAAGAGACCTATCAATGCTCCTACTATCATCAGCCGTCGGCTACTTTTCAAAAATTGTACAATATCAATTAATCGGATTTCTATTTCGTGCCCTTTATTGGGTTCCTCTTCTCCAGTATCAGTGAATGACATTATTATATTGAATAATAATTAACGAAGTATGACATTAACTAAGGCGATAGATACCGTTGCTAGTAGAGAGAAAATACCGATGCGTTCACCTGGTGTTAATCTGTTTGTATCTAAAGGCTTAAATGGTACAATCACTGTAGAACCAGGCTCTACATGAGGCCTCGAGGTAAAAAACAAAAATTTGTGAGTACGATCTTTACGCCCATTTGGATAGACAACATACGCCTTATTTTTTCGAGCGTTATCCGTAAATCCCCCAGCTTCACTGAGGTAGTCATCAAACGAATAATCTGTTTTGAAACTAACGGATGACGGATTTAATACAGCTCCCTGCATCGAAACAATTTCTGAACGGCGAGGAATTGATAACGTATCTCTGTCCTGAAGCAACAAATTTTCTTCAGATCCGGGTTCGTTGATAATATTCCGCAAATCGTTACCGATGACCTGCCCTTGTCGCCGGAGTTGGGCACCAGCCATATACGCTTCAGGTTTTAAGCCACCAACTCGTTTGATCAAATCACTAATTCGTTCCTCACGGCTGTAGATCGCGTAGTTACCGGGCTGCATTACCTCTCCTAAAATGGTTACCTGTTTCTGCGTTTCGTAATTAGCCGACGTGCGCACATATACGATATCAAATGGTTGAAGCTGAAACTCCCGCGAGCTTCCTCCTACGGCAGTAATTTGCAAATTACGATCAATCGAAAAACGATATACTTCAAGCATAGTCGTCCGTATACCTGCGGAGTCCTGCCGAATGCGTCTGGCCACTTCGATCAGATTGGGTTTGGCCCCTTCCTGAAAACCACCTGCTTGAGCAATCAGGTCAGCTACGCTCATGTTGGACACGTAAGCAATAGTATCTGGCCGATTGACAGCCCCCTCGATTGTCACGTAATAGGCTTCTCGCAAATCCCGAATCGAGAACACGGTTAGGCTATCCTGGCGTTGAAGGGGAATGTCAGCAACCTCACCTCTCAGCAGTTTACCTAAGTCGAAGGATAAATTTTCCCGGTCCATATCCGCACGCTCGCGTATGATGGTGGCTCGGTTTGTGAAGGCATCTTTACGTAAACCTTCTGCCCGAGCAATCAATTGCTTGACCGTTTCAAGGCCTGGCTCGAGTGCATAATCGCCCGGTCTCATTACAGCGCCTGCTACCTGAATCCTGTTTTCGTAGCGCTCCAGAATTTTTCCGACAAAGTATTTATCACCACGCTGTGGAACAAACGTGTTCAGTTGTTCTTCAGTGATCGTTGCGATGCGGAGTTCCCGGGCGGTGTTGCGCCGGAGGGTGATGGAAGCCCGGTAAGCATCGTCACCAAAACCACCAGCAAAACCAAGCACCGTTTTAAGCGTCTCACCGGGCAGCACTTCAAAAATAGCAGGTCTACGTACTTGTCCTGTCAGTTCAACCCGAGTTTCGTAATCAGCAACCCGGATGACATCCTGATCCTGTAACCGGATATTATCTCGCTGATCAGCTCTGAGGATAAAATCGTACAAGTCAATCGTACGTATAACGCGGTTACCTCTGATAATATTAATCTTCCGGAAAGACCCCGTTTGCGGATTAGGACCTCCAGCCAGATAAAGAGCATTGAAGGCTGTTCCCAGTGATGATATGGTATACGTACCGGGACGCACGACTTCACCTACCAGTGTAATACGAATGCTTCGAATATTGGTCAGCGTTACGTTGGCAGTCGTACCGCTACCAGCTTGCCCCAGGCCCTGGTACCCTCCCTGCCGCAGACGAGAGATAATTCGCTGCTCAGCCTGTTCAATGGTAAGGCCTGCCACAAAAACAGGCGCTAAATTGGGCACTTTGACCGTGCCATCAGGTGTAACCTTTAGTTGAAACTCACCAGTCGAAGCGCCGGAGATATCGATCCGGATTTCATCGTCGGGGCCAACCACATAACTTTTGGGTGTGGCAATACGCAGATTTGGTTCGAATGACAGGTTGGCATTTTCAAACAAGGAAGCCCCAAAAACCGGTAGGCCACGATTTGTATCTCTACGCGCTCTACTAGTTGCCAATGAATCGGTTCGACGGGAGAGATCAGTGGGGAAAGACCGACCTGTTGTAGTTATCGTTTGACTTTTTGGTGATGATGACGATGACGCGCGAATATCGTTGATACGTCTGCGCATTTTAGCTATGTCATCGAGCGTATACCCCTGCGACATGGCAGCTTGTTCTATCTGAACTTCGCTAAGACCGCTAGCCTGCGCACGCTTGTAAAAATTTTGAACATCTTCGTCGCTTAGCTGATCAACCCTAGAACGGGGGGCTTGAGCGGTTACCAGATAGGTCCCAGACAGCATTAATAGCAATAAACCAATACGAAACGGCCCTGAAAGAAAGATATAACGTGACAATTTGTCGGTGGTACGCATGAACAATGGCTATTGGGCCAAAATTTGATTCGCAAAAGTAATAGATTCCTTTTAAAACACAGTTCCCATATAATAAGGTGTCCCCATCTGTGGGCTATTCACCTTGTAGTCCCACGGTAATGCACTAAATTTGTAGAAAAATAAATCGTTCGCCGTCAGCCCTTATTCGCCTGTAAACAAAGATTAACCGGCAGCGAACGATTACTGACAAAAACAAAATGATTAATCTCATAGCTAAGTTTTTCGGCACTAAATCGCAACGGGACATTAAGGAATTATTTCCTTACGTTGAGAAAGTGAATACCGAATTTGCTCGGTTAAAAGACCTTTCCAACGATGAGTTGCGTCGGGTATCAGCCGAATTGAAAGCTCAGATCGCTGATGAACTTGGCGGCATTGATAACCAGCTTGCTGAACTGACGGAGTCGGTGAACCATCCAGATGTGGATGTCAATGAGAAAGAGCGCCTGTTTAACCAGATTGACAAACTCGAAGCCGATCGTAACGTCGAGCTGGAGCGGGTTCTGTTAGCTATCCTGCCCCGCGCTTTCGCGGTTGTGAAAGAAACCGCCCGCCGGTTTACCAATAACGAGCAGTTGACGGTCACGGCTGACGACTTCGATCGGGAGATTGCTTCCCGTAAGAAAAATGTCGTTATCGATGGCGATCAGGCTCATTGGGCGAACCGCTGGGACGCTGCCGGAACAGCCATCAAGTGGGATATGGTCCACTACGATGTTCAGATCATAGGCGGTGTGGTGCTTCATCAGGGCAAAATTGCGGAGATGGCTACGGGTGAGGGGAAGACCCTTGTGGCTACATTCCCTGCTTTCCTGAATGGCCTCGCCGGACGGGGTGTGCACATTGTCACGGTCAATGATTATCTGGCCAAGCGTGACTCTGAGTGGATGGCCCCACTCTTCGAATTTCATGGTCTGCGGGTAGATTGTATCGACAAGCACCAGCCCAACTCAGCGGCTCGTAAGAACGCGTATCTCGCCGATATCACCTACGGTACGAACAATGAATTTGGCTTCGATTACCTGCGCGATAACATGGCCCGTGAAACCGGCGAACTCGTGCAGCGGAAACACCACTATGCCATGGTGGATGAGGTTGACTCCGTATTGATCGATGACGCCCGGACGCCACTGATCATCAGCGGACCAGTGCCGCGTGGTGATGAACAGGATTATATCGAATTGAAGCCCCGCGTTTCCCGGGTCGTCGAAGCACAACGGAAGCTGGTGTATGACTACCTGAACGAAGCGAAGAAGAAAATTGCGGCTGGCGATGAAAAAGAAGGAGGGCTTGCGCTGTTCCGGGCTCATCGTGGTTTGCCAAAGCACAAACCGCTCATTAAGTTCCTGAGCGAAACGGGCAATAAAGCACTCTTGCAACGAACGGAATCCATCTATCTGGCCGAAAACCAGAAACTGATGCCCGAAGCCGATGCACCCCTGTATTTTACCATCGATGAGCGTCATAATGGCATTGACCTGACTGAGAAAGGCATCGATTTCATTACCGGCTCGGGCGAAGATCCGAATTTCTTTATCCTGCCCGATCTGTCGATTGACCTCAATACCATCGATAAAGACAGCGATTTTTCGGAACAGGAAAAGATTCTGCATAAAGAAGCGGTAGTGCGTGACTATGCGGTCAAAACGCAGCGGATCAACACGGTCAATCAGCTACTGAAAGCCTACTGTTTGTTCGAACGCGATACGGAGTACGTCATCATGGACGGCAAGGTAAAAATCGTAGATGAGCAGACGGGCCGGATCATGGAAGGTCGCCGGTGGTCGGATGGGCTGCACCAGGCGGTTGAAGCAAAGGAAAACGTAAAAGTTGAAGACGCCACCCAGACCTACGCAACCGTTACGCTCCAGAACTATTTCCGGATGTATCACAAGCGGGCTGGCATGACGGGTACGGCCGAAACCGAAGCATCGGAATTCTGGCAGATTTATAAAATGGACGTGGTCGTCGTTCCGACGAACCGATCCATTAGCCGGGTTGATGAAGAAGATAAGGTTTACCGGTCAGTACGCGAGAAATACAACGCGGTAGTGGATGAGATCGCCAGTCTGGTCGAGAAAGGACGACCTGTACTGGTTGGTACAACGTCGGTCGAAAACTCTGAATTGCTGAGCCGGTTTCTGACCATCCGTAAAATACAGCACCAGGTTCTAAACGCGAAGTACCACCAGCGCGAGGCCGAAATTGTTGCATCGGCGGGTCTGCCCGGCACTGTAACCATTGCCACGAACATGGCCGGTCGCGGTACTGATATCAAGCTGACACCGGAATCGCGGGCGGCTGGTGGTCTGGCTATCATCGGTACGGAACGCCACGAATCGCGCCGGGTTGACCGTCAGTTACGCGGTCGTTCGGGTCGCCAGGGTGATCCGGGGACAACGCAGTTCTTCGTTTCGCTCGAAGACAGCCTAATGCGCTTGTTCGGTTCAGAACGGATTGCCAAAGTGATGGACCGTATGGGTCTGGAAGAAGGCGAAGTGATTCAGCACTCGATGATCACGAAGTCAATCGAGCGGGCGCAGAAGAAAGTCGAAGAAAACAACTTCGGTATTCGGAAGCGGTTGCTGGAATATGACGACGTTATGAACTACCAGCGTGAGGCTATTTACAAACGTCGTCGGAATGCACTCTTTGGCGATCGGCTGCCGCTCGATATCGCCAACACAATGTATGACGTTGTGGAAGAAACCGTCAACAACGCTGAAGGAAATTACGAAGAAATAAAGCTTCAGCTTCTGACTACGCTCGGCGTTGTTCCTGAACTGACAACAGAAGAGTTTGCCCGCATGAAAAAGCCGGATCAGATTCGTCGGTTGTATGATGAGTCAGAGCAGCAATATCAGGCGAAGAACCACGCGATTGCCGATAAAGCATTGCCGGTATTGACGCAGGTTCTGAATGAGCAGGGTAGCCAGATCAAAAATATCGTGGTCCCCTTCTCGGATGGTCTCCATGAGCTGACTGTCGTTTCTGACCTGCGCGATGCGGTGGCATCGGGTGGTAAGGATATCGTGACCGAGATGGAAAAGGCCGTGACGCTATCGGTAATCGATCAGGAGTGGAAGGAACACCTTCGCGAAATGGATGATCTGAAGCAGTCGGTACAAAACGCGGTGTTTGAGCAGAAAGACCCGTTACTGGTCTATAAGTTCGAGTCGGTCGAGCTGTTCAAACGGTTCCTCAACAAGGTCAATTTCGATACGATCAGTTTCCTGACCAAGGCGGATATTCCGGCACAGGAACCCGAAGAGGTTCAGCAGGAAATTCGGCAGGCCCCAGCCCAGCATCGGCCGGAGCCACAACCGAAACTACATACGAATATCGAGGACTTTGACGATGACCATCTCGCCACGGGACCGGAAGAATATGCGCGCCGAATGGCCGAGAACAATGCGATGGGGGCCGGAGCGCCACCAATGCCCGCTCAGGCAGGACCTCCCCGCGTACCCGCTCGTGTTGCCAAACTTGACCGGAATGCCCGCGTAAACGTTCAATATGCGGACGGCTCGGTAAAGCGCGACGTTAAATTCAAAACGGTTGAAAGTGATGTGATCAGCGGCAAGGCAATGCTGATCGATTAACGGTAGCAACTATTGATAAAACGCCCCCTGGATTGTATATTCGGGGGGCGTTTTTGTCAGAAACCATTCCTGACGAAAGCAGTTCTCTCAACCGTAACGAGCCGTTTTTTTCAGGTAAATGAATAAACTCTTTTTGGGTCTGATTTTAGTCGTACTCCCCGCTTTTCTGTCTCCGGTCGTACCCATTCGACTCAGTCCTCAACCGCTGCCGTTCACGCCCAAAGAATACTACATTGCCGCTGTCACTGATCAACGGACCGAACGTGGTCCCGTCGCCCGATTAGCCTTAACACTCAATCAGCCAACTCAACCCGTTGATCTGGATAACGGCGTTGCGTCAAGCTTCAGGCAGTTCATCAATCAGAACCTAAAACAAAACCGGTCATTACGTCCGATTGCCATGCGTATTCGCCAGTGCCGGGTAAGCGAAACGGCAGATGGCAATCGCGTGACGGGTCATTTTGTCTTTTCCGCTGCCTTTGAACTAGTAGGAAAAGACGACGCGGGTAATGAGACCAGCACCCGCCTGACCGAGTACAGCGGAAGCGCCAATTACACTCGTCCGCTTAGCCAGACAACTATTCTTGAACCAACGATCCGGCAGGCACTCGTAGCCGCACTGCGGAGTTTGAATGAGTACATGAACCGGGAAGCGGGCAAAAACGAAAAACTTGCCAAAAGCCTCACGGTGATTGTTACGGATGACTCACGCATTACCAACGACGATACGGTTCATTATAACCCTTCCCGTAAACTAACCTGGGCCGACTTTCGGGCCGAACCGCGCCGGGGAAGCCATTACGCAGCGGAGGTGTTCACGAGCTTTGCCTACGAAGGGAAAAGTAGTGTGAAAGATGGGATCATCAATCTCAACCTGAACGTGAAGGGTTATATGCTGAAAGAGTCCTCCTGGGGCCGGACGGAAGCCCGCAATGACTACTCCCTCAATCACGAACAACGCCATTTTGACGTCACCAAGATTATTGTTGAGCGCTTCAAGCGTAAAATTCACCCGGATAGTCTCACGCTCGAAGACTATAACAGCATTATTCAATATCAGTTTATTGAATCCTATCGGGAGATGAATCGGATGCAGGAGCAGTACGATAGCGAAACCAATCATGGTATCAACCAGGTTGCTCAGGAACGCTGGAATCAGAAAATTGACGCAGAGCTGCGTAGTTTTGGCGTAAAGAAGTAGCTATCCAGCCAGAAACGCAACAAGTAGCCTCTGGCAAATTGATTCGTGCAGACGTCATTAGCTACATTCCTGTTCCTTCATGAAGAAAGTCCGCATCCTGCACGTCAGTACAGCTCATCCTGCTCACGATCCACGTCTGATTTATCGGGTCATTCCCAGCCTGGCCCCTCACTACGACTTAATTGCCGCCTTACCTCGCACACCGACTGGCATCAGAAATGACGTTGATTACCGCTGGCTCCCCCGATTCCGGCGCGTATGGCTGCGGCTGATTTTTAGCCACCCCCTCGTCCTCTGGTATGCGTTGCGCATTCGTCCCAACCTGTTCCACATCTACGATCCAGAGCTAGTACCCATTGCTCGGTTAATTCAGCTGATCTTTCGCATACCCGTTATTTACGAGGTCCACGAGAATCTTTATAAAAAAGCAGACGAAAAGTCGGCTAATCAGGGCAGGATGTTGATAAGGCTGTTCTTCTGGTTCGATGCGATGGCTCAACGCCGGTTCTACCTGATTTTTACGGAACATGCTTATCTTGATACCTACGACCATTTAGCGAAACCCCATGCCATCATCTATAATTACCCGCTGCTCCCCTTTATGAATACGTTTCGGAAACCATACGCGCCAAATCAGTTACGACCTACATTTTTTTATATTGGCTGGATTAGTCTGGAGCGGGCCTTCGATACGCTGGTTGCCGGCTTGGCTTTGCTGAAGAATACGTACCCTGATTTCCAATGCCATCTTTTTGGCGAACGGACTCTTAATGATCGTGCGGTTGAGCAACTACCCGGTTTTACGACTGTTCAGGATAACGTGCATTTCTACGGCTACACAGACCAGCGTCATGCGTTCGTACACGCTGCCCAATCGACCGTTGGTATCGCCCTGCTTAAAGCCGTTGGTGATTATCCCGACTCGTACACGACCAAACTGTTTGAGTACATGGCCCTGGGACTGCCGGTCATCACATCAAACTTTCCGCTCTACCGCCACGTAGTCGAGCGACACCAGTGCGGTTTTTGTATCGACCCAACCGATGCCCGCCAATTGGCTGCCGTCTTAACCTACCTGATCGAACACCCAGCCGAAAGTAAAGCAATGGGAGAGCGGGGGCGGCTGGCCGTCGAGAATGAGTACAACTGGGACTCTGAAACGCAAAAACTACTGACCTTTTACCAGACAGTTTTACATCGATCATAAGCACCGTCCTGGTTGACCATGCGGATGCTGCCGAGCTGCACCCGAGCGAATAAGCCTGCGTCGAAGCCTTACAGATACGGAACTTGACATAAACTAGTCCCTTATAAACCGAGTCTATAATCAGCAACGCAAACCTCAATAACTCAAAAATGCCCTTTTATTCGTAGATTTGCCACAAATGCAGGATGTTCGACCCACTGGTGTAAAGCCTGATGCGCGTGAGCACCACTGAAAATGTAGGCTTGCAACGAACAGGTTCGCTGTTTTCTGAAGCCACCGATGACAGCTAGTTTACGCACAAGCGATTGACTAGCGACAAGACAGGCAATTTATATCACTTACACCTCACATTATAGTATTGTTCTAATGTTTAATACCACGATTTCACGGAAGTATTTAACTTTCGCCGTTGATTCGGGTTATTCCTGCATTAGCCTTACTTTTTTGACCTGATGTACATTCATGCAGTAAGTCATTATCTTCCTACAGAGGTAATTGGCAATGAACATTTTACAAGGCTAAATGGCCTATCCAGCGACTGGATAATCGAGCGTACCGGTATTGAGGAACGACGCAAAGCGGCACCTGGGGAAAATACGAATACCATGACAGTCGAGGTTGTTCGGCGGCTTGCTCAAAAAGTCGACCTCTCCACTGTCGATCTGATTGTTGGCGCCACCTACACGCCTTACGACACGATTGTCTCTCTTGCTCACGAGGCCCAGCATTTTCTCGAAATTGCCGATATTCCGGTGGTGTCTATCTCGACGGCCTGTTCGTCGTTGCTTAATGCCATCGAGGTCGTTGAGGGGTACTTCGCGCTCAACAAAGCCAGCCGCGCCATCGTTATCGTCTCTGAACATAATACAGCGTATAATAACGAGAACGACACCATTTCCGGGCATTTGTGGGGCGATGGGGCCGCAGCCCTGCTGATCACCAAAGAACGCCAGAGCGAAGGTGACTTCGTTATAAAAGCCCTACTGACCGGAGGTGCGGCTCACACAGCGAAAGCCACAACGGCGGTCATGATGAAACCGGTAGACGGCGGTGTTACGATGCCGTTCGGTCGTGATGTGTTCATCAATGCCTGTCAGTACATGCCAAAAGCCACGCTACAGGTACTCGACCGATGCGGCTTGACGCTTGCTGATGTCGATTACGTATTGCCTCACCAGGCCAATCTGCGCATTTCGCGCAATGTCATGAATACGCTTGGTCTGCCCGAAGAAAAATTGATCTCTAACATTCAACGATACGGGAACACGGGTTGTGCGGGTTGCGCCATAGCCCTCTCCGAGCAGTGGGACACATTTCAGAAAGGGCAGCGCATAGCCGTAACCGTTTTTGGTGGTGGTTATTCCTTCGGTGCCATGTTGGTTGAAGTATAGAAAAGCACAAAAAAGGGATTGGGGTAATTGATAGCTATGCTGCCTATCAGTTACCCCAATCCCTTTTTTACCGATTTACTTTACTGGGCTTCGGCCCGCCAGGTATTGTTTTTCTCGTTGATGTCCGGCAATTTCTCGTCCGGATCAAGAACAACCGTTTTTATTGGCGACGTTGAATTGTATTTAAACGTCCAGGAGCTACCGCGCTGCCACACTTCGATCGGCAGGTTGACACGGCCTTTTTTACCGTTATTTTCGGTCACTTCGATGGTAACGGGCATGGCAAATTTCTCCAGATTTTCAATGGAGATCAGCGAGCCCTTTTCAGCAGACCCATCGACGTATTTTACCTCTTTGACGGCCTGATCCAGTTTCCAGGTTTCGTAGAAGAAGCCACGCCAGAACCAGCCTAAGTCTTCGCCTGCACCGTCTTCCATACTCCGGAAAAAATCGTAAGGCGTCGGGTGTTTAAAGGCCCAGCGATCGACATAATTCTTGAAGGCAAAATCGAAACGGTTAGGCCCAAGAATCACATCGCGCAGCAGCTTCAACCCCATACCGGGCTTGTAATAGGCTAGTATGCCCAATGCCCGCGGCTGTTGTACGTCCGGGATTGTCATAACCGGTTCCGTGGGATAAAACAGCGCAGGCGCAATGTCGTGCATCGTACCCCGCTCCCGGTCATACTCGCCTTTGTTAAAATTGGCGGTAGACAGCGTGTTGATGAACGTGTTGAACCCTTCGTCCATCCATGGAAACTTCCGCTCGTTGTTACCTACGATCATCGGGAACCAGTTGTGACCGAACTCATGGTCCGTTACGCCCCATAAGCCATCTTTGCGGCTCTTGTGATCGCAGAAGATGATGCCGGGATATTCCATGCCACCCACAATGCCCGCTACGTTGGTAGCCACCGGATAGCTGAACTCGTAGAGGTATTTCGAATAGTACTCGATGCTGCCCTTCACGTACTCCGTAGAGCGACCCCACGAATCGTTGGTTGCACTCTCAACGGGGTAGACGGACTGAGCAAGGGCTGGCTTACCGCTCGGCAGGTTCAGCTTAGCCGCATCCCACACAAATGATTTCGACGAAGCCCAGGCAACATCGCGGGTGTTCTGACAACGGAATTTCCAGGTCAGCGTACCAGATTTTTTTGGACGCGTGTTTGGATTGGTCACTTCATCCTTACCGCGAATGATCACCGTCTGATCGCTCTGCCGGGCCTGCGCCAGCCGCTTGATCTGGTCAGCCGTCAAAACGTCGTTCGGGTTCAGCAATTCGCCCGAGCCAACCACGATATGATCCCAGGGGACGGTTACGTTGTATTCGTAATCGCCATAGTCGAGATAAAACTCGCCCGCTCCCAAGTAAGGAAGTACGTTCCAGCCTTCGATGTCGTCGTAAACACACATGCGTGGATACCACTGCGCAATTTCGTAGATGATACCATCTTTCCGTTGCAACTGCCCCATCCGATCGGAGCCGTATTCCGGGATTTTGAACGAATAAGCTACTTTCAACTTTACTACGTCACCATTGGGCTTCACCGGCTCCGCCAGACGCACCTGCATCCGGGTATCGGTAATCTCGTACGGAACCGCAGCCCCTTTACTTTTTCCCTGCTCAACGGTTACACTAGTGATCGTAAGCCCACCCGCAAAGCCCAGATTACCAAACCGTCCCCCGGCAACCGGTGTTGTTTTGGCCGCTCGGGATGTATCGCTGAACGCATTCTGATCGAGCTGCAACCAGAGATACCCCAGCGTTTCGGGCGAATTGTTTTTGTACGTGATCGTTACCTCACCCGTAATGGTTTTCTGCTGATCGTCGAGGGCAACGTTGATCTGATAATCCGAACGGTTTTGCCAGTAGCGAGGGCCGGGAGCGCCACTACCCGTCCGGTAATCGTTGCCCGGCTGCATATTAAATAGAGGATGAAACAACGCAAGCGGGTCATATTTCGACCCTGCTGCCGATGTTGACGACGGTGCATTCTGCGCGAAAGCAACTAAGCTTAGCACCCATAGCCCCGCCCCAAGAGCGATTTTTTTCATGAAGCGATTAAAAAACAGATTTTATACAAATAACGCTATAAAGCCGTAAAACTGGATAACTCTACTAGTCAAGTAGCTACAGCGATAGGCGCAGATCGAGTCCGTGATGGATCAATAAGAAGATAAACAGACCGACCCAGAGTATATCAACAAAGTGCCAGTATAGGGTTATAAGCCGGATTTTAAGCTGATTTGGCGGATTGACACTGTACACAAAGGAGTCTACGTAGGGCCGCCGACGTAAGGCTTCGGCCAAAGCGATCACCAAAAAAATCAACCCGATCAGGATATGTACGAGGTGTATTCCTGATATGACATACACAAAACTACCGGACGGATTACCCTCCATCTTGATACCCGCCAGAATCATTTGCCGCCATCCCCAGCCCTGTAATAGAATGAATAACGTTCCCAGAACCAGCGTGGTCGCGATGTTCGTGCGATAGCTACTGAATCGCTCATGCCGAAACGCCTGATTTGCGTTATTGAGCGTGAAGCTGCTCAGAATGATCACAAACGTACTGATTAAGAACACATTCGGCAGTTTCACATCGGTCCAGTCAGGAGCCGTCCGGCGAATAACGTACGTCACCAGCAGCATGGTGAATAGCATGACGCTGCTGGCAATGCCAAGCCAGAGCATAAAGCGGAACGGCTCCCGCCGTTTCGTGATGAAGTTACTCATTGGGGGGATTCACGGATTGTCAGTATCGCTTAGGCTTGTAGCACTGCCGGTCCACCGCTGAACCAAAAACTACAGGCCAACGACAAACAGATTAGAGTCTTCCTTGCCAAACGCTGTAATTCGAAAATTGGTTTGTAACGAGCGGAGGAGCGTCAAAAATCCCGTATACCGTTGAGCCAGAACCGCTCATGCTCGCATAAACGGCTCCCAGCCCATACAACGTCTGCTTAATTTCTGCCAGAATCGGATAGGTTGGAAAGAGACTGGTTTCGAAATCGTTATGGACGGCATCCCGCCACGTTTCTATCGGTTTTTGAAGCTGCTCACGTAACGATTGTGCGGGTAGTTTCGGGCGCACATTTGCATAAGCTTCAGCTGTAGAAATGGCCAGATTTGGGTAAACCAAAAGCAGGTAATAGCCGCTGAGGTCAAGCGCAATCTCTTCGAACACATCCCCTTTCTCAACGCAATAGACGGGTCTATTTTCGATAAAGAACGCGCAATCACTTCCCAGCCTGCGGGCATATGCCTGCAATTGTGAGGAACTCAATCCAAGGTTGAACTGATCATTAATAAGCCGAAGCGCGAAAGCGGCATCGGCCGATCCCCCACCTAAGCCTGCACCGATCGGAACCAGTTTGTGGAGGTGCATTTGAACCGGCGGCAGATCGAAATCGGTCTGTAGTGATTCATAGGCCCGAACGCAGAGATTGGTCCCATCATCCCCTGGGATGGGGAGGCCGCTGCTGGTAAACTGGAAGGTGTCAGCCGGAATCAGCTCCAGCGCATCGGTCCAGCCAACCGGGTAAAAACAAGATTGCAGGTTATGAAAGCTATCAGGCCGCTTTTCGGTGATGAGCAGGCCCAGGTTAATTTTGGCGTTGGGGAAAGAAAGCATTAGACGACTGATACTAGGTTAGCCAACCCATAGCGGATCAGCCAGCCTATATTATGAACGATGAATGTACTATAGCCGATTCATCATTCATAATCCGTACCGCATCATTTTATCGCAATCACTTTGAATTCCGTTCGCCGATTGCGCTGGTGTTCGGCGTCGGTGCAGATAACGCCATCCGTACAATTATTGACCAACTGCGACTCACCCATACCAACTGCCACCATTCGCTTACGGCTGATTCCTTTGGAGTTCAGGTAGCTGGCAACGGCTTTGGCCCGTTCGGTCGATAAAATTTTGTTGTGCGTGGCATCACCCCGACTATCGGTGTGCGAACGAATTTCGATCACTAACGACGGGTATTTTCGCATGGTAGCTACCAGCCGATCCAGTTCGCGCGATGCATCGGACCGCAAGCTAAACCGGTCCAGATCATAGTAAATATTGTCGATGGTGACCACATCACCCACACTAAGCATCGGCAAATCAGCCGATAGTTCTCTTGGATTTTCCTTCTTAGGCAGGCGTTTGATCCGATTCGTATTGGTCCCAAACTCGGGCTTAGAGGCAATCAGTGTATAGTCACAACCGGGGTCGAGATCAAAGCTATAGCGCCCATCGGCTCTGGTTACGTACTCGCTCAGGCGTTTATTACACTCATTGCGCAGCCGAACCGTTACGCCCTCGATAGGACGACGATTCCGTTCACCGATCACGACACCCCGAATGCGTGAACGGGCTAATGAAGCGGCACCCGTTGATGTAGCCGCAATCGTATCCATGATCACGGTGGGCTTCATCATCGACATCTCAAGCCTTGTTGGTTGATCATCGGTCAGCGAACGGGTCATAAATCCAACGGTACTATTGATGTACCCATCGCGGCTGGCCTGGAAAATGAAATTGTTGTTCCCTTCCAGACACAGCTGTACCTGTCCATTTCCGTCGGTCACAATCGTCTGGTCCGGCCGGCCTTCGACTTTTGATTTCACGACTATGCTAACGCTGTCTAGGGGCATATCCGATTCAGCATCGTAAAGCCGGATGGTCAGATCGCGGCATCCGTACAGCGAACTTTCCCGTACGAACCGGAAGATGTCGTCGTTCCCGTCACGTCGGCTGCTGCTGAAATAGCCACTCCGTCGACCGGCATCGGTAATGAGGCCAAAATCATCCTCTGCGGAGTTGATCGGTGCATCGAGATGTTCTACGGATTGTACCGTTGAGCCATTGGACAGATTAGCAAAAAAGATATCCAGGGCCCCAAGGCCACCTCGCCCATCGGAAGAGAAATAGAGATTTCCGGCTTCGTCAACGAAGGGGAACAGTTCATTTTTTCGGGTGTTGATACTAGCCCCCAAATTGACAGGCTTACCCCACTTCCCGTTTTGGTAGCGACTCACGTAAATATCCGTTCCGCCAAGACCACCCGGCATATCCGATGCAAAATAGAGCAGCTGCTCATCGTTGCTCAGGGCCGGGTGCCCTACTGAATACTCGTCGCTGTTGAACGGTAACTCTTCCACATCGACCCATGTTCCGTTTTGTTGGCGAGCCGTATATAATTTGAGTTTATTGACACCTTCCGTGCTTTTTCCGGAGCGCCCTTCATTGTAGTTATTCCGTGTAAAAATGATGCGGGAACCATCCCGCGAGAACGTTGCGGGCCCTTCGTGATACTTGGTGTTCAGCGTTTTACTAAGTTTTTGAACGGAATTTGATGAGCGGGGCACATACCCCAATCCTTCGGTGATGTTAATACTCGCATTGAAACCGGGCACCGTTCGCGAATCGTTGGCAGTAGGACGCGTGTACGCATCACGGCCAAGGCTCCGTTCGCCTTTGACACGCTCGTTAACGGGCTTGCTGACCGTACCATCTGTATTGAGAATACCGTCAATTTTCAGGTTATTTCGATGTGGCGCGTAAAAGAGATCAAGATAGCCCGCACCACCACCGCTTCCCTGCGTTTCGATAGCCGCACCGCCTTTTTTACCCGATACGTAGACAAGGCCATCCTGGTAAAACGCGGGACTAAACTCCTCTCCCTGCGAATTCAGAGACAGATACTCTAATCGATAACGAACGGCTTCTTTACGGCCTCCTGCGCTGACTGCATCGCCTTCGGGCACAGACGCAACCCGACGCGGAGGGGCTTTCTGTTTCAATTGCAGGTATCGTTCATATTGCTTCTGCGCTTCCTGAAACTTCCCGTTACCCGCCAGCATCTGCGCAAACTGCAACGCCTGCTGTGGGTCGCCATCCATGTCGCTGTTGCTGAATGCTTCGCGATAGTATCGTTCGGCTTTAGCGCCATCGCCAACCTGCTGATAAGCGTACGCTAATTTCGACTGCGCCATAGCCTTCTGAGCGGGCGTAAGCTGATCACCGTCTTCCTTCAGTATCTGCGAATAGGCATCGATAGCACGCCCGTAAGCTTTGAAGCCAAGCAACCGCTCTGCCTGCCGCAACAGCGAATCTGTCTGCGACCAAGCCGCAGTCGAACAGCTCATCCACAGTAATACACCCAAAACCTGCTTCACCCAACTTGCTTTCATCGGTGTTATACTTACGTCCGGCCAATCCGAAGGCTTATCTATAAATCGGCAACTTGTTCTGTCTTATGATCACTCTTTAACAATCAATGTGCCAACCTCTCAACATTAGAAGCTGGTAAAGCTTAATTGGTACCTCAATTAGCGAACAACGTATTACGACACTTGTCGTAATATCGGCATCAGTGACTTACCGACCATAATATCGCCTGTTCTTTAGTCCAAGCGCGTTCACTTTTTTGTTTATCATACGGCTATTAAAACGTCAGCAAAAAACATGCTCACATGAAAATACGATTAGACAAACATAACGATAACCGTGTCGCTTTGTTGATTACAGCTTTGAAGAAGATTGCATCTACGTAAAATAGCGTAAACTCCCGAGCACCGTCATTTCTTTTCGTGACAGTAAGTCGACCAAATCTTCTTTCTTATTTACTATTCTATCGACAGTTTTTATGTGACTGTTCAATTCGGAACACAAGGTGAATCACTCAGTCGAAACAGTATATTATTGTGACATAATCTGAAGTTAACCGTCACCCGCTATTGACTTTCACGCTATCTAACGGCATTATCATTGAAAACGCCGTAGATTCTTGTCCTCCATTGTAGTAGTTAATGGAGCTGGTGTGCAATAATTGCCTTATTTATTCCCTGATCACAGTACTTGTCAATTGAATTAGCTGAGAGCGCCCAGATTCATAATCATCATAAACCATGCCAGCGTTAGCGGATACAAGTGGTTACAGTAACAACGAGGATAACGAAGTTGGTATAGCTTTACAAGAAAATGCCATTTGACGTCTTGTTCATCCGGTTACAGTAACTCAAAAATTTGATCGACGCTAGCGGGGAATTCAGTGCGATCGTGCGTAACGAACAGAATCGTTTTGTCAGTAAATGAGTCCAGTAACCGTCTGGCCAGTTGAATTCGCCGATCGTCTATAGCTTGAAAGGGCTCATCCAGGATCAATACGGACGGATTTTTAAGCAACGCTCTTATCAACAGAACAAGCCGCTGCTCCCCAACGGATAGCGTTCCGAATGTCCGATCGACAAGGTTGGTGATACCAAAATAATCCAGCAACGAATGAAAATCAGCTTCGGCACTGGCGGGCACATGAGCCGGGACAGTCAATGTATCGGTCAGGCCAGTAAAGGCGACCTGCCTAACAGAAAGGCTTTGTGGAAAGTATAGATGCAATTCAGGTGACACAAAGCCGATTCGTCGCTTAACGTCCCAGATGCTTTCTCCCCTACCCCGCCGATGCCCGAAGACACGAACATCGTTGGCGTAAGCCTGTGGATGGTCACCGTACAGCAAGCTCAACAGCACAGACTTTCCAGCTCCGTTTCGGCCCATCAGTCCCCAGCGCTCATTTGCCTTCACAACCCAGTTAATCGCATTGAGAATGACGCGTTCACCATACTGCACCGTTACATCAGTAAGTCGGAAGGCTTCCTCAAAATCAGCCGGCTTCGGCAGAGTCTGTAGTTGCGGTATTGATGTATTTTTCGTTATTTTTTCTTTCCAGTCAATGGTCTCCTTAGGACCAGCTTCCACCAAGCGGCCCTTTTCCAGCACCAACACGTGAGTGATAAAGGCAGGCATTTTGGTTATCTCTGTTGCAATGATCACCGTAAGACCCTGATGGGTGAGATTACCCAACCACTGACTCAACTCCTGCCGAAACGCAGCATCCAGTCCAACGAAAGGATCATCGAGCAAAAGCAATTCAGGATGCTGAAGTAAGGCCCGGCCAATACGTGCTTTCCGGGTCTGGCCGTTGGATAACTTTATAAAAGCGGAGTCAAGAAATGGCTCCAGACCGAGTCGCTGTACGAGGGTAGTATCTTCTGCTGATCCGGAAAATCGCAGGTATTCACGCACGGTGAGGGCGGGCTTTCCCTCATGCGAATCACTCAGCGTTGAATGATACCGTTGTTGATAGAAATGCCCGCTGTATGAGAACTGGCTCGACGCTTCTTTGAAGGAGACAAAAGCAACAGACTGGTTACGCGTCAGTGTTCCCGGCGTTGTGGGCAACTGGCCAGCCAACGCTTGCAGAAAGGTGGTTTTTCCGCTGCCGGTGGGTCCAACTAAAGCCCAGCATTCACCTGACTTAATGGTAACGCTCACATCGGCTAACACGAGTTGCCCACCTCGGCGGACGGAGAGATGTTGGGTACTAATCGAATCGAGTTGACTTGGCATGAAAAAGCCGGATGGATAACCTTACAAAGGTATCCATCCGGCTTAATTCTTTATGCAGTATATACTATTTGTTGGTCATAGAAGACGGTCTTGTCGTCGTTGACGATGACCGGCTTTTTGTGCGGGTTGCTGGATTGCCCGTCGTACCACCATTCATGCGATCGCTGGTTCCTGTTTGTGGCTGAGTCCCGGTAGTTGTACCGCTGTTCATCGTGCCTGTACCAGTCGAAGTACCCGTGTTCATTGTGCCTGTACCGGTCGAAGTACCATTATTCATAGTACCAGTGGTGCCAGTGCCGTACGTTCCGGTGTTGGTTGTTCCAGCACCAGTAGTCGTACCAGTGTTCATGGTACCCGTACCTGTACCCGCTGGTGGCTGGGTTTGGTATGTACCGGTTCCCGTGCCTGTATTCTGACCGTTCGTATAGGTTCCGGTGTTCGTTGTACCAGCACCAGTAGTACCCGTGTTAGTATTCGTTGTACCCATAGTACCCATGCCGGCTCCAGTGGTTGTTCCTGCACCAGTCGTACCAGCACCTGTTGTGCCTGAATTCGTTGTCTGCGCTTGCGCATTTAGGGTCAGGCCGGCTGCCAGCATGAAACCCATTATCAATACCTTTTTCATAGTTGAGTTCTTGTTTATATCGCTTTTATCTGATATTCTATAGTATAACTCAACTAGTCGCAAACTGTTTAATTCTCTTTTAATTTTCTCTAACAAAAAAAGGTAGTAAACAGCTGACGTTTACTACCTTCCCTATGACTAAGCGATACGTTAGAGGTTTCCCTTTTTCATTTCCTTAACGGCAAAATCGGCAGCGCGCGCTGTTAGGGCCATATAAGTCAGTGACGGATTTACACAGGATGCCGAAGTCATACACGCGCCATCCGTATTAAATACGTTTTTCACCGAGTGAATCTGGTTGTGCGCATTTAGCACCGATGTTTTTGGGTCACGTCCCATGCGGGCAGTTCCCATTTCGTGAATACCGATACCGGGGTGTTTCGACTCATCGTTATAAGCCGTCACGTTTTTCAGACCGGCCGCTTCGAGCATTTCCGCAGCATCGTTCATCATGTCGATCCGCATCTTTTTCTCGTTCTCACCATACGCTGCGTCGAACTCGATAAGCGGTAAGCCCCACTTATCTTTCTGAGTGGGTGACAGGGTCATGCGGTTGTTCGGATCAGCAATCATTTCACCGAAGCCACCTAAGCTCATCGTCCAGGGGCCCGGCGTTGTCAGGCTGTCTTTGAAATCGCCACCGAAGCCTTCCATACCATTGCCACGACCCCAGCCGCCCCGACCAGCACCGCCCTGGTAGCCAAAGCCACGAACGTAATCGCGCTTGTCGCCCGCCCAGTTCCGATAGCGTGGTACGTACACACCATTGGCCCGACGACCGTAGTAGTACTGATCTTCCATACCATCAAACGTACCAGCCGCGCCAACCGCCAGGTGGTGGTCCATGATGTTCCGGCCAAGCTGATCGGATTCATTACCCATCCCATTCGGGAACCGGTGCGACTTGGAGTTCATCAGGATCGATGTACTGGCGAAAGCCGACGCATTCAGGAAGATGATTCGGGCAAAGTATTCACGTACTTCTTTGGTGTTCTGATCGATGACCCGAACGCCGGTCGCTTTGCCTTTTTTCTCGTCGAAAATCACTTCCGACACGATCGAATCAGGACGGAGTGTTAATCGACCTGTTTTCACCGCTGCTGGCAACGTCGCCGATTGTGTGCTGAAATATGCACCGTAAGGGCAACCCCGCATACATTGGTTCCGGAACTGACAGGCAGCCCGGCCCAGATCGTAGTGGAGTTGTTTAGGGGCGGTCAGGTGAGCCGCCCGACCCATCGTAACCGTGCGAGCCGGAAATGCCTTCTCAATTTTCTTCTTAGCTTCTTTTTCCAGACAGTTCATCTGCATGGGCGGCAGGTAATTGCCATCCGGCAGTACGTCCAGCCCATCCTTGCTACCCGAAATACCCGCAAATCCTTCTACATATGTGTACCAGGGAGCCAGATCTTCGTAACGAATGGGCCAATCGACACCAATACCTTCTTTAGCATTGGCCATGAAATCTTCTTTGTTCAGGCGGTAGCTTTGGCGGCCCCACATCAGCGACCGGCCACCCACGTGGTAGCCCCGAATCCAGTCTACTTTCCGTTTTTCGAGATACGGGTTTTCTTTGTCGTTTTCAAAAAAGTGGCGCCACTCTTCATTGGCGGTGTAACCCGTACGCATGTTGGCCCAGTATTCTTCGGCAGCCATCGTTGTAATGCGTCCCCGGTGCGGAAAATCCCACGGGTTGTTGGTAGCTGTTGGATAGCCTTCAATGTGTTTTACATCGCGGCCACGTTCCAGCATAAGTACTTTGAGGCCCTTTTCAGTCAGCTCTTTAGCCGCCCAACCTCCCGAAATACCAGATCCTACGACAATTGCGTCGTAGGTCATATCCTTTTTTGCGTCAATATTGAGGTTCATAATTTTTGAAGGAGTGAGAAGCGAAGGTCGACGTGTACTCGATCAGGAGCCTTATCACGTCTTGTTCTTCGCGTCTGGATACTACAAGTTAGATGGCCCACGCCTTCTGGCCGGGTTTGATGGTTACACAACCGTCGTAACGACCTGGAACGGCTACATACTCCAACGCCTGTGTACAGCCTATTTCAGACGTGAAATAGCCCGTCAGCGTGAGGTCTTTCATCATCGTGAAGAAAGGAGTAAATCGTTTCTTAGCACCGGGCATTTGAAGGTCAGCCTGTGAGTTCTCCACTTTCGTAGCACTCTTTTCTTCGTTCATTTGCGCCAGTTTCTGCTGCTTAGCGTCGGCTTCGAGTTTCTTCACAACCTCAATGCGTTGTGCTGGATCGAGCTGTACGAATGCCTTACCGTAGGCATCCTGACTCAGTTTGTTAGTCTGCGCAAGTCCTTCCAAAAAGCGTTGCTGATCGTCAGGCTTGTAGCAGTCCTTCACTATAATATCAATGACTTCGTTAACCTTTGCGGCTTTGGCACCAGGGGTCTTGGTCGTCGGAATAATGGTATCAGCCAGTTCAGCGACGGTCGCATCCTGATCGGCCGTAAAAAAGAGCGGCTTGCCCGTTAAGGCGCGTCGGGTAGCCGAAGCTTCGAGTGTATCAGCCAAAGCAGGCAACGACATGGTTGCACCGGCCAATGCAGCTACCCGCATGAGGGCGTCTCTTCTATTCATAATGCTTAGAGCGAGTTAAACTTTCAAATAGAACGATATAAGGAAATACAAATGTATAACAATCAAGGAATGGATTGTGCAATTTTCAGACACAGTTTCAATAGATCGGATCAATTCTAAGATCGATTGTCAGATAACTGAAAACGCCCAAAACTATACGCGCGTTGACACGAACAGCACTAAGCGTTTCTAACCAGGCTTTAGTTGTTGCTCAAAGATTTACAAACTACTGATAGTTAAGTATTTATACCTACAAGTCTTGCGTGGTGTCACCGAAATGCATCGTAGGTAAGCGTATGAATTTTCTATCCACACTGGCTAGTTGAGCCGCGTTTTTCTCATAAGTGGCCTGCGGACTAATGCAATTTTAATGCAACTATTTTTTGGCTACTCCGGCTGGCTGGAAATCCGGGTGACCTACCTGCCAGAGCGCGAAGGCATACCTGTTCACAAAGTTGCGGAACGTCACCTTTTTATCTTCCGTAAAATGGCCAGACTACCCCTCCCCCGAAAACGGCGGTGATATTTTCGGGCCGAAAAGTTTTGGTATCGACAGCCATCGTGCGCAGGATCGAAATTTCAGTGCCACCCTCCTGCAAGCCAATAGCTATATGGGGTCCCTGATCGCTGGGCGAGCAACCCGATATGGAATAGGTCTTTTTCGTATCGTAGGCGACGGGGTCGAAAAGTAATACCTCCGGACCGGTTTTTCCTTCCCGATAATACAGTTTGCCCACGTTCTCCGACGACAGCGTTTTTCGGTAGAAATAGCGATTGCCCCGCTGTCTGACATCGCCATACCGAACTGACCGCAACGCGTCGTACTGCAAGAAGGTATTGACCAGACTATCGCGGCCCGGAATCTGGTAGAGTAGTTCGTTTGTGTGGTCACCCTGCGCCTTGAACCAGTCTTTCACCTCCGGCTTATTCATGTCTTCGAGCCATCGATAATTATCGACTACCGCTTTACCGAAGTAGGTGTCTGTAACGGGTTGTTGGCGAGTCGCTGGAGGATCAGACTCGTGACTTTTCTGCGAGCAGCCACTAACCATAGTGGTCAGTTCGAGACCAAGTAGGATGGGTAATTTCATACCGAAAAAGGATAAGGTTTCGGCATGAAATTACCAGGAACAGGCAGCCCCCAAAAGCGTATAACTACTTGATCTTATGACCTTTTGACAAACTTAACCCTTAGACTACATCACACTCAGCTCCTGAACCGCCAGCCAGCTCATAAGCCCGGCCCCGGTTTCCAGAGCGGCTTCATCGATGTCGAATGTCGGCGTGTGGACCCCGGAAATGATTCCCCGTGCTTCGTTACGGGTTCCGAGTCGATAGAAACAGGAATCGACTATCTGCGAGTAGAACGCAAAATCTTCTCCGGCCATCCACAAATCGAGATCGACGATATTTTCAGCACCCATGTATTCGGTTGCCTGTGCCCGGACGCGACGGGTCAATTCGGGGTGATTTTTCAGGAAAGGATAACCATGTACGACCGTAAACTCACACGAACCACCCATTGCTTCAGCAATGCCCTGGGCCAGTTTGACCATGCGCTGTTTACCCTCTTCCCGCCATTCTTCGTTCATGCACCGGAACGTACCTTCGATCTTGACTTCGTTGGGAATCACATTCGTAACGCCATCGGCAATGAAGCGACCGAACGACAATACGGATGGGCTGGCTGGTGGCCGGTTCCGGCTGATGATCTGTTGCAGCGCCACGATAATGTGAGACGCGATCAGGACCGGGTCAACGAGGTTGTCGGGCATAGCAGCATGACCACCTTTACCCCGGACAGTCATGTAAATCTCGTCCGTACTGGCCATGTACATACCTTCGCGGAACCCAATCTTACCAACCGGAATGTTGGGGGCGACGTGCTGCCCGATCATACTGATGGGCGCGGGATTGGTCAGTACACCCTCTTTGATCATGAGCGACGCGCCACCGGGCGCTTTTTCTTCGCCGGGCTGGAAAACCAGTTTTACCGTTCCCTCGAACTGATCACGCAGCACATGCAGGATGCGGGCTACCCCAAGCAGGCTGGCCGTGTGGGCATCGTGTCCGCAGGCGTGCATCACCCCTTCAACGGTCGATTTGTAGGGTACGTTATTCGCTTCATGAATTGGAAGGGCGTCCATATCGGCCCGCAGGCCAATTACTTTCGAGGTAGTTGCCGAAGCGCCTTTGGTTCCTTCGATGAGGGCAACCAGACCCGTATCCGCTACGCCTTCCTGTGGCGTGATGCCAATAGCCTTCAATTGATCGGCCACAAAACGAGCCGTGTTATGTTCATGGAAGGAAAGCTCCGGGTACGCGTGAAGGTGCCGACGGGTTTGCACAATATCAGCCGCGTACTGCCGGGCGAGCGATTTGATTGATTCGAGCATGAGCGTAGCCCGGACGTGATCGACCGGGCGTTCAATAATAGATTACTGATACCCAGACATAGTTGTCCGGGCTACTGTGTTGTTATAAACTGATAATCGCTGAGAACCGTTTCCAGAAAGGCCCGATCGGTCAGGCTCGTTTGAATACCCGTTACTTCTTTCAGCTTGTCGGCCGTACGCATTACTATCTGCGGATCGCCCCACCGTAACGCTTCCCGAACGATACCGATATCGCGATCGCTCAGCATGCGGATATCCGGAAACTGAACGACGTACTGTTCATCCAGCGGACGAATCAGAATGTCGTCCAGCGAAACCGCCGGTTTCAGCTTAACGACCGTCGTTCCAGCGGCAATATCGCCCAGCCGCTGCCCTTTTCCATTGACAGCTACAGTAATAATCGGCACAACACCCCCCAGAAAAGCCGCGGACTCTACGATCCGAAGTACCCACCGAATCAGGTAAGCACCGATACCGGGCGGTGACCCATCGAGCATGACGACCCGGATGCCTAGGGCTAGTTTACCGATACTTCGGCCATTGAGAAACCATTCAGAAATCAGGTCATACGCAACTACGGGGAACATTACGAAAATGACATAAAATCGGCCCGTTCGTATGCCTGACTGAGCCGGCAGCATGATCATGAGCGCCACCCAACCGAAGATCACCAGGTAATCGGTCATGGCAGCCAGAATCCGTTCACCAACGCTGGCCGGTTCGTATTCCAGTAAGACATTTTGGGACGTGCGGATTGCAACAGCCATGATCGGTGCGTTGTCGTCGGTAGAAACGTGTCAGCGGCAACTTACCGCTTAAACAGTCGAATCGTCAAAATTAACAACCTTTCTTTTGTTCTTAGTCAACAAATAACCAAATTTCACCACCGACATTATCAACCCGTACGCTAGCACAGCACCAACGAACCGATACCTTATGCGTGAAGCCCTTTTCGTTAAACGCAACACCGACAAATGGCGTGCTATCGAACAAAATTCGGCAGTAGTGCGGACAGATCCGGATGAACTGACGGATCGCTTCGTGGAGCTGACCGATGATCTGTCGTATGCCCGGACGTTCTATCCAGACTCCAATGTTACGCGCTACCTCAACGGGTTGACCGCCCAGATGCACCGGGGGCTGATGCAAAATCGGCGCGATGATCGCAGCCGGTTCATCACGTTCTGGAAATATGAGTTGCCGCTGTTGTTTCGTCAGTCGCACCGGTTGCTGGCCGTATCGGCGATTATTTTCCTGGTTGCCTGCCTGCTGGGATGGGTCTCGGCGGCCCATGACAACACGTTCGTTCGGTTAATTCTGGGCGATCAGTACGTGAACATGACGCTCGAAAACATCAAAAAAGGTGATCCGCTGGGCGTATATAGCAGCCATGATCAGGGGTCCATGTTTATCCAGATCACCCTCAACAACATTTACGTGGCCTTCCGCACATTTATATTCGGCCTGTTTGCCTCGTTCGGCACGATGGCTATGCTGTTCTACAACGGCGTTATGCTCGGTTCTTTTCAATATTTTTTCTACGAACGCGGCTTACTGCTCGACTCGGTGCTTAAAATCTGGATACACGGCACACTCGAAATTTCGGCGATCGTGATTGCCGGTTGTGCCGGACTGACGGTCGGGAACAGTTTGCTTTTTCCGGGGACTTACTCCCGGCTGGAATCATTCAAGCGGGGAAGTAAACAGGGCCTCAAAATTGCCATTGGGCTTGTTCCGATCTTCATTATGGCCGGTTTTCTGGAAAGTTTCATTACCCGGCTAATCCTACCGCCCGTTGTCAGCGGCAGTATAATTTTGGTTTCTGCCGCCTTCATCATCTGGTATTTTATCCTGTATCCTATCTCACTTAACCGTACTGGCCAACCATGATTCCACTTTTTCAACAGCGCGATTTTGGCAACAAGATCAATGTAACGTTTCAGTACATCAGCGAAAACTTCCGTAGCCTGGGCCTATCCTTGCTGTACATCGTTGGTCCGGTGGCCCTGGGAGCCGGCATTGCCACGGGCATTCTCCAGTCGAGAGTGCTGGCGATCGCGGCAGAAACAAGCAATGGCAAAAGCCCTAACCCAATGGCCATCTTTCAGGTTATGAGCCAGTTTGCTTCCCCCACGTTCTGGCTGGTGATCATACTGGGTATTCTGGCCAATGTGGTCGTTATTCTGACGACGTATGCCCACATGAAGGTGTATGAACGCACGAACGGCGGACCGATCATGGTTTCGGATGTATGGGCTGAAGTTCAGCCGATGATTGGTCGTGCGGTCGTCATTTCGATCCTTAGTTCGATCGTTACGGGCGTCGGCTTCGTCTTTCTCTTTATTCCGGGTGTGTACGTTGCCGTCGTCTTATCGCTCGCGCTGGCCGTCACAGCCTTCGAGGGAACCGACTTCGGCATGACCTGGGAACGTTGTTTTAGACTCATTCGAGATAAGTGGTGGTCGACCTTCGGAATTATTCTTGTGATAGGCATCATCGTCGCGATCGTAGGACTCATTTTTCAGCTTCCGAATGGCGTGATTGGCTTTCTTATCGGTGCGAAACTACTGCCCAATTTGTCGACGGTGTGGTTCACGCTGGCCAGCGTTATCGGTATTGTGGGTCGAACGTTACTCAATGCGGTACTTTACACAGCCATTGGGTTTCAATACACAAATCTGGTCGAACGGCAGGAAGGTCGCGGGCTGATTTCAGCCATCGACTCGATCGGTACAAACCCCAGTCAACCCCGATCAACGGATGAAGGTAGTTTTTAAGACTTACCGGCTACTTTGGGCCGCTACGCTGATCATGCTGCTGGCCTGCGCTTCTGTGCCCCTATCAGCTCAGCCGACAAAGCCCATCAGCCAGTCGGTGGCGGCTCCCGACGACCGCTCACCTGTCCGGGTGCGTTACCCCACGCCCGAAAAGATCCGTGATTACCAGACCGATCACGATTACCAATACGATAATGAAGGCCCACCACCCGAAAATCCGGTAGCCCGTATTCTGAACTGGCTCTACCGTCGGTTCGTGGATTTTCTGAACAGTGCGGCTTATAAAAATGTCTGGCAATACGCTATTCTGGCGGGGGTTGCTGCGGCTGTTATCTATCTGCTCATGAAAGCCGAAGTGCTTGGGGAGTTGTTCAGTAAGAGGGCGCAGCCAGGTGGGCTGGATTACGAGAATCTGGTCGAAAACATTCACGAGATCGATTTCGATACTGTTATTGACGAAGCCATCAGTCAGGGTAATTTTCGCCTTGCCGTTCGCTTATCGTATCTGCAAACGCTTAAACGCCTGACCGACTCGGGATTGATTGTCTATAAACCCGACAAAACCAATCGACAGTACGTTTATGAATTGGCGAACACAACCATTCGGGCTGATTTTGAGGAACTGACCCGGCAATTCGAATTTATCTGGTACGGTAATTTTCCCGTAAATGAAGCCAGTTTTCAAGCGGTTAGGCAGCAGTTTACGGTAGTCAATCAAGCCGTTTCTCAACCGAATACTGTAAAACGCACGGGTAGTCCTGTGAAGACCGATGTTGCGTAAACCCAATAAATACCTACTTATTCTGCTTGTCACCGTCGCGGGCTATGTACTCGTCGAGTATTATAAACCCAAGCCGCTCGACTGGAAAGCGACCTACGAAAACGACGACAAAATCCCGTTTGGCACCCAAGCGTTGTATGAACTGTTGCCGGGTGTTGTGCAGTTAGCGAACGTAAAAACCGTACGGTTGCCGGTCTATAACTTTTTGACCGAAACCAAACCAGCGGGTCGTAGCAATTACCTGTTCATCTGCCGGGATCTGAATATCGACGGGAACGATCAGAAACAGTTATTGGCTTATGTTCGGCGCGGCAACAACGTCTTCATCTCGGCCTACGACTTACCTGATTCGCTGTGCTCTGTATTAGGATTTAAAGCCACCGTGAAAGAATCGGGCAAGGCAGACTCGACCCTCCGTCAGAATTTCGTCAACCCACAGCTCACCAAAGCAAGCGGCTATAATTTCTTCCACGACGATGGGCGCAACTTCCTGACTATCAACAACAATAAACAGATTACGGTGTTGGGTCGAAATGCCCGAAAGGAACCCGTGTTCATTCGGTTTGTGTACGGGAAAGGACAATTCTTTATTCATAACCTGCCGCTGGCTTTCACCAACTACTACGTGTTGTCGCCCAAAACGTCGGATTATGCATTCAAAGCGCTTTCCTATTTGCCTGCATTGCCTACGTATTGGGACGAGTACCAGAAGCAAGGGCGGTTTGACGAAGATCAGCAGTCGATTCTGCGGTATATATGGAGCCAGCCAGCCCTGAACTGGGCCTACTATCTGGTTGTATTCGGCTTAATTTTTTACGCTCTTTTTGCGGGGAAGCGAACCCAGCGGATTATTCCCGTCGTTGAGCCACCCCAGAACACCTCACTTGATTTTGTAAAAACAGTTGGTCGGTTGTATTTTCAGCAAGGCGATCACGATAACCTGACCCGTAAGCAAATCCAGTATTTTCTGGCTGATATTCGGGAGCAATACGGGTTGACAACGACGGTTCTGGACAACGAATTTGCCGAAACGCTGGCCCGAAAAAGCAGTACATCGCTGGCCGAAACGGACGAGCTAGTCAGGCTCCTGCGTAATGCGCAGAAAAGCGTTTCGCTATCCGAATTTGACCTCATAACGCTGAATGCAGCAATAGAACGATTTAAAACCGGGATTTATGGGATTTAACGAACCGACTCTGATTTTGCCAGCCTGCTTCCTGCGAAAGCAAAATCATAGCTACTCATAAAAATCAAACAAATCCCGCAGGGCCGTCTGAGCGGTTCAGATACTTTATATGGAAAACACACAAATACGCATCGATCTTGCACCCCTCAAAACTGCCGTTGATGCGATTCGGGCAGAGGTCGGTAAAATCATCGTTGGCCAGCACCAGACAATTGATTTATTATTGACAGCACTGCTGGCCGATGGACACGTTCTGATCGAGGGTGTGCCGGGTGTGGCCAAAACGCTAACGGCCAAACTCCTGGCCAAAACACTGTCGGTGGGGTTCAGCCGGATTCAGTTTACGCCCGACTTGATGCCCTCCGACGTGCTGGGGACCTCGGTCTTTCTGCCCAAAACGGGTGATTTCGTCTTCAGGCAGGGGCCTATTTTCTCCAATCTTATTCTGATTGACGAGATTAACCGGGCTCCGGCCAAAACCCAGGCTGCGCTTTTTGAAGTGATGGAGGAACGACAGGTCACCAACGACGGGACAACTTATTACCTCGACGAGCCCTTTATGGTGCTAGCCACGCAAAACCCAATCGAGCAGGAAGGCACATATCGGTTACCCGAAGCACAGCTGGACCGTTTCCTGTTCAAAATTGTAGTCGGTTATCCTGATGCGGCTGCGGAGGTGGATATTCTGCGCGGACACCACCTGCGACGAAACCTCAGCGACGCCCTCGATGCCGTCGACGCGATTCTGACGGCGGAACAACTGGCAACCTTACGAGGACAGGTTCATCAGGTTCACGTTGAAGATAAACTTTTCGACTACATAGCCCAGATTGTACAGGCTACCCGCGCCAACAAATCGTTGTATCTGGGCGCGTCGCCCCGTGCATCGGTTGCCCTGCTGAATAGTGCCAAAGCACTGGCTACGCTTCGGGGCCGCGACTTCATTACGCCGGAAGATGTACAGGAACTGACCGCTCCGGTGCTGCGTCACCGCGTTCTGCTGTCGCCCGAACGCGAGATGGAAGGCGGCACGGCCGATGAGGTCATCAGTCAGCTGGTTCAGAAGATTGAGGTGCCACGATGAACTAACGGATCAATGCAGCATGATTAACGTATACGGTAAACGAGTCTGTTTTTTGTCTGACCAACCTCGACTTGGGCTGCTCACGTTACTGTGTATTTTTTTCATTGCTTCCCCATCCATTGCGCAAACACCCACGCGAACACAGTTGATTGGTACCTGGATTGGCGTTCATTCCCAGTGGGATACGGACAATTTCTGTTCACTCCCAACATACATTCAGCTTGACGCTGACAGTACCTATACACTCGGCATGGTAGACGGTTCAGCCGCTGCCGTTCCGTCGACCTGGGCCATTGATGGTGATCGGGTGCGGTTGGACACGGTTCATTTTGCTCCGAAACTGATCACCGTCGATGGCGATTTGTTACGCATCGGCAGCAACTATCCGATGGTTTTTCGACGCTTCACGGACATTCCGCTCGATTCGGTCGCTACCTACCGGCAGTTGAGCGGGCGGGTATGGCAATCCGATAGCCTAACCGTATCGTTCTATACCAATGGCCAGATTGCGCTGGAAAACACCCGTTCCCGACAGCGTACCGCCACCGCCCATTACTGGCGGCTGGCCAGGTTCGGTTCATCGCTATTCATCGTCATTCTAGGGAATCAGTATCGACGGGAGGGCAATTATAAGTTTTTGTGGCAGATCAGCAGTCAGTCATCGACCCAAGTACAAACTATGGGCTGGCACGGACACGCTATTGGCCCGAAGACCTTTCGCTTTCTCAGAAACCTGATGCCCGGCGACTCATGCCGCCCCAATAGCTTCCAAACCTGTGATAATTGCTTTACGCCCTTGCTAGGAGAAGCAGCAATCGGTCGATCAGCCAGACGTTACGCGCTTACGCAGCTACTGACCAACCAATACCGGCCCATTACCCGAACGGACCAGTCAGGGTTGATTCATATTCAGTTTATCATCAATTGCGAGGGCGAGTCTGGTCGGTTTTCGATGAGCAGTCTGGGTAACGACTATTGCCCGAAAACATTTGCGCCACAGATAACGGATCAGTTACTGGCCATTTGTCGGAATACCATCGCTACCGATTCGTCATTCCTCCCTGACAACAAATCCGGTGAACGACCGATGGATACCACGATTTCGTTTACGGTCCGACTCCAGAATGGCTCGATAACTGACATTTTGCCATGAAGTACGCTTATCTACTGCTTTTTTTTATATCCATCCGGGCAAACGCTCAGGATAGCGAACGGTTTATACAGAACGCCCAGTCCGTGCTGGCGATGAATCGGTCCGCTCAGATGACGTTTTTTACGAGCGCACGACGTGATCATACTCGATTACATACGACCGTAGCTTCCCCCCGCGACTACCACATGCAAGCCATGGTTTACATCTGGAAGCATGACTATGAACAGGCTGTCGTGTGGCTGGAGAAAACCGCTTCGCTCTATCCCAAAGAGCTTGGCTTTGTGGGCGAAACGTACCTATCCTCACTCCACGATTACGAACGGGCTTTGCAACATCTTACTGCCTACGACGCCCTGACACCTGCCGTCAACGACATGATTGGGAATAATCCGGTCAGTTACCTGATCGGCCTTGCGTATCGTGGCCTTGGGAATCAACCCAAGGCGATTGAACAGTTCTCTATTGGCATCGACTCGCTCGCCGTAAAACACGGACCGGAATGGGTCAACTACCGACATTTTATCAGTCGGGCGGTGAGCTATCTGGCTGTTCAGCAACCGGAAAAAGCCCTCGCCGATCTGGATAATGCCCTGAAGAACTTTAACCGGAGTGCACTTGCACAATATTATAAAGGGCAGGCTTTGTGTCAACTGAACCGACAGAACGAAGCCCGAACCGCGTTTAACGATGCCTCTTTTTTCATTAAAGCACTGCGCGTTGAGCGGAAAGGCGACTATCAGGAAGACGAGGCAAACCCGCTCTACGAGCCAGAAATTGACGACGCACTAGCCAACCTGAAACTATAATCCGTTGACAATCATTCGTCCTTTATTTATTGCCACCCGGCTGTGGTTTGCCCTGGTAGCGTTCGTATTGCTGTTTGTGGCGGCCTACGCCCTACCGATTCTGTTTCCACTCGTACAGGTAGCGTTTGTGGTATTCGTTCTACTGATCGGGCTGGATGGCTGGCTGCTCTTCAGAACGAACAATCGGGTTACGACGCCATCCTTTTTCGCGCGACGTGAAGTGCCCGACCGCCTGTCGAACGGCGACGAAAATCCGCTCACGATCTATCTGGAAAACCGCTATTCGTTTCGGGCAGATGTGGAGGTCATTGACGAAATACCGTTTCAGTTTCAACGGCGCGATGTGTTGTTCAACGCACGCTTGAATGCCCGCGAAACGCAGGCCATCCGCTACGAACTCAGGCCGACACGGCGGGGTGAGTACAACTTTGGCGCTATCAATGTCTTTGTGATGACGCCCCTGGGCTTGGTGAAACGGCGTTTTCAGTTTGAACAGGGCAAACAGGTCGCGGTGTATCCGTCGTTTTTGCAGATGCGCCAATATGAGCTGCTGGCCGCTACGAATCGATTGAACGAGGTCGGTATCAAGCGGATTCGGCGCATCGGCCATAGTATGGAGTTTGAGCAGGTACGCCCCTACTCGACCGGCGACGATGTTCGAACGGTCAACTGGAAAGCGACCGCCCGACGTATCGATTCGCAGGGTGCGTCGCTGATGATCAATGCCTACCAGGACGAACGTTCCCAACCCGTTTACTGCCTAATCGACAAAGGCCGCGTGATGCAATCACCGTTCGAGGGGCTAACGCTACTCGATTATGCCATTAATGCCAGTCTAGTATTGAGCAACATTGCGTTACTTAAACAGGATCGGGCGGGTATACTGACTTTTTCCGATCACGTTGGCCAGTTACTTCCCGCCGATCGCCGTACGGGGCACATGCTAAAAATTCTGGAACTGCTCTATCGGCAGAAAACGCGCTTTCTGGAAACGGATTACGAAAGTCTGTATGTCAGCGTTCGCAGTCATATACGCCAGCGCAGTTTGCTCCTGCTCTTCACGAACTTCGAAACGGTCAGCGCCATGCATCGGCAGTTGCCTTATCTCCGCCGATTGGCCAAAGATCATCTGCTTCTCATTATTTTCTTTGAGAACACCGAACTCCGTAGCTTACTCGACCAGCCCGCGTCGGACACGGAACAGATTTACCTTAAGACGATTGGGGAAAAGTTCGCTTTCGAGAAGAAGCAGATTGTAAAAGAGCTAACTCAATACGGCATTCAAACCATTCTGACGGCACCGCAAAACCTGACGGCAAATACGGTAAACAAGTACCTAGAACTGAAAGCGCGTGGTCTGATTTAAGTCTCTATCTTGAAAAAGGGTAGGCCGTACCTTTAGGATACAGCCTACCCTTTTTCAAGATAGAGGCTATCGTTAATTATCGCCCAAACCACCTTTGACTGATTCGTAGTCAGATTTCAAACGACCCATTTCTTTCGCCAGGAATGTTTGTAACTGGCGGTTAAAATCCTCTTTTTCCGCATCGGGTAATGAGTTATAAAGATCCTTTAGCTCCTGATTGATAGCGGCTCGTTCTGTGTCGTTGATCGCGTTGATGGATCGATAATGGTATTTTCGAAAATCGTACTGCATCAGTTTTTACAAAGAGACTGGACGTTAACGACTGAACATATTCGTTCAGTCGTTAACGTCCAGTAAGTCGTTCGTTAGATTAACGTTATTTCAACAGTTCGGCCTGTGCTTTTAAGCGGGCTTTCTCAATACGGGCCGAGACAATGATACTCACTTCATATAACAGCGACAAGGGTAGCGCCACCAGCACCTGGCTGTAAATGTCCGGCGATGGAGTGATGATACCAGCCACAACAAGAATCACAATCCAGGCGTGTTTACGGTATTCGCGCATGTATTTCGGTGTCAGCACGCCAACTTTCGATAATACATAGGCAACTATAGGCATCTGAAAAATTAAAGCGCATCCCAGCGAAAGCGTCACCAGAATACCGATGTACGAGGTAATATCGAACTGGTTTTTGATTTCAGGCGTGATCTGATAATTCGCCAGGAAATTGATCGCCAACGGAGAAACGATGTAATAGCCGAAAAGCAATCCAAGCAGAAACAGCATTGACACATAAAAAACAGCGCCACGAGCCGCTTGCTTTTCTTCTTGCCGTAACCCAGGCTTGATAAATCGCCAAACTTCCCAAAAGGTATACGGAAACGCAAAGCATAAGCCAATCACCAGCGACGATGTCATCGCCATTGTGAAGGGATCAGACATGCCAAGAGCCTGCAACGTGAAATTCAGCTTATCAACACACAGATCCGAATAACCCGTCAGCTGCGACAGCTTACACATCATCCTGTACGTCCAGAAATCAGGATGTTTAGGCGCTAGAATTACCTTATCAAAAATCTCCTCGATGTAAATGAAGGCAATAATAGCAAACAGAAATATGGATCCAACGGCCCGGATTATGTGCCAGCGGAGTTCCTCCAAATGGTCCAGAAAGGACATCTCCTTGCCTTCTGTGTCGATTTCTTCGTCGGTCAGTTGATCGAGTGGCATTGTGTGTAAAGAGTGAAAGAGTAGAAGAGTGAAAGAGTAGTAAAAGAGTGCGATCAGATACGTTCGCTCTTCCGTTCTTTCACTCTTTCGCCTTTTATTCGTTAACTTTTATAGAGCGGAAATGCTTTCATCCACTCGTTGATTTCTTCTTTAACGGTTGCTAACGTGGCCTCATCATCGTGGTTCATCAGCACTTTGTCGATATATACGACGATTTGCTCCATATCCGATTCTTTCAGCCCGCGCGTTGTCATAGCTGCCGTACCAACCCGCATACCTGAGGTGATCATCGGCGACTTATCGTCGAACGGAACCATGTTCTTGTTGATCGTGATGTCCGCCTTAATAAGCGTATTTTCGGCCAATTTACCCGTCAGCCCTTTCGACCGCAGGTCGATGAGCATCAGGTGATTGTCGGTTCCTCCCGAAATGATTTTATACCCAAGGTTCAGAAACGCATTGGCCATGGCCTGTGCATTTGCTTTTACCTGTACCGCATAGTCGTAGAAATCGTCGGTCAGTGCTTCGCCGAAGGCAATCGCTTTAGCCGCAATAATGTGTTCCAGCGGTCCACCCTGCGTACCGGGGAATACACCCGAATCCAGCAGTGATGACATCAACCGGAGCTCACCTTTGGGCGTTTTTATGCCAAATGGATTCTCGAAATCATCACGCATCATGATCATACCGCCACGCGTACCACGCAGCGTTTTGTGGGTCGTAGTCGTGACGATGTGCGAGTGAGCAAGCGGGTCGTTCAGCAATCCTTTGGCAATCAGACCAGCGGGGTGCGAAACGTCAGCGAGCATTAAGGCTCCTACCTCATCGGCAATGGCGCGCAGGCGGGCATAATCCCAGTCGCGGCTGTAGGCTGATGCACCACAGATCAGCATTTTAGGCCGTTCCCGCTTGGCGGTTTCCTCCACGACATCGTAGTTGATAACGCCCGTTTCCTGTTCTACGCCGTAGAATGTAGGACGGAAATATTTACCCGAAATATTTACCGGTGAACCGTGCGTCAGGTGACCACCATGCGACAGGTCGAATCCCAGAATTGTATCGCCGGGCTTCAGGGCAGCCAGAAATACAGCGGTGTTGGCCTGTGCGCCTGAGTGGGGCTGCACATTGACCCAGGTAGCACCGAATAATTCTTTGGCCCGGTCGATGGCAATCTGCTCGATCTGATCTACCACCTCGCAGCCGCCGTAATAGCGTTTGCCGGGCAAGCCTTCAGCATATTTATTAGTCAGTACGCTCCCGGCCGCTTCCATGACGGCAGGTGATACGAAATTTTCAGAGGCAATCAGTTCAATACCCGACTCTTGCCGGTGTTGTTCTTTGGCAATCAGGTCAAATACCTGCGTGTCGCGGGTGGTGGTGACGGTAGTCATGCTTCGAGCGGTTTGTGCGTTCGGTTGTTTCACTATCTGGTTGCAAGAGCGCTACTTACTTAGTCAACCAAACAAGCAATTATACACAAAGGTACAGCGGAAAACGGTACAATAAGAAGGAGATTTTCAAGGTTAGTTAAACCTCAATCAAATAACGTTTCCACAGCGCAGTCAACTCCCGTTTTTCCGTTTTCAGTAACGTGGTAGGCTTACAGTTACACCTCTTTATTTTTCCTTGGCCAGCGTCTGGTACTGCAAGGGTGTCATTCCTGTCTGTAATTTAAACTGACGGTGAAAATGAGAACTGGTATTGAACCCGCAGTCAATCCCTACTAGTCCAATGCTCATATCAGCGTCGGTAAGTAGTTTGCGTGCATGACCAATGCGAAGTTCATTCAGGTATTCGACAAATGATTTTCGGGTTCGTTTCTTGAAATACCGGCAGAAAGCCGCCGGAGCCATTCCGGCTATTGATGCAATTTGCTCTACCCGTATTTCGTCGCGGAAGTTGGTAAGCATAAATTCAAGCACCCGTTTCATTCGCTCCGTTTCAGCCGCACCGGGAGCAAGCTGATAGCCGTCGCTTGCCAGTAGAACGGCATCACGATCGCCACCCAATAAATCCAATATAGTCAGTAAACCGAGCAATTGACGAAAGCCCGATTGATTCGGTAACTTTTCCAGGTGAGGAATAACCATAGCGGTAGCCTCCCGACTAAAATGCAAGCCATGTAAGGATCGTCCGAGTAGTTGTCGAACAGCACTGGCTTCCGGTACAGTGGCTAGCCCCTGCTGGACGAATTCACCCGGAAATTGAATGACGATCGATTCAACATCCAAACCAGCAGCCGACTGGTAGAACTCGTCATCGCTTCGCCAGAAATGGGGCAGGTCGGGGCCTAGCAATACCAAATCCCCTGCTTCGAACGAGTCAACGTGGTCGCCCACGAAACGGCGTCCATAGCCCTTAACAATGTAGGTAAGTTCATACTCTGGATGGTAATGCCAGGGCGCATCGAAATAGGGCATTTTGAACCGACGAACCAATAGCGAGCTTTGTCCCGCAAACGTTAGTTTCTCAAACAACGCCTTCATACATAGATTATCTTGACCTCACTCCTGAACCAAACTCGATCTAGTAGTCAAAATTAAACACAAATCAGCAAAAACAGCCGATTTTCTGGACACTATGCTCTGCTATTTTTGTACATCCTTTACTCATTCCTACATCAACCATCAACGTCGGTCTTATGGAAGCCACAATCGATAAAGAAACGTTACGTCAGGAGTTGAACACGCCTTACGAAGTTAGTCAGGAAGCCATCGACTTTTATCAGAAAAATGGCTATGTCAAACTCAGGCAGGTGCTGAGCCCGGCCGTTCTCGACTACTACGGGGCTATTATTACGGAACTGGTTTTTCGACTCAACACGCTCATTAAACCGATGGAGGAGCGCACAACGTATGAGCGGGCGTTCTTGCAGATCATGAACCTGTGGGTCGACGACGAACAGGCCAGAGAATTTGTTTTTTCAAGGCGGCTGGCCAAAGTCGCTACTGATTTGATGGGTGTTCAGGGGGTTCGCATTTACCACGATCAGGCGCTTTACAAAGAACCATCGGGCGGAATTACGCCCTGGCATGCCGACCAATTCTACTGGCCACTGGCCTCCCCGAACACCGTCACGGTTTGGATTCCGTTGCAGGCTACGCCAATGGAAATGGGTCCGCTGGCTTTTGCGGAAGGTAGTCAGCACGTTGAGCTGGGGCGGGACGTGGAAATCAGCGACGAAAGTGAGAAAGTGCTGGCTGGCGAGCTGCAAAAACAAAATTTTAGCGTTCACGACACGCCATTCGATCTTGGCGAAGTGAGTTATCATGCCGGCTGGACGTTTCATCGTGCTGGCCCAAATGTTTCGGATCGTGCCCGCAAGGTCATGACCATGATTTATATGGATAAAGACCAGATTATCACGCAACCACGTAACAAATTTCAGGAAGCCGATCATGCCAAATGGCTCAACAACGCGCCAATTGGCGGCACACCACAAGACGAGCTAAACCCGATCTTATTCAGCTACTAAGCCGTAACTTTTCGTCTTTAGTGAGATACCCTGGTCTATGCCGGGGTTTTCTATTATGCATAAAGTCCAAAAATGGAAATATTTTTGTGGTATTTCTGTTGTCTTACCAAACCATCACTTACCCAAAGCGGTATGAAATCATTTTTCGCACTTGTGGTCGGGCTGTTTATCAGCTTTATTGCAACAGCGCAGATTCGGAAAGACCCCACGAGTTGGTCGGCTAAGGTCGACAAACAGCCAGCTAAAGTCGGCGATGTGATTAGCGTCAAGATTCAGGTCAGTATCGGCGACGGCTGGCATATGTATTCGAATGATCTTGATCCGAACGTCGGCCCAATTCCTACCACATTCAAATTTGCGGGTTCCGATGCGTTTTCGCTGGTCGGCAAAGCAACACCCGTTGGTGTCGAAGAAGTGTTTGAAGAAGTGTGGGGCGCAAAAGTCCGGCAGTTCAAAAACAAAGCTGTTTTTATTCAGAAGGTCAAAGTGCTGAAGCCCAATGCTACGTTTGCGGGTTCGGCGGAGTATCAGGTCTGCTCTGACAAAGATGGCGTTTGCTTACCACCTACCGAAGTAGAGTTTTCGACAGACATTAAGGCCGTGGCTATGGCAACCTCCCCCGCTGCCACCAGCACGGCAGTAGCTGCTGCGCCATCAACATCATCGGCGGCAACGTCATCAGCGACCGAAACCGCCGTTGCCGCTTCAGCCCCAGCCCTGACAGCAACCGAAGCAACTGCCTCAGCCAAACCGACCGTCAACGAAGCGGTGGACGAACCCATTCAGGCGCTCGATAAGGGTGCTACGGCACCGAACGAGTCGCTATTAGGCTTCATGCTGGCGGCTTTCTTATCCGGTCTGGTTGCCTTGCTGACGCCCTGCGTGTTCCCGATCATCCCGGCAACGGTTAGTTTCTTTACCAATCAGCAGGGCGGCCAATGGAAGGCGTTGTTATATGGGGCCTTTATCATCGGCATCTACGTATTGATCGGCACGGTCGTGTCACGCTTTAACGGCCCGGCTTTCGCCAATTTCGTTAGCACGCACTGGCTACCGAACATTCTGTTTTTCGCGGTATTCTTCATATTCGGTCTGTCTTTCCTGGGCCTGTTCGAAATTGTATTACCGAATTCGCTGATCAATCAGGCCGACGCCCGTTCGGAGAAAGGCGGTATCGCCGGGATTTTCTTTATGGCGTTTACGCTCGTTCTGGTATCATTTTCCTGCACGGGTCCCATTGTCGGAAGTTTACTGGTCGCTTCGGCAGGTGGTGAAGTTGTTAAACCTATTCTGGGCATGGCCGCTTTCTCGTCGGCTTTTGCAATACCATTTACGTTGTTTGCCGCATTTCCCCAGTGGCTTAAAAATTTGCCCCGGTCGGGTGGCTGGCTCAATTCCGTCAAAGTTATTCTTGGCTTTCTGGAGTTGGCGCTGGCGCTGAAATTTCTGAGTGTTGCCGATCAGGTTTACCACTGGCATTTGCTCGATCGTGAAGTTTTCCTCTCGCTCTGGATTGTCATTTTCGCGCTGATCGGCTTTTATTTCCTGGGCAAGCTTCGGCTACCGCATGATAGCGAAGTGAAGTACATCAGCGTTCAGAAGCTCCTGATGTCCATCATCACGTTCGCCTTCGTTGTCTACATGATTCCGGGCTTGTGGGGAGCGCCCTTGAAGGCACTTTCGGGTTACTTACCTCCCGAAACGTCGCAGGATTTCAACAGTAATCAGCAGTCGGGCGGTGGTGATCAGCAGTCGGCGGCCAATGCAGCAACGGGCAACGAAACCGTCAAATACGCGGACTTATTCCATTTTCCGCGCGGCTTGCAGGGATTCTTCGATTACAAACAAGGATTGGCCTATGCCAAGAAAGTAAATAAACCCGTATTCATTGATTTTACGGGTCATGGTTGCGTCAACTGCCGCGAGATGGAAGCCCGTGTCTGGTCAGATCCTGCGGTCAAGTCACGGCTCCAAAACGATTTTGTTTTGATAGCTCTGTACGTGGACGACAAAACAGAACTTCCCGAAGGTGACTGGTACACGTCTACGTACGATCAGAAGGTTAAGAAAACGATTGGCGGCCAAAACGCTGACCTCCAAATCACGAAATACAATAACAATGCGCAACCGCACTATTGCCTCGTGAATAGTGATGGAAAGCTGCTGGTGTCCCCGAAGAACTACGATAAAAGCGTCGAGAATTTCGTAGCCTTCCTGGAGTCGGGCAAAGCAAAGTTTTAGCAAGCCAGTTACCGCGCAAAATTGCCAACAAAAAAGTCCCGCTGACGATCAGCGGGACTTTTTTGTTGGCAGGTAGACCAACTTAACTTATACGGTAGCTCCAACCTTAGCGGGATAATCCTGCGTCTGTACAAATTCCATATCTGGTTTCGACTGATCGGCTATCGTTACACGACCGCGTTCTTTCCGAACAATACGCGAGTAGAGCGAAATCTCCTGATCGAACAGGAAGCGGAAAAACAACCGCACAAACGAGGTATGATACTTCAGCGAATCGTAGTATTCAGGAGCCGTTTTCTTGATATCCGGCAGTCTGTTCCACGGAATCGATGGAAAATCGTGGTGCTCGTTGTGAAAGCCTACGTTCAGGTTAGGCACGTTGAGACGACCATAGTAACTGTATGTTTCCTGCTCAGGATCGAGCGTCAGAAAGTGCTCCTGAATCCAGCGGGCACCTAGTGGGTGAAAACCGACGGAGAAGAATAAACAGAGACCCATAAAGGCCAGCGCCTTCCAGCCAAAAAACACGACAATCAGTATATCGAATGTAAACTGAATGGCAAAGTTTAGCATTACCCATTTATCAAAAACGGCTAATTCTTTCATACGGAGTGTACGAACACCTTGGAAGAGAGGAAACAGCAAAAGCCAAATAGCCTTACCGATCGCATAGTTATTGATAAGCTTAGCCTCATACCAGTCCGGTAGATCAGCGTCTAGCTCATGAACACCCTGGAAAGCGTGGTGTTTGATGTGGAAGTTCTTAAAGGTCAACGCCGTTGGAAATACGGTCGGCAGGTTGGCCAAAATAGCCGCCCACATGTTGGCAGCCGGCTTGCGGAAAATCAGATTGTGAGCTGCTTCATGAATACAGACAAACAAGGTATGGGCAGGAAACGCACCGATAAACCAGGCAGCTGCCACAACAATCCACCAGGATTGATCATGAACAAGATAGGCCATCCCCGTCATCATGGTGACGCAGCCCAGAATAACCCAGAACGTCGTCGGGTTTTTCTGACCAATCAGTTTCTTGATTTCGGGGTGGGCTTTCAGGATTTGCCGCGTACGAATACGGTGCGGTTCGGTGGTATTTGACCGAACAAAATCTGTTAACGTTGCCATAAATAAGTGTTGCCGGTACAATTCGGGGAATAACGAACGGTAAATTTAACAACTTTTCCGATTGTATTCGTTGCCTGACTGGCCGAATTTAGAGAATCTTTGCTGCACATTTTCGATGAAGCGGTTAACCTATCTGCCTTAAATACCGCTGCAATTCCTGACAACCATTCTTCATTGCCCATTTTCGAAGTTCTGGTGTGGCTGCCCTCTGCGCTCGCTGATGGCATTTACAAGTTGCTTTAACTTGTTATTTAATCTTAATTTAACAAATAAAGCCACGGCTTCTTGTTCAAGAAACCATGGCTCCACTTTAGTACAACCAACTTTAGCAGAAATTTAATTAGTCCATAAAAGGCTGGGCTTCGCTCTGCGACAGCACATCCGCCTTTATTTGCTCAATCACTCGTTCAACCATTTGGGCAGCACCACGTAGTGCACCAAATAGTACACATAATGGTAAAATTACGGGCAGAAAAAATACCCATTGAAAAACCATATATAAGCGAAATTTCCTCATCAGTTTGGCTAGTGATTAAGTATATTAAGTTAACGGTTATTTCTTTCGGTAAGAGTAAACATTGACTTCACCGGTTGTTGACTAATCATAGTTAAAATTAAACTTGTATTAATACAAAAGCAAGTTAATTCTAAAAAAGTTCATCAGACAACATTTACTTCAATCAGGGCAGCGGACCTAATCCTGACAAGCGTGAGTCACTCATGTTAACGTCAATTTCAATGCCACTTAATGAGCGTCATAAAATTGATTATCTGCGAATTAACTAAATCATAGTCAACTTTATACAATTCCAACAATGATTTTAATTTATACTTAATTTTAAGTAAACATATTTTTCTTTCGGTATCTCTTATATACTATTTAAAAAAAAAATAGCGCGGAATAATCTCCCGCGCTACTCAATTTATTTTTTATTATGATGTGCTAAGAGGATCTGGCTTGACTATCGCTAACGTAGGTAAAACTACCCAATTGCTACAATTCAGTATTGCTACGTCCTCGCGTACGACAATATATATCGATCTAACTACAGCTACGCCTGTCCTATTTCAACGTGGCAACAGCGTCTTTGATGCGCTGTACAGCTTCAACGAGCGACTCGTCAGCCGCAGCGGTTGATATACGCAGGCAGTCAGGCGCACCAAAACCCGAACCGGCAACAGTTGCCACATACGCTGTATTCAACAGCCAGCCGGCGAAATCATCGGAGTTATTGATGGTTGTCGTTCCATCTGATTTACCGTAATAATAACTAATGTCAGGGAAAGCATAAAAAGCGCCTTCAGGCACGTTTGTGCGGAAGCCGGGTACTTCTTTCAACAGCTTCACGACCAGGTCACGCCGACGGTGATACGCTTTCGTCATCTCAAACGATGAATCTAGAGGACCATTCAGAGCAGCCACGGTCGCTTTTTGAGCGATCGAGTTCGTACCCGATGTAACTTGTCCCTGTAGTTTCTCAACGCCATCCGCAATCCATTTAGCCGCTCCGATATAGCCAATGCGCCAGCCGGTCATCGCAAAGCCTTTGGCAACGCCATTGACCGTAATAACACGATCGGCAATTTCGGGAATTGAACCGATACTGAAATGGCCTTCGGGGGTGAAATTGATGTACTCGTAAATTTCATCCGCCAGCACGTAAACGTTTTCGTTGCGGGCCACCACATCGGCAATGGCGCGCAGTTCAGCTTCCGAATAAATCGATCCCGTCGGGTTGTTGGGCGATGCATACATAACGATCTTGGTCCGATCCGTAATGGCGGCTTCAAACTGCTCGGGCGTCACTTTGAAATTGTTGTCGAACGAACCGTCAACGACGACAGCTTTGCCTTCAGCCAGTTTCACCATTTCTGAGTAGCTAACCCAGTACGGCGAGAAAATGACCACTTCATCACCCGGATTGATCAACACCTGAATGACGTTGGCCAGCGAGTGTTTTGCACCGGTTGAGACAACGATATTTTCGGGTTTCCAGTCGATATTATTGTCCCGTTTGAATTTATCAGCAATGGCTTTGCGGAGATCAGGATAACCAGCAACGGGCGAGTAGCCATGAAAACCATCGTCGATGGCCTTTTTGGCAGCGTCGCAAATGTGTTGGGGTGTTTTGAAGTCCGGTTCACCAACGCTCAGGCTGATTACTTTGTGGCCCAAAGCGGCTAATTCACGAGCTTTTTTGGTCATCGCCAGCGTGGACGACTCTTCCAGCGCGTTGATGCGGTCGGCTAACAAACTCACGGTGTCAAGCGTGGCAGACATAATCGGTGTTTATTTTGAGAAATTTATAACAAACTGGCCACAAAGGTACTATCTTTTCAATGTAGCGGTACTATTTTTCAGCTATTAAAAATGGTGACCTCACTCGTATCCGGACACTTTTCCAACAGTTTCAGAGTCGTTTCCCGCAAAACCGGATGAACATAAGCAGGGGAAATCTCAGCCAGTGGCACAAGCGTGAACCGGCGCAGATGCAGATATGGGTGTGGGACGGTCAATGTTTCGGTTTGCAGAATCTGATGTCCGTAATATAGTATGTCGATATCAATAACCCGCGAACCCCATTTCTCGAGCCGAACCCGGCCTAGTTCCTGCTCGATTACCTGCGCTACATCCAATACCCGTTGTGGTGCATGATCAGTAGCAACCGCCAACACCTGATTCAGATAGGTCGGTTGATCCACAACGCCCCAGGGAGCCGTTTCGTATAGACTCGATTTTTGCTCAATCCGACCAACTCGTTCGGCGATTAATGCAACGGCCCGGTTTAGCGTGGCTACACGGTCGCCCAGATTAGCACCAAGAAGGAGGAAAATTTCCATTGAGTGAACGAGTGATTTATGATTGAGTGGATAGGCAAATGGCGGCTTTCGCTCACTCACTCATTTACCAGTCACTCAATAGTCTTTGATCGGTTTGATTCCGTAATAAGCATTGATCTCATCATCGCTGGGTACTTTGGCCGGGCGAACGATTCGAAAACCAACGAATGAAGCCGATGTCAGCCACCAGTCCGATTTCGGGCTCTGCGGATCGAGTACTTTCCAGGCCGGAGCCGAAGGGGTTCGGGCCGCCGAGCGCAGTACAGCTGGCTCATCGTCCCAGGAACCACCGCGAACCGCATTCGGATACAGGGTAGTCGTTGGTGCATACGGTTCTTTGACAGTTCCTTTCGCTACCGACGCGTAGTAATCCTCGATGTACTGGTCCTGCGTCCATTCCATCACGTTGCCGTGCATGTCGTACAGCCCGAATGAATTTGGCTTTTTGGTGCCGACTTTTTTGTACGCTCCCCCGCTGTTACTGGCAAAAACGGCATACTCGCCCAGCTTGGCCACATCATTTCCGAATGAGTAAGCCATCGTGGCATTCTTGTCGTTTCCCCGGCAGGCATACTCCCATTCCGCTTCGGTGGGTAGCCGATAAAAGATGCCTGTTTTAGCGTATAGCCAGGCGCAGAATTTTATGGCCGCATATTGTGTCATGTTGATGGCCGGATAACCTGCCCGGCCCATCCCGAACGACATATCGACGTAGGGCGGACTTGGCCGCGTGGTCGCGTCGGTTTTTGTCAGATTTGCGTCTTTGTCCGTGTATTTAGCCGCCATTTCTTTCTCCATATTGGTGAAAGCGAACAGATCATACAGATCCCATGTGACCTCGTATTTGCCCATATAGAAAGGGTCAATGGCAACGCTGTGCTTGGGACCTTCGTCGGGCTTATGGCCTTTCTCATCGGGCAGACTGCCCATCATAAATTTACCGCCCGGAATGGCAACCATCGCGTACGTTTGATTGCTGCCCGGAACGACCTGCGTGTACGATTTGAAATCAGTAGTTGTTTGCGCATTTGTTCGACCAACCGCACCAATTGCAATCGCAACGACTACACTGAGATGTTTCAGATGCATTGTTTGTTAGAAGGGAAAGGATTCTCGTTGAGTGTAAAAGTACGAACGATTTTCTTTCTTGTACATTTGTAGCTATAGATGAGCGGCCAGTTGAACAGACTTGCCAGTCGAATTAAGAAATACCGACAAAAAGAGATACGTCTTTATCTCATCTGATTGATCTAAGACTAAGTAATGAATTACCTTTCAGCCGAAAACTTAACAAAATCATACGGTGATCGTATGCTGTTCCGTAACCTGACGTTCGGGATAAATCGGGGCGACAAGGTTGCCATTGTCGGAGCGAATGGCTCAGGCAAAACAACATTGCTCTCTATTCTGGCCGGGGCTATGCCGCCTGATTCAGGTATCGTCAGCCATCGAAAAGATATTACGATCGGTTACCTCGACCAGCAGCCGGACCTCAACGACGCCATGACCGTTATGGAAGTGGTGCTTGCGGGCGAAAGTGCCCAACTCGATGCCGTGCGAGCCTATGAACATGCGCTCTTGCATGACGACCACGCGGCTCTCGAAAGCGCCATGTCAGATATGGAAAAGCTCGAAGCGTGGGATTATGAGGCCCAAATCCGGCAGATTCTGGGTGAGCTGGGGATTCAGGATGTCGAGCAACGGATCGGGTCGTTATCGGGTGGGCAGCGCAAGCGGGTCGCGCTGGCAAGGGTGCTGATTCAGAGTCCGGATCTTCTCATTCTGGATGAGCCAACTAACCACCTTGATCTGGAAGCGATCGAATACCTGGAAAGCTTTCTGAATACGAACAATGGCACGCTGCTGATGGTCTCCCACGACCGCTACTTCCTGGATCGGGTCTGCAATCAGATTGCGGAGATGGACAATGGCCAGCTTTACACCTATAAAGGAAACTACGCTTATTTTCTAGAGAAGAAAGACGAACGCGAAATGGCTGCGGCCTCCGAGTTGGCTAAAGACCGCAACACCTTCCGGCGCGAGCTGGAGTGGATGCGTCGGCAACCAAAAGCGCGGGGTACAAAAGCTCAATACCGAATCGATGCGTTCGATGAACTGAAAGAGAAAACCAGTGGCAAGCGCAGCGACGGCGAACTGGATTTAAATCTCCGCACCTCTCGTCTCGGTAGCAAAATTCTTGAGGTCGAGAACCTGAGCAAGCGGTTTGGCGACAAAATACTGCTCGATCACTTTAACTATACGTTCCAGCGAATGGATCGCGTCGGGCTGATCGGCAAGAACGGCATGGGTAAAACCACGCTGATGAACATGATGACGGGCCAGATCCGCCCCGATTCGGGGAAAATCACGGCGGGTGGTACGGTCAAATTTGGTTATTACACCCAAACCGAACTCGATCTTCCCGAAACGCAGCGCGTTATTGACGTGGTACAGGACGTAGCCGAAGTGATGAAGCTAGCCAACGGCGATACGATCACGGCCAGTCAATTGCTAAGTCGGTTTCTGTTCGATCGGTCAAAACAGTACGATTACGTTGCCAAACTAAGCGGGGGCGAAAAACGGCGGTTGCAATTGCTGCTCGTGCTGGTGCAGAATCCGAATTTCCTGATTCTTGACGAGCCGACCAATGACCTTGATATCACGACGCTCAACGTACTGGAAGATTTCCTGCTTAATTTTTCCGGCTGCGTTCTGATCGTCACACACGATCGTTACTTCATGGACCGGCTCGTCGACCACGTTTTTGTGATGGAAGGCGCGGGTAAAGTCCGTGATTATCCCGGCAACTACACTGACTACCGCGAGTGGCGCGATTCTCAACCGAAGAACACGTCGCAAAACGCTAAAGCAGCATTGGCCTCGAAGAATCAGCCGGTAACGCCTGAGGTTTCGGTTTCCCCCACGACGATCCCCATGCCTGTTGTTGAAGCGAAGAAAAAACTGTCGTTCAAAGAAATAAAGGAGTACGAAACGCTCGAAAAAGAAATCGAGTCGCTGGAGCAACGGAAGACGGTTGTTATCGGTCTTCTCGATACGGGTGGTCACCACGAGCAACTAACGGCCTGGGCGCGGGAAATTGAAGAAATCGACCAGGCTATTACCAAAAAATCAGATCGCTGGCTTGAGCTGGCAGACTATATTTAACGAGTGACCGTGCGCGTGCGTGGCTGATCGACTAAAGGAATACAAGCTTATTCATCTAACCACGCACACGCCCAATCATGCATTGACAATGAACCAGATCATTGATTTTTTTCAGTACCTGCTTAATTCAGAAGAAATTATCCGGACGGGTGGTTTAGTGCTGATTACGCTCATCATCTTCGTTGAGAATGGCATCATCTTCGGCTTTTTTTTGCCGGGCGACTACCTGCTGTTTTTGTCGGGCGTATTTGCAGGAACGAAAATTCTGAACGTTCCACTCTGGCTCCTGCTTCTCTGCATTTTTGGCGCGGCCGTCTTCGGTTCGCTGACGGGTTACCTGACGGGCTATTATTTTGGTGCCCGTATCAAAAACCGGCCTGATTCACTATTTTTCAAGCAGAAATACATCGACGACACACGAGCGGCTTTCCTGCGATATGGCAACGGAGCACTAATCGTAGCCCGTTTTCTTCCCGTTGTTCGCACGTTTGCGCCTATCCTGGCGGGGCTGATTCACATGCCCGCCCAGTTTTTTGTCCTGTATAATATTGTTGGAGCTTCCGTATGGGTACTGACCCTCGTTGGTGGGGGCTTTTATTTTGGTGAGCGGTTTCCGTGGATTATCAATTATGTCCACTGGATTATCCTTTTCTTTCTGGCCGTTACGACATTTACCGTGGTCAAAGGCTACCTGAACGCTCGCAAAGAAAAACAGGCCGAAAACGTCTAGCGTCTTTGATGGTTCATACGCCGTATCTTCGAGATACGGCGTATGAACCATCAATCAAATCAACCCTTAATTCCGCAGGGGTTTACCACCCGTGAGCAGACTCTGAATCCGTTCCAGTGTCTTCTTCTCGCCCGACAACGATAGGAAGGCTTCGCGCTCCAGATCAAGCAAATACTGTTCAGATACGTTTTGGGGAGCACTCAGATCGCCACCGCAGATAACGTACGCCAGTTTATCGGCAATCTTCCGGTCATGATCCGAAATGTATCGGCCCATGTGCATCGCCGTGATACCCGCTTTGAACAAAGCAATACCTGTTTTGCCCTGTACTTTTATGTCCGTGCGTGGTTTGGGCTGTGTGTATCCATCTTCGGCCAGTTCAATCGCGGCCTGTTTAGCTTCGGCCAACAGACGACTACGATTCAGCACGATCTGATCCGTCGAGCGCAGGTAGTTCATGTCGCGCGCTTCCTGGGCCGACGTTGACACCTTTGCCGTAGCGATGTTCATGAATACATTTTGCAGGATATTCAGTTCAGGATCGCCGGATTGGTAGAGGTCAGACGCACGAGCCGCCATCTCTTTTGTGCCACCACCCGCCGGAATCAAGCCAACGCCCACTTCAACCAGACCGATGTAACTTTCGGCGTGAGCCACGGCCCGGTCAGCGTGCAGAACGGCCTCGCAGCCACCGCCAAGCGTGAGTGTATGCGGAGCCACGACGACCGGGATTGATGAGTAGCGCAAGCGCGTGATCAGTTTCTGGAACTGGGCGATCATCAGGTTCACCTCATCGAACTCCTGCTCAACGGCGTACATAAACAAGGTACCCAGATTGGCCCCTGCCGAAAACGCATCAGCTGAATCATTGCCTACGACCAGGCCCCGAAAATCCTTCTCGGCCAGCGAAATACCCTTCAGCAACGCTTCCGACACTTCCTGACCGAACGTATTCATTTTACTGCGGAACTCCACGTTCAGAATGCCATCACCAAGATCAACGACGTTTGCTCCCGAATTTTTCCAGACAATGTTGTTGCTCAGGTTTTCCAGAATGGTAAATGCCTCCGTGCCCGGAATTACTTTGTAACTCTTTGTCGGAATGTCGTAGTATTTTCGTTTGCCGTTCTCAACCTTATAAAATGAGTCAAAACCCGCATCCAGCATGTCATAGACCCACTGGGCTGGCTTTTGACCGAACGACTCGATTAGTTCGACACCTTGTTTGACGCCGATAGCATCCCACGTTTCGAACAAGCCCAACTGCCAGCCGAAACCAGCCGTAATGGCGGCATCGATCCGATAAAGCTCATCCGAAATTTCGGGAATACGGTAGGTGGCATACCGGAACCCATCGGCAAACGTCTGGCGATAAAATTCACCCGCCTTGTCTTTGCCAGCAATCAATACGGGGAAGCGTTTCTTCAGATTGTCGATCGCCTTTGTACTTTCCAGCGTCCCGAATTTTACTTTGGCCGACGGCTTATACTCGAACGTTTTCAGGTCCAGCGCCAGAATCAGCGTCTGCCCTTTCTCGTCCTTCGTTTTCTTGTAATACCCCTGACCGGTTTTGTCACCCAGCCATTTGTTTTCCATCAGCTTCTGTACCGAAGCGGGAAGCTCGAACGACGACCGCGATTCGTCGTGCTCCATGTTGACGAGGTTACCAGCCACGTTGACGGTCGTATCCAGACCCACAACGTCCGATAACCGGAACGTACCCGATTTTGGGCGTCCCACAACCGGTCCCGTTAGCTTGTCAACTTCTTCGACGGTCAGGCCGAGCTGTTCAGCCACGCGGATAGTCTGAATCAATGATTGGATACCCAGCCGGTTTGCAATGAACCCAGGCGTGTCTTTGCACAATACAGTCGTTTTACCAAGGTACAAATCGCCATAATTCATCAGGAAATCAATGACAGCCGGGTCAGTGTCGGGACCGGGAATGATTTCGAGCAGGCGCAGGTAACGGGGCGGATTAAAGAAGTGCGTTCCGCAGAAGTTACGCCGAAAATCTTCACTTCGGCCTTCCGTCAGCAAGTGCATGGGAATACCCGATGTATTCGAGGTGATCAGCGTTCCCGGTTTGCGAAACTGCTCAATCCGCTCATAGACAGATCGTTTAATATCCAGCCGTTCAACGACGACCTCAATCACCCAATCGTACGTAGCAATTTCTTTTAAGTTATCGTCGAAATTACCCAGCTTAACCCGGTCAGCAAATTTAGGAGTATACAATGAGGCCGGACTGGCTTTCAGCATGGTCTGAAACGCATCGTTGACAATCCGATTACGCACCGCGGGGTTTTCGGTGGTCAGCCCCTTTGCCTGTTCAGCAGCATTCGGCTCTTTCGGAACAATATCAAGCAGCAGGACATCCACACCAATATTGGCAAAATGGGCGGCAATACGCGATCCCATAATGCCAGAACCTAACACGGCCACGCGCCGGATGGTCCGATTTTTTGTCTGACTTTTGGGTTTTTCCAGGGTAGCTTCCATGGCTTTGTTATAGTAGGAATGGGTTGAACACGTGATTTGTCGTTCAAGCCACGTTCCGGTTTTTAGTTTACTTAGTCGAGTGGTAATTCCTCCGGTTCGGCGGCTTTGATTTTCGCGTTCTCGTCTTCTACCATTAAGTTGATCTCTTTGATAACGTCTAGAAAAACAACCAGTTTGTCGAGAGGAATTCGTTCGCGAAGCATATTATTAAACTGAATGACGCCTTCACGAGCCATTTCCCGCTTGATTTTCCCTTCTTCGGTCAGGTAGATCCGCACGAACCGCTTATCATTTTCGTCTACCTCACGACGGATCAGCCCCCGTTCTTCCAGACTTTTCAGCATACGAACCAGCGAACGCGGTTCCATACCCAGTAACGGACCAATTTTGGTCGCGGGTGTGCCCTCGTCGAGATCAATATTCAGCAACACATAGCCGATTGCCATCGTAATGCCAAAGCGTCCCGCATGTGCATTATACATGCGCGAAATAGCATGCCAGGCCCACTTTATATGAAAATCTACTGTTTTCTCTTTTTTCATGGCGGTGTTGCGCTGTCCAATTTCTGGACGTAAATCTACTACTTTTTTCCAAAATAGTATGCATGCATACAGTCTAAACCGCCCGGCGGTCTAGACTATACCTTACGACTCAGCCAGCATCTTCTCGATCAGTTGATTGAACTCTTCCACGTACTGATCGTAGTATTTACCCGTGCCAGGACCGGAAAAACCCGTGTGGATATGGCGTACCTGTCCTTTTTTGTCGATAAAAATTGTCGTCGGGAAAGCTACTACCGCGTTCAGATCGGGCAACGCCTTGGATGCTTTTGCTTTGTCATTCGTACCGGCCAGTACAATCGGATAGTCGATGTTGAACCGCTGCTTCATTCGCTCGATCTTCGGTCCGGACTCAGCCATCTCGGGCGACCGTTCAAAAGCCAGTCCTAATATCTCGACGCCCCGCTGTTTGTTCCGCTTATACCACGGGCTTAGAAAATTAGTCTCGTCCATGCAGTTCGGACACCACGAACCCAGAATCTGTACAATCGTCACTTTATTCTTGAAACGCGGATCAGCCAGCGAGACCAGCTTTCCGTTTGGTTCGGGAAACGACACGTTGAGCGTTTTCGAGCCCGGTTTTAAGAATGTCAGCTTCGTCGGATCGGGTAACTCTGCTTTCGGATCGAAACGGGCTACCCACGATTCATAGCCCGACACCCCGGCCCAAAAACCACCCGTGAGCGTTTTGGTAGCTGCATTGTGTTTCGCCTTGAAGAGAAACAGGTGCGACCCATCGAAACAGGACAGGAATAAACTATCTCCCACCACGTTTCCGTCGAGGTAGCGATAATCACCGGTGGGCGTTAAAAACGTGCCCGTCACCTGATTCCCTTTCTGCTCAAATACGCCCACCGCGTTGACCGTATCGACTTTCCCGCTTTTGCTGCCAAAATCAGCCGCCCATTTACCCGTCAGGTTAGCCGATGCCGGTTTTGTGTCGGCCGTAAACCGATACGAAAGGCCCTGTTGGGCTTCAAACGGCAATGTCTGGTATTGTTGCGCCGTCCGGCGTCGACGCCAGACGCCACGGAGCGTATTATCCGTTATCTTTGCCACTAATTCCGATTCGAACAACGCCATTGGGATCCGAATCGAATCACCCTGCACGATAGCCGGGTCCATTGGTAGCCGTTCGCTGCCATTCAGCGCAAAAACCGTGTAGGTTTTAGGATCGCCGGCTGTGGGTTGAATGGACAAGCCGAAGGGCAGGTCACCCCCTTTGGTTTTCAGAACAGCGCGGTACGTACCGGGTTTGACCGTTGCCGGTGTAGATTGGCCCGAACAGGCGGCTGTCGCTGACAGCAACGTGACGGCTACGATAGGAAGGAGTTTTTTCATTGTTTTGATCAATTCAGGATGCAGGTTATAGCTGGTAGACAAAAATACGCTTTTACGCGTACGCATAACGTCCGGTAGCTGAGCTTCAACGTCCAAAATAACGACCTCTAGTGAAGGTTAGTTTCTGAATGACAACGTACCACGAACCTGTTTTACTGCAAGCCTGCATCGATGGCCTCAATCTGCAACCGGGCGGCACCTACGTCGACATCACATTTGGTGGGGGCGGGCATAGCCGCGAAATCCTCAACCAGCTTGAGCCGGGGCCAGATTCGCCTGGGCGACTGTTTGGCTTCGATCAGGATGTTGATGCACGCGCCAACGCTCAGGCAATCGGCGACTCGCGGCTGACGTTCGTAGCCTCTAATTTCCGCAATATCAAACGATACCTGCGTCTGTATAAAGCAGAACAGGTTGACGGAATTCTGGCCGATCTGGGTATTTCATCGCACCAGATCGATACGCCCGAACGTGGTTTCTCGACCCGCTTCGATGCCGACCTCGATATGCGTATGAACCAACAGGCCGACCGCACGGCCCGGCAGGTGGTCAATGAGTATTCCGAAGCTGATCTGCACCGGATTCTGGGTATGTATGGCGAGATCACTAATGCCCGAACGGCAGCAACTGCTCTTGTGTCGGCCCGCTCGAATCGCCCACTCAACACGGTCAACGATCTCAAAAATGCGCTTCAACGCTACGCGCCACGCGGCAAGGAAAATAAATATTTCGCGCAGGTTTTTCAGGCATTGCGCATTGAAGTAAACGAAGAATTGCAGGCCCTGGAAGAATTTCTGGAACAGGTTCCGGAGATACTAAAGCCAGGCGGCCGACTGGTGGTTATGTCGTATCATTCTCTCGAAGACCGGCTGGTAAAAAACTTCATCAACAAAGGGAAATTTCAGGGAGAAGTCGAGAAGGATTTGTTCGGCAACGATCTAAAACCGCTGCAATCCATCACGCGGAAACCGGTTGAAGCTACCCCTGAAGAGATTGCCCGCAACCCCCGCGCCCGAAGTGCAAAACTGCGTATTGCCGAAAAAATCTGACAGCGTTTTAGTGTACAGCGCTTCTTCGGGAAGTCGTAAAAAGTGATTCGTTACTTTTTTATTGGCTCGCCATACTGTACTTTTAAAACCTATTCTCAAAAATAGTTTACTTAAGAACTTCTCATGCTAGCTAAAACCTTCGGCGCGGCTGTGTATGGCGTCAATGCCAGTCTGATTACCATTGAAGTCGTCGTCGCGCAGGGTTTGCATTTCCACCTGGTTGGTCTGCCCGACAGCGCCGTTAAAGAGAGCGAACAACGGGTTGAAGCCTCGCTCAAGTTTTTCGGTTACCGAATGCCGCGTCAGAAAGTGGTTGTCAATTTAGCGCCCGCCGATATTCGGAAAGAAGGTTCCGCCTATGACCTGCCGATTGGTCTTTGCGTACTTCAGGCGTCTGAACAAATGACGACGAAACGAAATCTTGAGGACTACGTCATCATGGGCGAGTTAGCGCTCGATGGCACCCTGCGGCCAATTAAAGGGGTTTTGCCAATAGCGATTGAAGCGCGTAAACAGGGGTATAAGGGGTTTGTCCTTCCGGTCGAAAACGCGCAGGAAGCCTCCATTGTCAATAATCTGGACGTTATTGGGGTAACAACAATTCTGGAAGCCATCGAATTTTTTGAAGGCAAGCGAGCTATTGAACCCGTAGTGAGCGACACCCGCGATTTGTTCATGAGCCAGTTGAATGCCTACGACGTCGATTTCTCGCACGTGCAGGGTCAGGAAAACATCAAGCGAGCTCTGGAAATTGCTGCGGCTGGTGGTCATAACGTCATCATGATCGGGCCGCCGGGGGCTGGTAAAACGATGTTGGCGAAGCGGTTACCCAGTATTCTCCCTCCGTTGACGTTACAGGAAGCCCTGGAAACAACCAAGATTCATTCCGTTGCGGGAAAACTCGGCAGTCGCGCCAACCTGATTGCGACCCGCCCCTACCGCTCTCCGCACCATACCATTTCCGATGCTGCGCTGGTGGGCGGTGGCAGTTTTCCGCAGCCGGGCGAGATTTCATTAGCACACAACGGGGTGCTGTTTCTGGACGAGTTACCCGAGTTCAAACGGTCGGCGCTGGAAGTCATGCGTCAGCCCCTCGAAGATCGTAAAGTCAGTATTTCGCGGGCCAAGTGGGCGGTAGAGTTTCCGGCCAGTTTTATGCTGATCGCCAGCATGAACCCCTGCCCGTGCGGTTACTACAACCACCCCGAAAAAGAATGCGTCTGTGGACCCGGTGTTGTTCAGAAATACCTGGCCAAAGTAAGCGGCCCTCTGCTCGACCGGATTGATCTGCACGTTGAGGTGACACCGGTTTCGTTCGACCAGATGACGGCGAACCGACCTGCCGAATCCAGTGAAGTTATTCGGGAGCGCGTCATTCGGGCGCGGGCGATGCAAACAACCCGCTTTGCCGATCAGCCGGGTATTTATTCCAACGCGATGATGCCCTCGCAAATGGTGAAGGAAATCTGCGTCATCAGCGATCCTGGTAAAGCATTACTCCGAAAGGCCATGGAACGGCTTGGCTTATCGGCCCGCGCCTATGACCGCATCCTGAAAGTATCCCGTACCATCGCTGATCTGGGGGCCAGTGACGATATTGGTATCGAGCATCTTGCCGAAGCCATTCAGTACCGGAGTTTGGACCGGGAAAACTGGGCTGGTTAACCCTTCCCGATTAGCTAAGATGACAGACGTTCAGTTCCGGGTAAACTCGGCATCATCGCACATCTGACGATGTCGAGTGATTATAAAAACCAGCTATTTTTCTTTTCCTCTGGTCCTGATCGTACCCACATGAACGTCAAAACAATTCTCCTCATTACGCTGACAACGGGTTTCTCACAGCTGTCCCTAGCCCAAAAACCGATTACTGACCGCTCGCGCATTGCGGATGAGATGGAGAAATCGGTTCGTACCGAGATGCTGAATGACTGGTACCCGCAAGCGGTGGATAAGGAATTCGGCGGATTTCTCAGCACGTTTACCTACGATTTTAAGCCAACGGGTCCACAGGATAAGATGATCGTGACCCAGGCCCGCCACGTCTGGACGACCGCCAAAGCCGCTGAACGCTACCCGACGATTACGTACTACAAAAGCAATTCACGACACGGCTTCCAGTTTTTGCGGGATGTGATGTGGGATAAGGAATTCGGTGGTTTCTACACCCTGGTTGACCGCAAAGGGACCGTTAAAGGCGAGGGCAACAAAGAAGCGTATGGCAATGCGTTCGGCTTGTATGCGCTGAGTGCTTATTACCACATGTCGCACGATACGGCTACGCTGAATCTGGCGAAAAAATCGTTCGGCTGGCTGGAACAACACAGTCACGACCCCGTTCACAAAGGCTATTTTCAACACTTGCGCCGGGATGGAACACCCATCAAACGGGACGCGTCTGTATCCTCTACGTCAGATATTGGCTATAAAGACCAGAACAGTTCGATTCACCTGCTCGAAGCGCTCACCGAGCTTTACGCGGTATGGCCCGATCCGCTGGTTCGCGAACGGCTGAACGAAATGCTGTTGCTAATCCGGGACACGATCACCACGCCAAAAGGTAGTCTAGTGCTCTTTTTCAAACCCGACTGGACACCGGTATCGTTCCGGGATTCGTCGGAAGCGGTGATTTTAAAACACCGAAACCTGGACCATGTTTCGTTTGGGCACGACGTCGAAACGGCTTACCTGATGCTGGAGGCTTCTCATGCACTGGGACTGAAAAACGATACCAAAACGCTGGCGGTGGGCAAGCGCATGGTCGATCATGCCCTGTCCACTGGCTTCGACAAAACGGTGGGCGGCTTCTACGATCAGGGGTATTATTTTAAGGACAAACCCGGCATGTCGATCATTCGGGAAAGCAAAAACTGGTGGTCGCAGGCTGAAGGACTCAATACGCTCCTGCTCATGGCGGATAAATTTCCGAACGACCCCATACGGTATTTTGACAACTACAAGCTGCTTTGGCAATACTGTCAAACGTACCTGATCGACCACGAACACGGGGAATGGTACGAAGAGGGATTGGACAAAGATCCCCAACGCAAGACGGGTTTGAAGGGCCATATCTGGAAAGCGGCCTATCACACGTATCGAGCCCTGACGAGTTGTATCGATCGGTCCAGAGCGAAACCGGCTGGCCACTAGTTACTAGGATTGCCATACTAAACCCTCCTGTCATTGTCTTGTGGACAACAACAGGAGGGTTGATGTGAACAGAAGAACAGAACCTATTTTACGATAAGCCTACTGATTGAACTGAACGCTGTTCAGCTGAATGATATCGGTGTTTGGTTTATCGCGTTTCACTACGACGATATACACATCGTGTTTTCCAGTTATGGGTTTGTCGAACGTGCCCGTTATTTCGCCATTCTTTTTCCAGTCGCCAGTCGCTTTATAGGCCGTTCGGCTGACGACCGGTGCCGCGTAGGAGTCGAGCCGCACTTCAATTTCACCGTCTTTATTGACCGACGAATAATCATAGGTGAGCGACTTGATCGTGGTCAGATCAATATCTTTTAACAGAATGTAGGCTTTGTGCCCCCCGGCGCTTAACCGGCTGCCCCAGCGCGGGAACCCCACATAGGCGTCGGCGTTCAGGGTTTTGACCTTAGCATTTCGTAATGTGACAACATCGGTACTGGTTAGCGGTCCAACAACATCCCCCCCCTTATCCGTGTAAGATGCTAACAGCGTGTATTGACCGCGCGCATCTTCGGCTTTGTGTTCGTTCAGCGTTAGTGTACCCTGCGCCGGAACCGCTTTTTGATTCTGCTTATCGGTCAGCGAAAAGATGTATTTCACCATTTCCTGCGCATCCTGAACCGGAATCTGCGGGTGTGCGCTCATCAGATGGTCTTTGCTCCAGTTACCACCCCCGCCTTCAATGATCTTTTTCGCCAATCGTTCAACCGTTCCCGGCTGGCCTTTGTAGCGACTGGCAACGGCTACGAAGGTTGGCCCCACTGATGGCTTATCGATGGTATGGCACGCTTTACAATCGCTGCTGGCGACCAGCGTTTTCCCTAACGACCCGTTGCCGATGGCGGATAAATCCTGATGCCCCTGCTGAGGAGCCGCCGTTGGTGCGCCACCAGCCTGCGGACTGTAGGCGTAGAGGACTTTAACTTTCTTAGGATCGACTGTTTTGTCTTCTTTGTCGGTCACTTTTACAGCGTAGGTGAACGGTTTACCCTCCCAGAAAAAAGATTTATTACCCGTCGTCGTAATCGCCACCTCAGGCTTGGCGTTACCCACTTTCACCAGAATGGTGTCCATTCCAACCTGCCCTGTCTGATCCGTTACTTTGAGGATGGCGTTGTACACACCCGGCTTCGTATAGGTGTAGGTCGCGTTGGGTTGCGTTGCTCCGACGGTCTTCCCATCGAATAACCATTGGTACGTAACTGCGTCGTCATCGTCCAGATCAGTGCCGCGTCCGGTGAACTTTACCCGCAGGGGTGCCTGCCCAATGGCCTCCCGGATAATGGGCGCATTCCGTCCGTCGGAAGTCAGGTACGACCGTGCATTCCGTTGCGCAACACCGATCGAGTCAACAACGCCCGCTTTAGCGATGGGTGCCCGATTGCCGGTATTATAGTCAATTTTTACCAACCGCGCATCGTCGTTATCCGCGCCATAGACCGAGCCGTATTCCAGCATGTACATGACACCATCCTTACCAAAGGCCAGATCGATTGGCCGACGAAAATCGCCGTTCGCGGCCATGAATGGTTCGTTCCGGACATAGTTTTCGTCTTTGTCGAACCGGGCGGCTACGACCCAGTTTCGCATCCAGTCGAAGATAAACAACGCACCATCGTAGTATTCGGGAAACTTGTTTTTTGACGTTGCGCTTTTGTCGAATGTATAGAACTCACCTGCCATTGCGCTTCGTCCGCCCAAGCCCAATTCCGGAAACTCCTTGGAAGCCGCGTAGGGATACCAGATCATCGCCGAATTAGCGGGTGGCAGATTTTTCAGGCCGGTATTATTAGGAGAACTGTTGACCGGCGCTTTCGGATCGAATTTCGGTCCGGCGGCATTGGTCGCAAAATCCAGATCGGGATACGGCTGACTGTTTCCGATAAACAACGGCCAGCCATAGTTACCGGGCTTTTTGGCCTGATTGAACTCATCATAGCCCCGGGGGCCAATCGTGCTATCCTTCCCGGCATCTGGGCCGATTTCCCCCCAATACAAGACAGATGATTTCGGGTTAACGGCAATACGGTACGGATTTCGCAAGCCCATCGTGTAAATCTCCGGACGTGTCTGCGCGGTTCCTTTCGGGAATAGATTGCCGTCCGGAATCGTGTAGGTACCGTCAGCCTGTGCAACATCCGTTGTGGGATGAATTCGCAGCACTTTTCCCCGCAGATCGTTCGTGTTAGCCGCCGAACGTTGCGCATCAAGGGTTATGTGATCCGGGCGCTCATCGATCGGCGCGTAGCCATTTGAGGGAAACGGATTCGTATTGTCGCCCGTCGAAAGGAACAGATTGCCGGCTTTATCCCACGCCAGCGACCCGCCGTGGTGCGCACTGGCTTCGAATTCACCGGGAACTTTCAGCACTATTTTTTCCGAAGCGAGGTCGAGCGTATTATCACTCTTGACGACAAAACGCGATAAGTGATACGTCGGATCTTTGTCAGTATTGGGCGAATAATAAATGTAGAGATACTGATTGCTGGCGAAGTTCGGATCAAGCGTAATACCCTGAACGCCGAACCCCTGTTTGGTCGTCACCGCAAATTTATGCATGACCTTATTCGTGTTCGTCCGCGTGTCGTAAACCGACAGATTACCGCTTCGTTCGGTATAAAACACCCGACCATCGGCAGCAACGGCTAATTCCATCGGCTCATTAAGGTCATTGACAAGCACCTTCTTGACGAAGCGATTTTCCTCCGGCATCACCACGGCGTAGGCTTTGCCGTAATCGAGAGCTTTACCATCGCCCATCGCCCATTTCAGCCCACCCAACACGTGCTGAACAAACAGCGGTTCGCTGAAACTGGCATCTTCGTGACCACCACCCGTGTAAAAGGCCCGGCCACCATCAAAATCGTGATACCACGCAATGGGATGATTGCTGCCGTTGGTCCCACCGTCGTAGGTACTTTCGTCCAGATTGGCCAGCACGTTCAGATCCGTGTAGAAAGATCGGTAGTTATACCATTCGTCCGTGCGCTCCCAGTGATCAGGGAGGTGAGCGGTAGAAATGTGGCTTTTGTCAGTTACGTCAACGGTAGCTTTGCGCACATTGGAATTGCTCGGATGACTTGCGAAGTAGCCACCCACCAGCTTATTATACCACGGCCAGTCATATTCGGTATCAGCAGCCGCATGTATACCCATATAACCACCCCCGGCTTGTATGTAACGCTCGAACGCAGCCTGTTGCGTCTGATTCAGCACATTACCGGTTGTGCTAAGAAACACAACGGCCTGATAATGCTTTAAGCTGTCGTCGTTGAAGTAGTCAGCGTTTTTCGTCGTATCGACCTGAAAATTATTTTCCCGGCCCAGCTTCTGAATAGCCGCAATCCCGAACGGAATCGACGTATGTTTCCAGCCTTTCGTTTTAGAGAAAACCAACACACGAGCGGGATTGGCCCGTGCGGTCGGGACGGGACCCTCAGTGGTCGCAGCATTGGCCTCGTCGGCGGATGCCGTTGTACCGACCGAATTGCCCCCGGCCTGATTGGTAAGATTTTGGGGGCTGATACAGGCGTATAAGCCAATGGAAATACCCGCCGTAGCCAGAAACCGGAGCCAGTTTCTACGGGTTGATGTCAATGAGGAGAACATAAGGAGTAGCGGTTGAGCAGACGTATTAGGTATTGCCTATTTAGGAATTTTTAGAACTGATTACCTGATCGATACAGATGGTTAACCAATAAGTCCTATTTATTCACAAACTACCCACTATGTAGCAACAACTTCCTCTGACAGCTACGCGTTTACGTAGTTCGGCCTGGAATCCGGGTAGCCGAAGGCTGGAAAATCGAGCGACAACCAAGCCTTCAGCTCCCCGGATTCCAGGCCGAACTACATGATTACTTCACCGAGAAGCGATATTCCGTTGTGGTCTTGTAGGTCTGACCGGGGCGCAATTCGGTGGTTGGGAACGACGACTGATTGGGCGAATCAGGATAATGTTGGGTTTCCAGACACAGACCGTACCGTTTTTTATAAACGACACCGCCGGGACCCGTTGTTTTACCATCCAGAAAATTGCCGGTGTAGAACTGTACGGCCGGTTCGGTGGTGCGCACCTCCATCACCCGTCCGCTGGTTGGTTCATAGACCGTAGCCGCCAGTTTAAGTGAATTGGCCGGGCCGTTGAGTATCCAGCAATGGTCATAGCCAAGACCGTACTTAATCTGTACATCGCTCGAATCATTGATTCGCGTGCCAATTACGGTTGGTTTGGTAAAGTCGAATGGTGTGCCCGATACGGGCTTCAGCTCGCCGGTTGGAATCAACGTTTCATTGACGGGCAGGAACCGATCGGCATTTAGTGTAACAACGTGATCGAGAATATCACGCTTGACGCCACCCGTCAGATTGAAGTAAGTATGATTGGTCAGGTTTACCACGGTTAGTTTATCCGTTGTCGCCTGATAGTCGATCTTCAGCGCATTATCTTTCGTTAGCGTGTACGTTACCTCAACGGCCAGATTACCGGGGTATCCTTCTTCCCCATCTTTCGCCGTGTAGGCCAGTTTCAGGGCGGGTTCTTCGCCATCGACGGGCGTAGCGGTCCAGAGCACCTTATCGAACCCTACTTTCCCACCGTGCAGGTGATTACCCATGTTGTTGGTCAGCAGCGAATACGATTTACCATCGAGCGTAAATTTCCCTTTGGCAATACGATTCCCGTAGCGACCAACCAGCGCGCCAAAAAAGGGATTACCCGCTAGGTATGTAGACAGCGAATCAAACCGCAGTGTCACTTCGTCAAACGTACCTTCTTTGTCGGGCGTCCGCAACGATACGACAATGCCGCCGTAATTCGTGATTTGCGCGGTCATTCCGGACGAATTACGGAGCGTATAGAGATCAGCCGTTTGGCCATCGGGCAATTGACCGAATGGGGCTTTGGCAATGCCAGCTTTCTGGCTGTCGTCGGAGTTTTTCTTTGAACTACAGGAGGTCATCAGGATACAGCCCGTCAGCAGGGCAACAGCAACAAGTTGTGTTAAATGATTCATGAATGATCAGGGGGGTTTAGGCATGTAGCGGAAAGCGATCCTGCTCTCTCCTACACAAAGGCGACTAGCTACCAGAAAATAACGTATACCAACGCCAGTAAACAACAGATGGCTACCGCACCAACCCGGAATGACGAGCTGGTTTTAAACCAATTGCTGTTGACAACAAAGGCTCTCGGATTAGTCTGTCCACGCGATTCGATCAGGCTGATAGTAACATGAACGGCTACGCAAATCCAGAATACCGTGCCCATACGATTCAGGAAGGGCATATCGGGTAACTGGTATTTGAACAGCGTCGATAGAGGTATACTGATGACCGCAGCCGCCAGTGCCCCGTTGGACGAAGCCCGTTTCCAGAACATGCCCAGTAGAAAAATGCACAGAATTCCCGGCGAAATAAACCCGGTGTATTCCTGAATATATTCGAATCCCTGTCCAAAGTTTTTCAGGAACGGGCTAATGACCAGCGCAATGATAAACGAAATGATAATAACCACCCGGCCCAGCAAAACCGTTTGCTTCTCGCTGATGTTCGGATTAAAAAATTTCTTGTGAATATCAAGCATGTAAATCGTCGAGATGCTGTTGGCTTTCCCGGCAAGCGACGCGACAATGGCTGCCGTCAATGCCGCGAACGATAGCCCCTTCAGCCCCGTTGGCAGGATGTTAAGCAACACCGGATAGGCGTTGTCGGGCTTGACGATGTTGTTGTCGGTGATGCCCTGTACAATAGCGGCATCGGCATTTTCCTGAAACAACACATAAGCCGCCAGACCGGGCAGAACCACAATGAACGGCATCAAAATTTTCAGGAAAGCTGCGAACAAAACGCCGTTACGAGCCGTGTTCAGATCGGCCCCCAGCGCCCGCTGAATCATGTACTGGTTGCAGCCGAAGTAATTGAAGTTGACAATCCATTGCCCCCCGATGATAAACATCATCAGACCGGGAAGCTGGTTATACGCATCGATTTTACCTCCGCGCCCGTCATGCACAAAGTACTCCCCTTTCTGGAAAACCATGTGCATGTGGTGATCCGCCTTTTGCCGGAGCAGGTTCAGCCCCTCGAACACACCCTCGCCCGTACCTACTTTGTCGGAAAGCAGACTCAGCGCCAGATACGTTGTCGCCAGTCCACCCACAACCAGACAAACCACCTGGATCACGTCGGTATAACCAATCACTTTCATTCCACCCAGCGTGATGAAGACGGCGAAAATGGTCAGAAAAACGGCACAGGCCATGAAATCGAACCCGGTCATCTTCTCCAGACTCAGTGCGCCCAGGTAAATAATGGACGTCAGGTTAACCAGAATGTACAGAAACAGCCAGAACACTGCCATGATCGTTGCCAGCCGCTTATCGTAGCGCATTTGCAGAAACTGCGGCATAGTGTAGATCTTGTTATTGATGTACATCGGCAGAAAATAAATCGCGATGATCACCAGCGATAAACCGCCCACCAGTTCATAAACCGAAATGGCCAGACCCAGTTGAAACGCCTGTCCGCTCATGCCGATAAACTGCTCCGCCGAAATGTTGGAAGCAATGATGGATGCGCCGATAGCCCACCAGGTCAGTGATCCCTCGGCCAGAAAGAAGTCTTTGGAATCGGCGGTTTGGTTGCCTTTGTTGCGGTATACCCAATACCCGTAGGTAGCTACGATAATGAAATAGACCAGGAAAATTACGTAGTCCAGGGTTTCGAGTCCGAGTTTCATGTTGGTTTAGGGTTTTGTCGTGCTTTTGTTCCGGTAGCCCGGTCTCATGGCACGGCAGGAATGAATGGGTCAGGTGATCTAGCAACCCTGGCCGTAGTACGCATTGGTGCCGTGCTTGCGCTCGTAATGCTTCAACCGGAGCGTGTCTTTAATGCGGGGCGTGTTGGGATTAATCTGTAGCGTCAGATAGGCCATCTTAGCCAGTTCTTCCAGCACAGCTGAGTTATAGACGGCTTTTTCAGCATTTTCCCCCCACGTAAACGGACCGTGATTCTGCAACATGACCATTTCCATCTCACTATAGATCAAGCCTTTGTCAGCAAAGCAATTGAAGATCTGGTGACCGGTCTCATGTTCATAGTCGCCCTGGATCATTTCGTCGGTCAGCGCGGGTGCACACGGAATATCCTGATGGGTGTGGTCCGCGTGGGTCGTTCCAAAAATGGGGATGTCCATACCCGCCTGCGACCAGGCCACCGCGTAGGTACTGTGCGTGTGCGAGATCCCACCGATCTTATCCCAGGTTTTGTAAAGCAGCGCGTGGGTTTTCGTATCGGACGATGGCCGCATGGTTCCCTCGACAACCTTAGCGTCGTAATCGCAAATGACAATATCGCTGGGCTGGAGTTTTTCGTAAGGCACACCGCTGGGTTTGATGGCAAACACGCCACGCTCGCGGTCGACGGCGCTCACGTTACCAAACGTAAACAAGACAAGGCCCAGCTTCGGAAGCTGCATATTGGCCTCGTAACACTCTTCTTTTAAGGACGTGTACATAAGTGAAAGAGAGAAAAGGCGAAAGAGTGATTGAGGGAATTATGTAGCAATTTTTTTTCGCTCTTTCACTCATTCACTCTTTCGCTCATTAGAGTTCCAGCACCACCACCGACACCGGGGGCAGGGTTACGGTTAGTTCGTCGCCGGCGAGTTTGGCACCGGAGAAAGGCACGGGTTTTACTTTGTTCGGCTGAGCGAAGGTGTTGAAGTCCTGTACTTTTGCCGACGTCAGAATACGACCCGACACGCTTTTCGCACTGATCCCTTTCAGGTTCACCGTGATTGTCTGCGGCTTACCCGCGTCGATGTTGACCAGCGAAATATGCGTTTTTCCGGCTTTGTCGCGCGAGGCAGACACCGACACGGCAGGCAGTTTGTACTCACCCACTTTGTAGTCGTCCGCTTTCACATCGACCGGCAGCATGGTCGCGTCCTGGTGAACGTTATACATCTCCAGCACGTGATAGGTTGGCGTCAGCAGCATCTTCGGACCGTCGGTCAGGATAACCGCCTGTAGTACGTTGATCGCCTGCGCCAGGTTAGCCATCCGAACCCGTTCAGCGTGCTTGTGAAAAATATTGAGCGTAGCCCCCGCCAGTACGGCGTCGCGCATGGTATTCTGCTGGAAAAGGAATCCCGGATTCGTACCCGGCTCAACGTTATACCACGCACCCCACTCGTCGACGACCAGCGCAACCTTTTTCTTCGGGTCGTACTTGTCCATGATCTCCGAATGCTTCTGCACGAACTCATCCATTTTCAGCGCTTCGTTCATAGTGTGGGCGTAGTCGGTTTCGGTAAAATTCGTGGCCGAGCCTTTCGCATTTTCCCCCCAGCCGAACACTGAGTAGTGGTGCATCGCCACGCCTTCGAGCATGTTGCCGGGAATATTTTTCATCAGCGTTTCGGTCCAGTTGTAATCGTCTGAACTGGCTCCTGATGCGATACGAAAGATCTTTTCCTTGCCAACCTGCCCATTCATGAACGTACTGTACTGCCGGTAGATATTGGCGTAGTAGTCGGGTTTCATGTTGCCCCCACAACCCCACGCTTCGTTGCCAACACCCCAGTATTTAACGTTCCAGGGGGTCGACCGCCCGTTCTGCTGCCGCAGCGCCGACATGGGACTGTTGCTCGGGAAATTGACGTACTGAACCCATTCGCTGAGGTCCTGCACGGTGCCGCTCCCCACGTTACCTGCCAGGTACGGCTCTGTGCCCAGCAGCTCGCACATGTTCAGAAAATCGTGCGTACCGAAGCTGTTATCTTCCGTGACACCGCCCCACCAGGTGTTCACAATCTTCGGGCGTTTTCCTTTCGGTCCGATACCATCTTTCCAGTGATACGTATCGGCAAAACAACCACCCGGCCAGCGTAGATTCGGAATTTTCATCTTCTTCAACGCATCGACCACATCAAGCCGCACCCCATTTTTGTTCGGGATGGTCTTATTGTTATCGCCGACGTAGAAACCGCCGTAAATACAACGACCCAGGTGTTCGGCAAAGTGGCCGTAGATATGGCGGCTAATGATGTGCTTACCTTCATCGGCTCTGATCGTTGCTTTGCTCTGCGCCGAAACGACAAAACTCAGGCAGGCGAAGGCCAGGGTCAAGGATACTTTTTTCATAAAAAATGGAACGTTTGTGTACGGCGGCCCTCTCCAAGAACGGAAGAGGGCCGGGCGGTGAGGGTATGAGGGTCTGTGGATTACCGGAACGAGGCTTCGCTCCAGCGCAATTCATTTTTCAGCTGCCGGATCGTTGTGTTCTTATCGATCACGACCAGCTCAACCCCGAACATATCGGCGAAATCTTCGATGTGTTCGGTCGTTAGGTTTTGGCTGTATACCGTGTGGTGGGCTCCCCCCGCCAGAATCCAGGCGGCACAACCCGTTTGCATATCGGGCATGGGTTTCCACAACGCGCGGGCAACGGGCAATTTGGGCAGGGCTTCCGTTACCGCTACAGCTTCTACTTCGTTGACCAGCAGCCGGAACCGATTCCCCATATCGATCAGCGATACATTAATGGCCGGACCGGCGGGTGCGTTGAATACCAACCGGACTGGATCGGCCTTGCCGCCAATACCGAGTGGATGAATTTCGCAGGTGGGTTTCTCGGCGGCAATCGATGGACAGATTTCGAGCATGTGCGAACCAAGCACCAGTGGGTTAGCCGGATCGAAGTGGTAGGTATAATCTTCCATAAACGAGTTCCCTCCTTTCAGACCCGACGCCATCACTTTCAGCGTACGGACCATCGCGGCTGTTTTCCAGTCGCCTTCGCCACCGAACCCGTACCCATCGGCCATCAGCCGCTGCGACGCAATGCCCGGCAACTGTTTCATGCCGTGCAGATCTTCAAATGTGTCGGTGTAAGCGCCGAAGTTTCCATCTTTCAGAAAAGCGCGCATACCCACCTCAATCCGGGCGGCATCCCGTAGCGAATTATGTTGCGCTCCGCCTTTCAGCAGCGAGTCCATGAGCGTATAGCTGTCGGCATATTCCTCCACAAGTCGGTCTACGTCGGTGTCAGTCACCTGGTCGATCACCGCCACCAAGTCGCCAATACCATACGTGTTGACGGACATGCCAAAGGTCATTTCGGCAGCTACCTTATCGCCTTCCGTTACGGCAACCTGGCGCATATTGTCGCCAAAACGAGCCACTTTCATGGTCTTCAGTTCATACGCGGCAACCGACACCCGCGCCCAGGCGGCAATCTTATCAAGCACATCGTCCTGCTGCCAGTAACCAACCACAACCTTCCGGTTCAGGCGCATCCGTGACACCATGAACCCAAACTCCCGGTCACCGTGCGCCGATTGATTCAGGTTCATGAAGTCCATATCGATACTGCCCCACGGAATGTCGCGGTTGAATTGGGTATGTAGATGCAGAAGCGGTTTCTTCAGCACGGTCAGCCCACGTATCCACATTTTTGCGGGCGAAAACGTGTGCATCCAGGTAATAATGCCCACGCAATTTGGGGCGACATTCGCTTCCTGACAGATGCTATAAATCTCGTCCGGTGTTTTCACGACCGGCTTGAACACAACGCGCACCGGGATGGTCGGCGTGTCATTCAGGAATCCGGCAATAATCTGGGAGTGAGTATCTACTTGCTGAAGGGTCTCTTCACCGTATAAGTGCTGGCTTCCGGTGATAAACCAGACTTCATATTGATTCAGATTGAGCATACTGCTTGCTAGATTGAGTACTGCTTGGTTGTTTATTTTCGATGAATGCACCCAGGTTCAGGTACTTCTGGTATAACTTTTCGTAGACAGCGACCTGCTCAGGCCGAGGCTGGTATTCGGCGTCGAAGCCCGAACCCATGGCCTGTTGAGCCGCTTCCATTGTCGGATGGACACCGGCGGCTACGGCTGCGCACATGGCGGCTCCCAACGCACAGGCCTGGTCGGAACTGGCGACCTGAATGGGCTTGTTGAGTACGTCAGCCAATGTCTGCATCACAAATGGCGATTTTTTGGCAACACCGCCGATGGCAATGACTTTTTTGATCGGGACACCTTCTTCTATAAACCGATCGACAATGCTGCGTGACCCGAAGGTCGTAGCCTCCACCAGCGCTTTGAAGATTTTAGCGGCATCCGTACCAAGATTCAACCCGGCAATGGCTGATTTGAGCGTGTGATTGGCATCGGGCGTTCGCCGTCCATTGATCCAGTCCAGCGCAATCAGATCATGCTCCGTGACGGGTAATTTAGCCGCCTGCTCCGATAGGTGCGGAATAAGCTGACGGCTTAGCGTGTCGGCGGCTTCGTCGCCCAGTAGCTCACGGACGGGTCCGGTTATCAGGCGGGCAAACCAGGCATAGACATCACCGAAGGCCGACTGTCCGGCTTCCAGTCCGAGCATGCCGGGCGCGACTGACCCATCCACCTGCCCGCAAATACCCCGAATAAGCCGATGACCGATTTCCTCGATAGGAGCCATCAGAATATCGCAGGTCGATGTGCCAATGATCCGAACGAAGGCATAGGGTTCAATTTCGGCACCGATGGCACCCATGTGCGCATCAAAGGCACCCACCCCAATGACAACACCAGTCGAAAGGCCCAGCTTTTCGGCCCACTCAGCCGACAGATTACCCATCGATTGATCGGCGGTGTACGTATCCCGAAACAGGCGGTCACGTTGTCCGCTCAATAACGGATCGAGCCGGGTCAAAAATTCGTCCGACGGCAGACCATCAAATTCACGGTGCCACAAGGCTTTGTGGCCAGCCGCACAACGCGACCGGCGAAGGGTCAATGGGTTTGTGTTGCCGGTCAGTACCGCCGATATCCAGTCGCAGTGTTCGACCCACGAAAAAGCGTGCTGCCGAACGGCTTCATCAACCCGGAGTGTTCGCAGCATCTTAGACCAGAACCACTCCGACGAGTAAATGCCGCCCACGTATTTGGTATAGTCCGTATCCCAGTGGTGCGCCAGATCGTTGATTTCTTCCGCTTCGGCATTGGCGGTATGATCTTTCCACAAAATGAACATGCCGTTGGGATTCTCGGTAAAATCGGGACGAAGCGCCAGCGGCAAACCCGTTTCATCGACGGCAACGGGGGTCGACCCTGTTGTGTCGATAGAGATGCCGACGATGTGTTGCCGAACGTCGTCTGGGGCTTTTGCCAGCGATGCTGTAATGGTGGCTTCCAGCCCTTCCAGATAGTCGAGCGGATGCTGCCGAAACTGCGACGTGGCCGGGTCGCAATAAAGCCCTTTTTTCCAGCGCTGGTATTCGTGGACGTGCGTTCCAACGGCCTGCCCCGTCTGCGTATCAACGATCAGCGCCCTGACCGAATCAGTGCCGAAGTCAACACCGATAACGTATGAATTGCTCATAATGATGACTTACTTCTATAGCTCAACGCTCATCAATCAACGGCTGATTGTGAAGGTTAAAATACGTCTTTTTGCGAATAGTGTTTATCAGACACAATACTACAAATTCGTTGTGTTCTTTCAACAAGAAATAGTAATTATTTTTTATACCAAGTTCTACAGCAGGGTTAGCTCCGGGAAGAAACTTACGTAATCGGTTAAGTATCGCTGGTATTTTTCGGCATTCAGCTTATACAACTGTCCTTTTTTGGTAGCCGAGTTGGTATCTTTTTCGCCGGTACTGACCAGAAGATCGGTCGATATAATTTTCCGGCTGAAATTTCGGCGGTCGAGTTTCGTGTTGTAAATCGCTTCGTACAGTTTCTGAAGCTGAGGAATCGTGAATTTTTCCGGCAGCAGTTCAAACCCGATCGCGTGCAAAGCCGCTTTGTAGCGCAACTGCCGCAGCGCCTGTTCAACCATAGCATCGTGGTCAAAAATCAACTCAGGCTTATTTTTCAGGCTAATCCAATAGGCATTATGCGCCTTGATGGTCGTTACGTCTTGCTGCTCGATGTTGACGAGTGCGTAATAAACGACTGAAATAGTACGCTCGACGGGGTCGCGGCTTACCGAGCCAAACGTTTGCAGTTGCTCAAGGTAGTTGTTGGTTAGTCCGGTCAGCTCGTATAAAATACGCTGGGAAGCTACTTCGAGGTCTTCCGTTTCGTTCAGGAAACCGCCCATGAGTGACCATTTTCCTTTTTCCGGCTCGAAATTTCGTTTGATCAACAGCAGTTTGATTTCTTCTCCATCGAAGCCAAAAATGATACAGTCCAGTGCTACCAGAATTCGACTGGGGTGTGTATAATGAATCATAAGCAGGTAAGCTGATCGATACGCCTAGAAATAGCCAGCAGTAAGGCTCGAAGTCAAATGAACAAACATACGCTTATTCACCATAAATACGTTTATTGACCGCAAAATTTGGCGCGTTTCCGCCTGCCATGAGCAGGTCATTGAAAATCCGTTAGGTTATCTTTCGTTATGCTGACGAAGCCAACGTAAACCACGCTAAATGAGTTATGCTTGACAGTACTTTGTAAAAGTTGACTATGATTTCGCTGGATGTTGATCGCAGCCTACCAGCCGCGTTACGGTCACTATTTGAGAAATAATAGGAGCTGGGGAGCCGATTGTAGGCAAGGCTTCTTTTTCTTTGCTTCTTTTATAGTCAATTCATTTTTGTCGTTTCATGAATCGTCGTCAGTTTATTCAACAGTCTGGTGCAGCTAGCGCGGGCATATTGCTAAGTTCTCAGTCCGCATGGGCACAGGCTGGTTCCGATTTCCCCCTCGTTCGGACGGCTACCGGTAAGCGTCAGTTTACCAGCGCGGCCGTTGAACAAACCATCGAGCGGATACACAAAACCGTTCGTGACCCTGAACTAGCCTGGTTATTTGAAAACTGTTTTCCCAATACGCTCGACACGACGGTTCAAGTGAGCACCGCTGCCGGTAAGCCAGATACGTTTGTCATTACCGGCGATATCGACGCCATGTGGTTGCGCGACAGCACGGCGCAGGTGTGGCCTTACTTACCCCTGATCAAACAGGATAAGCCATTACAACAACTCATCGAAGGCGTTATCCGGCGGCAAAACCAGTGCATCATTCGGGACCCGTACGCCAATGCTTTTTACGCCGATGCGGCCAAAGAGGGCGAGTGGAAAAAAGACGTTACCACGATGAAACCGGGCCTCCATGAACGCAAATGGGAACTGGATTCTCTTTGTTACCCCATTCGACTAGCCCACAATTACTGGAAACTAACCGGCGACATCGGCCCATTCGATGCAGACTGGCTAAAGGCGATGAAACTGTCGCTGCAAACCTGCCGGGAACAACAACGTAAAACCAGCCGGGGGCAATCCAGCCGGGGGCCCTACCATTTTAGCCGCACAACGTCATGGTCAACGGATACCGTACCGGGCGATGGCTACGGCAATCCGACCCGGCCAACCGGTATGATTCACAGCATTTTTCGACCATCCGACGACGCGACGGTTTTCCCGTTTTACGTGCCATCGAACTGGTTTGCGGTTGTCTCGTTCCGGCAGTTGGCAACCATGCTTGGTCAGATTCACCCTACTGAAACCGCCTTTGCGAACGACTGTCGGGCACTGGCCAGCGAAGTCGAGGCCGCGTTGAAACAGTACGCTATTTACAATCACCCCAAATACGGCAAAATGTACGCGCTGGAAGTAGACGGTTACGGTAATCACCTGCTTCAGGACGATGCCAATGTGCCGAATCTGCTGGCTCTGCCCTACTTGGGCGCTTTCCCGGCAAGTGACCCGCTTTATCGAAATACCCGGCGTTTCGTGCTTAGCGCCGACAACCCTTATTTTTTCAAAGGCAAAGCCGCTGAAGGGATTGGCAGTCCACATACATTGGTCAATAGCATCTGGCCGATGAGCCTGATCATGCGGGCACTGACCTCCACCGACGATCAGGAAATTTTGGCGCAACTTCGCCAGTTGAAGAAAACCCACGCGGGTACGGGCTTTATGCACGAGTCGTTCAATCAGGATGATCCGGCTAAATTTACCCGCAAATGGTTCGCCTGGGCCAATACGCTTTTTGGCGAACTCATACTGAAAGTGGCGAATGAACGTCCGCATCTGCTAAGCAAGCCCGTCTGATCCCGTCAGCACCGCTGAAAACTATTGGAATTGGTTCACCAGGCTGATTTCGTGTTGTCAGTGCGTCAACGCTAACAACACGAAATCAGCCTTACTATTTATAACCAGCTTACTGGCGATGCAATACCACAAGATAGCGCTATCGACCCTGCTCTTTCTGATTGGCTCTGTTGGACACTGGTACATTATGTATTGGCAGTTTAAAAATAGCAAATGGATTCAATCGCCCATGCCTTACGTACTAGCCGTAGCCTGCGCGTGGTTGTGGATTCAGGCATCAAAATTTGGTGTCGAGGGATTTAACGGATCTATGTGGTCGAATCGCTTTTTGTTCTTTGTAACGGGCGTGATCGTTGGTGCTATTTTATACCCAATCCATTATGGTCAATCGTTCACGTTAAAAATAGTTGTCCAGTTAGTGCTGGCACTATCAATCATTCTGATTGCCGTTTTATGGAAGTAGTGGCCCAGACTTGCCTGATATAGTGGTCGCTATGTATTTTTATGCCGTTAAGCCACCGATGAATATGATTCGTTTCCTGACCTGTTGCCTGCTAACCTTGTCCGTATATTGTCCGCTTTTTGCTCAACAGGCTTATGAGATTGAAGCCGGAAAGCCAGCCCAGCTAAACGGTATTGATTATGGCTTTGAGATCAATAATGAACGCCGTATCGAAATCAGCGGAGAGCCCTTTATGCGGTATGAGGTAACGATTTACGTTACGAACAAGAGTAACTGCACAAAAATATTTTTTCCCCGGCAGACCGTATTTGGCCAGGAAAACCTCAACGAACTGGCCACGTTCGATTGCCTCAACGCGAATGGCAAACGATTGACCGCAAAGAGCGGCAAGATCATGGCACGCCCGTTTACAGTCCCCTACCAGCAAAAAGTGAAAAATTCGGAAGGGAAAGAAGTAACGACAACCACCAATATTCAGGCGGGCCACATGATTCGCAACGGCGAAACGGTCAATAACACATTCGTCGCGATTGTCCCCAATGGCGAGCGTCCACACATGAAGGTACGAATTCGCGAAATCCCCGATTTATAAACGGAATAGGTCCGTGGCCGGTCAGTTTCGTTTCAGGCGAGTTGAATCTTTGCTTTAGTAGCCTGATTGATAACGAATTGCCGGGCTTCGTCATACTCTTCGGGCGTCCGTAGATGCTCTAGTAACAGGGGAACTTCTCGCGGTAGTGCTGTCACATTACGGAGGTACGCGCCATAATCTATCCCGCCACGGCCGGGCATTGTTTCGGCAAAGTGCCCGTCTTTCCCGTAAACA